>NZ_PSZL01000001.1:0-413733 GCF_002964915.1 Apibacter sp. wkB309
TATAAATCCCTTTTGCTTCATTTTTAAAGGCTTCTTTGGCATCTGATTCATTTCTGTAATAACGATAATTGCTTGTCGGATAATTGCCCAGTAATTGTTCTGATTCGTGTAGATTAAATATTTCTTTTGAATCATCTTGGGAATCATCGCATTTTATTGATAAGCGTACTTCTTTTGGGATCGGTACATGGTTGGGATTTTTCTTAAACCATACTTCATTTATGCCTATACAACCACTCTCTTGGTTTAGTACTCGTACGTATAACGGATTCAGGAAGTCCACAGTAAAGTACGTTTGTTTGTCTATCGGAATTATAGTCGGATCATTTACTGCTAAGGCTTCGGACTGAGTGCGGTAATAGGTAATTTCTTGTTTCGCTGACGGGGCAATTACCAGATTATCTAAATCTTTTAGTAGTACGTCATTATACTCTCCGTCTAAGTCTTCATCACACAGGGTATAGGTTACCTTATTGGGACGTGGCGTTTCTTTTTGGGTAATTGTTATTGTTCCTTCATTTCCACATCCGTTCTCTTTGTTTTCGAATTTGACTTTTATTTCTACTTTGTTTTCTCCTACAGGGGGTTCGTAATCGGTTAAAGTATTAGGTATTTGCCCTGATGTGTCTTCTACTCTGCCAATCTCTACTCCTTTGCTGTCTTGGTAGATAATTCGTAAAGAATTGATCATTTTATTTAAACGTGTTGGATCAGGAATGCCATTTGATGAAAGCATTGACCGGGATAATTCCCAAAGATTAATTTTTGATTTTGTAGCGTCCGGTTCGTATTCGCAAATTTCTACGGATTGATTTTCTACTTTTATATAAGGATATACTTTTATTTTAATCTTTGCTATACTATCGCATTGAATTCCTTTGCTATCCTTTACTCTGACAAATACTTCATCATATGTATAAAATCCATCTGTAGTTATCACTCCGGTTTGGTAAGCATTTGGATTTGCAACAGCATTACTGATCTCTCCTTTTCGTGCTTGATTTTCATCTTTATAATATTCAAATTGAACATCGGAAGAACTACTAATCCGGTTGGAAACAGAAGTAAGATCAACGAATGATTTATCCTGACCGTCCATACATCCTATTATTTCAACTTCCTGTTTATCCAGCGATAGGCGTGGATTTACATTTACCGAAATAGCGGTAATTGTCGGACAAGTTTTATCTTTTTTATCTATTCTGACATAGATTGTATAAAACGGATTGTCAGGAGGAACATTGGTAAATTCATTATGTTTGATGGTAAAGTTTACAGGCGATACCTCATTCTTATGTTCTTCTGCATCTTGTTTCGTTCTATAGTAAGTAAAATCATATTCCGAATTGATAAAGGATAGAGATTCTCCGGTAATAATATTAGTTTTGTAATCATCTAAATTGCTGATTACATACTTGCCGTCTATGGTTCCATCGGTTTCATCACAAATATCTATAAAGTGTACATTGGCTTTAGGAACTAAAGAAATTAAAAATTCTACTTTACGGATAATTAAACACCCTGTTTTATGGTAAATAAATTTAACCCAAACTTCATCTCCTCCGGAAACTTCATATTCTTCTAAATTTGCCTCAGGTATACCTATCCCATAAATTGCGTTGTACTTACTTGCATGATAGGAAACAGTAAAATCACTCAGTGTATATGAACTTCCAATCATTTGAGATGGATATTCCTTTAAGTTAACTTTTACCTTTTTTTCTTCATTACATAATAAGGTAGCAAAATGATTTACCTCTAATTCAGGATATGCTTTAACTTCTATAGGGGCAATTGAAAAACAGTTACTTTTTATATTTCTTACTCTAACCCAAAAAGTGGTTGGAAATCGGGTAACCGAAGCACTCCCCCAAATACGATTTTGATTTTTTAGTGCATCATCCTCTCTAGTAAAATAAATAAATTCAAAGTCATTACTATCTATGTTGGAATCAAGAAAAAGGCTGTTATAATTTTCCAACCAAATAGTTTCATAGATGCTGTCTTGATCATTTTTCGTATTATTATTGCATATGGTAACACTTACATTTTGCTTTAAAACGGGAGATTCAATTAATGAAAAATTTAACATAAAATAATCCGAGCAATCTTTGGTTTTAATTTTCACCCAAATTTTTGTGGAGTTGGTTACATCAAATTCACTTACCGGATTAGTGCCATTTTTTGCATCATTTTCTGTTACATAATATTCATAATCCATTTGATTCGTCAACTTTGAATTATTGGATATAAGTGGGGCCGTTACCAGTTGGTATAAATTTGATGAATTGATCTTTTCTGTCCCGTTATTTCCAAAATCACATATATAGATGTTTGGATTACTAACTGTCGGTACAGGAATTAAGTTTATTGTAACTCGAATAATCTTAAAACACTTGGTTACCGGATCCTCCACTCTCATGCATATCTCATTATTGGTAATATTTGTTGTCGTATTTACCAGATACTTAATTGGAGTATTGCTGTCCGTATACGTTCCTAACAATTCACCGGGAGCATCTATTTCATATTCCGCATCGTATATCAAACGATAAAATTGAATGGTTGTCCCTTTTGAATCAAGTATGATTTTAGACAAATCTACTTCTTCTTTGTAGTCATCCCCTATGTCACAAACCTCTAAGTCTGTATATTCCGGTAATTGTACGGATGGAACTAAATTAAATTTAATCTCAACAATAATGGGACATTGATTTTTAAATTCTAATTTAACAAATGCCGAAAAAGTTCCTTCTCCAATTTGAAATTTAGTAGGATCTGTAATCGATGCTTTACCCCCGTCGTGAGCTTCATTTTTGGTTTTATAATACCTTAAATTTCTTATATCTTTTATAGAAGTTTTTAAACTTGATAACTGATCTTGAGTAAGAAGTTCTTCCAGCTTGTTTGGATCAGTCTTTTTAGAACCTTTTATAAATTCTAATATATTAACAACCTCAATTCCATCATCATTAAAATCACAAATAGTATGCGGACCCAATACTTTTTCTTCAATTGTTATCAAATTGAATTTCAAATCATAAGCATAGCTGCATCGATTATATCGGACCGCAGGATATATTATTTTTGGATTTTCATCCGAAGTTAGATCAAAACTCTTTTTAATCATTCCTTTTTCATGTTTAGGATCTGCCAAATACATATCCCGATCGTGCTGATTGTCAAAAAATACAATTTTATCATCTGAATCATTTCCAAAGGATGGATGAGAATATGAATAAGTATAAAGATCTTTAAGTAAATCTTCGTAATCTTTTAAGTATATTTTCTCGACACCATCATTGTATGTGTCGCATATATCAAATTCCCTTTTATATAATGTTTGATTTTTAGATACGAAGATAGTTATAGAGCTTACTGCTATAACTCCGCTTTTTTTAATCTTATATTTTAAATAAATAGTTGGTTTAGCCGGTGCCTCTACACTATAGATATAGCCGGGGGATGATTCCTTTAATTTAAGTTTATCCGTACATGCCAAATCTTTATAAAAACCTTCAATCTCAATATCTTGTGGAGTTAATGAAGTACCGGACAAAAAGTTAGGAAGATATGATTCCAAATTTACTTCTTCTGTATCATTGGCATCACATATAGTTGGATATGGCAATCCATCTCCGATGCCGCCGCCACCACCGCCGCCACCGCCACCGCTACAATCTCCGATGGCATTTAAAATCAATTTTGTTTTTACTTCTCCACAAAAATCCGGATGAGTCGCTTTGATGTAAATAGTGTTATTTAATCTCAACATACAATTATCCGGATTTACAATTTCGTTGTTGTAATAAGAATCTTTATAGTATTTCCATTTTACGGTAGTATGGGAAGGATTGATCGGAGAATTTGTTAGTAAGTTAGAGTTATATTTGGTTAGATCCAACATCACGGATTGCCCTTCCCTAACATCGCAAATTTCAGCTAAATACTCTTCTAACTCTAATTTTTTCACCAATTTTACAGTAAATGTGATTAAGGTATAACACGACTTATCCCTAATGGATTTATTCCATGCTTTAAGGTAAAACTTTACACTATCTTCGTCAGTTCCTGATAAATCAATAGGGTAATTACGTATAACAACATCGGGCAATTCTCTCATTTGATCATCCAGTATTATATACTCTGTAGTCCGTTTATTTATTCCGTAATTAAAATTATTCAGGTTCACATTCTCTATATTGTCATTTCCTTCATCGCAAACAATGAATTGCTGGTTATCTTTTAAATCAGGCCTCTTATTTAATTTAAGATTTATCTCTGTAGAAACAAAGCAAACTCCGCTTTTCAATACTTTTACATAGACCGTCATATCATCAGAAAAAGTAAAGGATTTTGCTTCTTCATCTGAAATCTGATTAGTTAAATTCTTATACCTGTAATAGGTAAATTTTAAATTTGGATCCGGGTTTATCAGTTGTTGATATGATGTTAAATCAACTGTATAACTTTCTCCATTATTAATACAAAAAGGTGGGGGTGATTGTTTTACTGCCGTAGGAAATTCTTTGCTAAACTTCACCTGTAAGGTATCCGTAAGTGAAAAACCATTACATCCATTATAAGTAACCTTTGCTCTAAAGTAAGTGTTTGAAGTAGGAGTGACTACCCAAGTATCCCCCCAATTACTTGGACTTGAAGAATTTCCTTCATACCAAGTAACGGAAATATCCGTATTTCCATTCGGAGTAAATCTCCATGCTTCTTTTTTTGCTTCCCAATCTCCCCTATTTCTTCCCGGGGGAGAAACTCCTATGTATCCATTTGAATTGATGATCCCTATTAAAGCGTTTTTATCTTTAGTGGTATTGGGGTTTTTACTTTTATTTCCAACATATATATCTATGATATTAAAAGTTTCATACAAAACAATTTGTGAAGATGAATAAATCCGATCCGGTCCGTATTGTTTTAAATTATCAAAATTAATAATGAATTTTCTATAGGGAGCTTTTCCTTCATAAGCAACTTTTACCTTGCTCGGCGTGGTATTATTCATGTCGTGATAAACACCAAATATTGAATTTTTAGGTAATCCGGAATTTGGATTATTACCTGAAATAATATACGGACATTCTTTATTTTTTTGCGACAAGTCAAAGCTGACTACTCCATTATCACTGACAATAATTTGATTATAACTTTTTCCATAAAAGCAAAAATTAAAACCTATATCGATGATATCGTTACCAAAAACATCATCGTTTTTACCATTGGAGTTACCGGTTGATACCGGAGTACCCTTGGTAAAATCTACATTTGAAGGATATTGAATGGAAGAAACTTCATATTTATTGGTTTGATTGATTATAGGATAATCTACACTTAGTTTAATGTTTTTATTTCTAAAAAACTTATAATCACAGTCAACATACACAGTATCTGAATTTCCATTATGATCTTTGATCGAGATCTTAGGTTCTTTAAAATCCTGTGAAAAAATTTTACCAATAAAAAATATTAAAATAACGAACGAATAAAGGTTTTTCATTTTTTAATTTTATTTATATTATTTAACTAAATAATACCCTATTAAATCAGATTTTATGATAAATACGGATAATGAATGGATAAAGATATTAATTCTTATTTTTTTTTACTACTATTAGAGCAATAATTATATAATTTAAAAGTTTTGAAGTGTTTTATATTTATATATACTTTTTATTTTATGTGATAAAAATATAGTATATGTATTTTAAAAAATTAAAATAATTATATAATCTATAATAGAATCTATATTTTTATCTAAAGATCTTTTATTAACCTTTTAATCAATTTAATCAATCATAGATAATTGTATTCTCTTTCGTTCCTTATCTATATCGATTATTTTTACTTCTACATGTTGATGAAGATGCACGACTGTGCTAATGTCTGTTATGAAATCATTGCATACTTTAGAAAGATGAACTAATCCATTCTCTTTAATTCCTATATCTACAAAACAACCGAAATTAGTGATATTATTGATTATTCCGGGAACTTTCATTCCCGGTTTTAAATCATCGATGGTTTTTAAAGAAGGATCGAAAGTAAACATTTTTACTTGTGTTCTTGGGTCTAGACCGGGTTTTTCCAATTCTTTACAAATATCTTCCAAAGTTAAAATCCCTACTTCTTCGTTTACGTAATTGTTTAATTTTATTTTTTGAATTAGTTCTTTATTTCGGATTAAATCTCCCAATTTTACTCCTAAATCATTAGCCATTTTCATTACTAGAGAATAGCTTTCGGGATGAACAGCGGAATTGTCTAAAGGATTTTCAGACGTCGGAATTCTTAAAAATCCGGATGCCTGTTGAAATACTTTTTCACCAAGTCTGGGAACTTTTTTCAGGTCTTGCCGGGTTGAAAATGCTCCCATTTCCGAACGGTACTGAACAATATTTTCAGCCATCTTTTCTCCTATACCCGAAACATAAGACAATAAGGATTTACTGGCTGTATTAAGGTTTACACCCACACTGTTTACGCAAGAAACAACAACTGCATCCAGTTCTTTTTTCAATAATGATTGATCTACATCGTGTTGATATTGTCCCACTCCTATGGCTTTAGGTTCTATTTTTACCAATTCCGCAAGTGGATCAGACAACCTTCTTCCTATGGAAACTGCTCCTCTTACCGTAACGTCATAGGATGGAAATTCTTCCCGAGCCAATTTAGATGCAGAATATACGGACGCCCCGGCTTCATTTACAACAAAAACTTTAAGAGGACGATCAAAAGCTATGGATTGTATTAATCGTTCCGATTCTCGGGAGCCTGTACCATTACCTATGGATATGGCTTCAATTTTATAAGCATTAATTAAAGATTTAATTTTTTTTATTGATTCTTTGATTTCTTTTTGGGGAGGATGAGGATATATGGTATCATTGTGTAATAAATTACCATTTTCATCTAAACAAACCAACTTACAACCTGATTTATATCCGGGATCAATTGCCAGTATTCTTTTTTCCCCCAAAGGAGATTGCAGTAATAATTGTTTTAAATTAGATGAAAACACTTGAATGGCTATTTGGTCGGCTGACTCTTTGGCTTTCTGGAAAACTTCATTACTTAGCGCCGGTTCTAATAAGCGTGAAAAAGAATCTTTTATTGCTAAAAGTAGTTGATCTTTAATTATTTTTTCATGAGTTTTAATTATATGTTTGCTTATTATATGTAAGGCTTCCTCTGAGTCAACTTTAACTTTGACGCGTAAAATTCCTTCTTTTTCCCCTCGTAAGATTGCTAAAAACCGATGAGATGGCGAACGTTTTAAATTTTCAGAAAATTCAAAATAATTTGAAAATTTTTGTGCTTCTTTTTCCTCCTCTTTTCCTTTAATCACCTTAGATTCCAAAAGGGCAGTTTGTTGAAAAAAACGCCTTAAATTTGAACGTACATAATTATTTTCGTTAATCCATTCCGCAATAATATATCTGGCACCTTGAAGAGCATCATCTACTGACAATACATCATCTGTGGTGTATTTTGAAGCTAATAGAGTTAAATCTGAAATCGGTTTTTGTGCCATTAAGATTTTTGCTAAAGGTTCTAAACCGTTTTCAATTGCAACAGACGCTTTTGTTTTTCTTTTCTTTTTATAGGGTAAGTAATAGTCTTCTAAAAGAGTCAGTTCGAAACAATTTTCTATTTTTTGCTTAAATTCTTCGGTTAATGCTCCTTGCTCGTCAATACTTTTTATAATAAACTCCTTACGTTTTTGAATTTCTTCAAAATCTGTTTTTAACTTAGATATATTGAATAATTGAACTTCATCCAGATTTCCGGTCATTTCCTTTCTATAACGGGCAATAAAGGGTATGGTATGATCTTCGTTTAATAATTTTACCGTATTTTCTATGCTTTTTTGAGAGATATCAATTCGTTTCTGAATGAAGGAAATCATATTTATAGTAATTATTTTATATCTAAGTAGTGTAAGTTCGTTTTTAATTTTATAAAAATAGGTAATATAAATTAATTGTCGAATCAAAAATAACTTGTTTTCAAAGTAAATTATAATTTATATTAATAGCATTCCAATTAAATTTTATCTTTACCATCTGATCTTTATAAATTTTGTTAAATGACTTCAAAAAGTCTTCTTCTTTTCCTTAAACCCTTATTTTTGTTGTAATAAAAGCAAATGTCTATTATAAAATAGAGTCTTATATTATTAAAACTTATATTTTTGTATATCTATTAATACCCATGACAAACTTAATACAAAAGTATTTTCCGGAGATAACTGAAAAACAATTGCATAGTTTCGAAAAACTCCCTGATTTGTATTCAAATTGGAATGAAAAAATCAATGTTATATCAAGGAAAGATATAGATTCTTTACTTGAAAAACATGTCCTTCATTCTTTGGGAATAGCAAAAGTAATGCAGTTCGCTCCTTCGACCAAAGTTTTGGATATTGGTACAGGTGGCGGATTTCCGGGTATACCTTTAGCTATACTTTTTCCGGAATCTCAATTTACTTTGGCCGACTCCATTGGAAAAAAAATTAGGGTTGTTAATGAAATTGCACAAGAATTAAAGTTAGATAATGTCATTGGTATTCATACTCGCGCCGAAAAAATTAAAGAGAAATTTGATTTTGTAGTAAGCCGAGCGGTTACCCAAATGCCTGTTTTCATGTCTTGGGTTAAAGGAAAATTTACATCTAAGAATATCAATAGTTTACAAAATGGCGTTTTATATTTAAAAGGAGGAGATCTAACTGAAGAATTGAAAAATTTTCCCGAGGCTACACTCTATGAGTTAAAAGATTATTTTGACGAGGAATTTTTTAAAACTAAAAAAGTCGTTTATATTAAAAATATGCACTAAAGTTATGCGAAAAAAAACCCAATGGCTTATCCCATTATTAGGAGCAAATTTATTTGTGAATGCTCAATTATCTGAAATTTATTATAACAATTACCAGATAAGCAACGCAAAGGAATTATATGAAAATGAAGCCTATAGAGGAACTCAATATATAATTAATGATTTAATTAACTTTTCCAATCTAAGATCTTATCAATTGGAAATTGCCAATTTTTACGATGCTCTCATAAGCCTCATCTTACAAGATGAAGAAGCAGAAAAGAAATTTGATGCCTTTACCAATAAATATCCTCAAAGCGTATTAACTGAAAGAGCTCACCTCCAATTGGGAAATTACTATTTAATACATCAGGATTATTTTCGCGCAGCAGAAGAACTCTCTAAAGTAGCAATAGATAAACTTCCTCCTAATAAAAGAGCCAATCAATACATCAAACTCGGGTATGCTCAATTTATGAATCAGGATTTTGAAAATGCTGAAAAAAACTTGGAAAAAGGATCTTATAGCAACCAATACAAAAATCAAATAGACTTTTTGTTAGGTCATATAGCTTATGCTAACGGTGAACATATTGAAGCTAAGGAAAAATTTACTTCCTTATTAAATCAACCGGAATTTACCGAAAAAATCAAGCCTTATATGGTACAGATTTATTTTAATGACGGTGAATATGATTCTGCCATATCAACCGGTAAAACTTTATTAGCTTCTAATCAATATCCTGAGTTAAAAAATGAGATAATAAAAATAATTGGAGAAAGCTATTTCAAATTAAAAAAGTATGCCGAAGCCGAACCCTATCTTTCATCTTATATAAAAAATAGTGCTTCTCCAACTTTGAGCGATTATTATCAAATGGGATATGTTTTGTATCAAGCCAAAAAATATGAAGAAGCAGTTACTTATTTTAATAAAATAACTGTTGGAGATATTTCTCCCATTTCGCAAAATGCATATTACCAATTGGGAAATTCATACCTGAAAACAAATAAAAAGAAAGAAGCTTTAACGGCTTTCAAAGCTGCTTCTGAAATGGATTTTGATAAAAAAATTCAAGAAAATGCCTATTTAAATTATGCGAAATTGAGTTATGAAGTAGGTAATCCATACGAGCCTGCTTCCAAAGTTTTAAATACCTATTTAAAAAGATATCCAGCTTCCAAGCATCAATCGGAAATCAATGAATTGTTGGTTAAATCATATATTAATTCCGGAAATTTCTCAGAAGCCTCTCAACTTCTATCTTCCATACCCAATAAATCTTCGGAGTTAAAACTTAAAGAGCAAGAAGTTGCCTATGCCTACGGAGTACAATTATACAATCAGGGCAAAATAGAATCGGCTTCTCAAGAATTTGAAAAAGCCATACTTTTTAAAAATAATTCTCAATTTTATGCACGTTCACTCTATTGGTATAGCGATTGTCAATACCAATTAGGAAATTATCAAAATGCTATTGATAAATTACAACTTTTGCAAAATTCCGGAATTACCATACCGGAAAGTTCTCAAGTGATGTATCAAAAAGGATATTCTTATTTAAAATTGAAGAATTTCGATTTGGCAGCAATTTCATTTCAAGAATATCTTAAAAATCCAAAGCAAGAATTTAAAGCAGATGCAGAATTACGTCTTGCCGATGCATTATTAGGCAGTAATCAGCTTAACCAAGCAATTCAAATGTATGATCAAGCATATACATCTTCTATCGAAGACAGGGAATATTCTCAGTATCAAAAAGCTATTGTATATGGTCTGCAAAAAGATTATAAAAATAAAATTGTTGAACTTGAAAAGTTCATTAAAGCATATCCAAAATCGGAAAAAATTAACGATGCTTATTTTGAATTAGGTACAGCGTACGCTGAAACTGAAAATTACCAGAATTCTAATAATTATTTTCAGAAAGTTATCAGTTCTTCCAAAAATAATGACTTAGTGGTTATGTCATATCTTGGTATTGCTGATAATTTGACCAGTTTAAAAGAATATCAAAAAGCTATTGTAAATTATGGAACTATTGCCGATAATTATCCTAAAACCGATTATGCCCTCCAAGCTTTTACCGGAGCTAAAACTGCATTTATTGAAAGCGGTAAAGAAAATGAATATATTGACTGGGCAAATAGAAAAGGCTATAATATGGACCGTGCGGAAGCTGAAGAATTATCTTTTATGTCTGCTCAAAAGAAATTTTTATCTAAAGATTACTCTGCAGCCTCTCAAGAATTTGCGACTTTTTTAACTAAGTTTCCAACTACAAATCGTAAAATAACCTCTCTCTATTATTTAGGAGAAAGTTATTTTCAGCTAACTAATTATAATCAAGCGTTAGAGGCATTAAAAGAAGTTTCAGAATCATCCAATGAATTCCAGGAAGATGCTTTGGTTAGACTTTCTCAAATTTATATAAAACAAGAAAAAGACGAAGCTGCTCAAAATTCGCTTGAATCTTTGTATAAAATTACTTCCAATCAGAACTATAAATCTTTCGCCGAATTAGAATTGATGTATATCTATTCCGATCATAAAGAATATACTAAGGCTAATGAAATGGCTATAAAAGTACTGAATAATTCCAAAAATCCTTCTACTGTAAAAGAACAAGCCACTTTGATAAAAGCGCGCAGTTTATACAATTCGGGAAAAATAAATGAAGCAAAATCAGTATTTATAACTCTTGAACAATCTAAAAACAATGCAGTAAAAGCTGAGGCCTTATACTATAATGCATTATTTAAAAATAAAGATAAAAAATACGATGCCAGTAATTCCGTAATATTTAATTTAACATCTAAATATTCTGATCAGCAGTATTGGGGAGCTAAAGCTCTTCTTATAATGAGCAACAATTATCTAAACCTTAAAGATAATTATCAGGCTACTTATATATTGGAGCAAATTATAGAAAATTATAAAGAGTTTCCGGATGTTGTACAAGATGCCCAAACTCAACTTAACCATATTAAATAATTATATCTCGTTTTGAAGTTTATGAAGACTCAATATAAAATACTGATTTTAATTTTAATAGCAACTATTTCAACCACATCAGGATATTCTCAAATTAAAGAAGAAATATTAACCATTGGAAAAAAGAAAAATCCGAATGTTAATGTAAAAAATATTGAGAAAAAGAAAACAGACCCGGATAAATATCCACCGTCTAACGAAAGCAACTCAGTAAAAAAAGATTCACTGAATTATACAATTATTGATGTTCCTGCTGTTTCTGAATTTCAAACGTCTCAACTGCCTCCCCAATCCTTAAACACTGATTTTACTAATTCATATTATGACAATCATGCTAAGTTAGGTTATGGAACCAGAAATACAGTACTGGGGGATTTATATTTTAATTATCCGATAAATAATAATTTGACCGGTATCAAATTGTCTGCACTTTCTACCGATGGTCCTAAAAACAAATACGATTGGAAAACTTCTTCTTCAACTATTGATGCAGAAGCTTTTTACATTTTTAAATTAAAAACGGGAAAATTACATTTTGCGGGAAATTATACCTATAATGGAACTAATTATTACGGTCTTAACACACCGGAAATACATGCAACTCCCCACATGAATTTAAGGCAAAATACCAATCAACTTACCTTTAAATCCGATTATGACATGTATAGTAATAATTATTTGGACAAAGCTTCTTTAAAAGCCGGATATATGTGGGACAAATTTGATTCAAATGAAACTTTTGTAGACTTAAAAGCTAAGCTGGCTAAGAGTTCCGAAAATGCAAATCTTATGCTTCCCGGTTTAAATTTTGGCGTGGAAGCAGATGTATTGTTTAATTATACTTATACGCATTTTGGATTGGACTCAAAAGATAAATATTCATTTTTAACAGCCGGATTTTCTCCTGTGTTACGAATTTCAAGTCAAGGTTCTTATTTGAAAGTGGGTGCTAATATTGCCTATAATGGCGAGTTGGAAGGTAATAATACAAAAATTTTCTTCCATCCTAAGGCTGAATTTTTATTCAATGCTGCCAGAGAAATTAATGTATATGCCGGTATTGATGGCGGTTTAAAACTTAATAATATGTCCGATTTATTTTCGGAAAATCCGTATTTATACTCCAATCAATTGTTAAGACCAACCAATATATTATATAAAGTTTATGGAGGGATTAAAGGGGATATAGATGAAAGCATTAAGTACGAAGCGGAAGGATCATTCAGTAAAGCCGAAAACCTTTATTTTTTCATGAGAAATCCTTATGACCTTACCTTGCCTTCTGTGTTAAAGGCCTATAACCGATTAAATACCTTCAATGCTGTGTACGATGATGGTAATATTATTACTGTTAAAGGTGCTTTACAATATTTTTGGACCGGAGATTTGACTATTGGATTGGAAGGAGAATATCATAATTATAATCTGGATGAGCTTAAACATGCTTATAATTTACCCAATTTTAAAGTAGGCTTAGATAGTAATTATAAAACTTTAGAAGATAAATTAAAATTAGAAGCAAAATTATTTTTTACCGGTGAGCGTAAGAGTAATTATTTTTATTACGATCCTGCCTCTTCGTCTGTTAGGGAGGGAATAACTACTTTAGACAGTTATGTAGACCTTAATCTTTCGGCTTCATATAAATTATATAAGAATTTTTCACTATTTGTTAATGGAACCAATTTATTCAGTAAAAATTACGAACGCTTTCAAGGTTATAAAGTCTTAGGAGCTCAAGTATTGGGAGGTATTTTGGTTCAATTTTAGCAAATTGATAATAGTAATTAAAAAATTGTAATTTTTTACTTTATATGAATTAATTTAATAAATACTTTTTTATGATAGAAAAATTACGCACTCTATTTGAAGCAAACGGATTTGAAGTAATTTCACGTGTATCGGAAAAATTCGGAGTACGGGCGTCTAAATTAAGACTTTTATTTATCTACTTGTCATTTATTACTTTAGGTGGAATTTTTGCTTTATATCTTACCGGAGCATTTTTTCTATGGATTAAAGACAGCATTATCACTAAACGACCTTCGGTTTTTGACCTATAGTTTCTCTTGATTTTTCAAAGAATCTTTTTCATCTTCGTGATGGACATTGTCTGTTTTATTTATCTCTGAAGTCGGATCAGATTTCGAAGGGTCTTCTTCATGAAAATATTCAGGATATTCCAATTGATATTTTTCCCAAAGTTTTTCATCATCAGAATGATCATATTCATCCTTATCCCATTGAGGTTTCTCTCTTTTTTTGCCTATTCTTCTCAACATATAAGCTAATATAAACCCGGTTACAGCTCCCGACAGATGACTTTCCCAGGAAATAGGCCGATCATCGTATATGCCTAAAAGTTCTCTGGGAAATATTCCCCAAACTAAACTCCCATATAAAAAAACGACAATCAATGAAACTGCCAGTAAGGTTTTTTCATGCCTGAAAATTCCACTAAAAAAAAGAAATGAAGCCAAAACATAGATAATACCGCTGGCTCCTATATGGCAAGATAAAACGGAAGAATTTAGTAAAGAAAAATTAGGTAGTAACCAAACCACAAAACCGGATATAATCCATCCATTTAGTAAAACGAAATATGCCAATTTTTCATAAAACTGAAAAGTAAAAAATGTTAATACAAATAAAGGAATAGTATTACTGAGTATATGGGTAAGGTTTCCATGAAATAACGGTGCGAGCAGTACTCCTCTCAACCCTTTTAGATTAAGAGGTATGATTCCATAACATTCTTTGAAAATCAATAAATTTTGTAATAGAAATACCAACCATATGGCTCCTACTAATATGATCGGAACAATAATAGCTTCTTTATGGATCGGAAGTTTATGCATTTACCTTATTTATAAATACAAATTTGAACAGATTGTAAAATCCAAAAAATTTATCTACTATAAACTATATACTACTAAAAACGGTAAGAAATCTCTTACCGTTCTGTTTTTTTTATTTTAAAATAAATAATTTATAATATTTTTTTCCATTCTTTAATAGATTCGGTATTTAATCTAATATAATCTTTATTACCTTCTTTTTGGGCTCCATCTAAAGATTTCTCAGCTGAATCTATTGCCCCTTTTATATCTCCTAACTTAGCTTGAATTTGCGATTTAACTCTGTAATACCAATAAGGGGATTCTCCTTGCTTTAAATCAATGGCTCTATTGATCCAATTTAAAGCTTTCTTCATATCTCCATTAGACTGTAAATAATAATTGGCTGAAGCATAATAGGCATTAGCATCTGCTCTTGGATTAGATAATATACCGTCAATACTTGCATTTGCTATTTTTTGTGTCGGTACATGGAAAGTTATATCTACCAAAACCTGATCCCACATAAATTGTAAATGTGCGGAATTATCTGAAAGATTATTTATTCCTATAGTAAATGATTCCACTGATTCTGCCAATTTTTTAACCGGTGCCGTTGTTTTTAAAACCACTTTTTTATCGTCCCATTTTTCAGGTGTTCCCCAATTTTCTGAATCGGAATAAAAAATTACATCCCAGGTATCTTCACGGGGGATTGTATATATTGCATATTTACCTTTAGGAATAGTTTTTCCATCAATCTCAACATCATCCCCAAACTTAATGGTTGTATTTTCATTAGCCCCTGTTCTCCAAACTTGGCCGTAAGGTACCAATCCGCCAAAAATTACCCTTCCTTTTTTATTAGGTCGAGAATACTCATATTCAACATCTGTTAAACCTACCATTTGTTCAACCTCCGCTTTTAAACTTGCTGCCGGAGTTTTTACTTGTTGAGCTTCACTGAAAAGTGAAAAAGAAGAAAGAGCAATTAAAAAGATTATTTTTTTCATAATTTAAAACTTTATTTATTAGCGATTTTCGCCCAGGTATCTTTTAATGTTACAGTTCTGTTAAAAATTAGATGATTTTCTGTTGAATCGTCATCGACTGCAAAATACCCAAGTCTTTGGAATTGATATTTTGTTCCAATTTTTGTACCATTTAAGCCGGGTTCTGCAAAACCATGAATAGTTTTTAAAGAATCCGGATTTAAAAAATTTAAAAAGTCACCTTCTTGTGTATCCGGAGATTCTTCTTTAAATAATCGATCATAGATTCTCACTTCTATAGGTAATGCGTGTTTAACGGATACCCAATGCAAAGTACCTTTCACTTTTCGCATGCTTTCTTCTGTTCCGCTTCCGCTCTTACTTTTATCGTCATACGTGCAATAAATGGTTTGTATTACACCGTTTTCGTCTTTTTCTACAGATTCTGCTTTAATTATATAAGCTCCTTTTAATCGGACTTCTCCTCCTAAGGTCAATCGGAAAAATTTCTTAGGAGCTTCTTCCATAAAATCTTCTCTTTCTATATATATTTCTCTTGAGAAAGGAACTTCTCTTTCTCCTGCTTCCCTATTCTCCGGATTGTTTTCAATAGTAACATTTTCTTCTGAGTTTTCCGGATAATTAGTGATTACAACTTTCACCGGATTGACCACAGCCATGACTCTTTGAGCAATCTTATTAAGATGATCTCTTACCGTGAATTCTAATAAAGCAAAATCAATAATGTTGTCTCTTTTAGCCACTCCTACTCGTTCCATAAAATCTTTGATAGCTTCAGGAGTATATCCTCTTCTTCTCATACCCGATACGGTAGGCATTCGCGGGTCATCCCAACCGGATACATAATTTCCTTCTACTAAACGCAATAATTTTCGTTTGCTGGTAATCGTATAACTTAAATTTAATCTGGCAAATTCACGCTGCTTACTTTTAACTTTTGATGGATCGTATACCTGATCCAAAAACCATTCATATAAAGGTCGGTGATTTTCAAATTCCAACGAACATAAAGAATGAGAAACTTGCTCTATGTAATCTGATTCTCCATGTGTCCAATCGTATAAAGGATATATACACCATTCGTTACCGGTTCTTTGATGATGTTTTTTTAAAATACGATACATTACCGGATCCCTCATATTCATATTCGGGGATTTCATGTCTATTTTTGCGCGAAGTACACAACTTCCTTCCTCAAATTCTCCTTCTTTCATTCTTTGGAAAAGATCAAGGTTTTCCTCTATGCTCCTGTTTCTATAAGGACTTTCGATACCTTCTTCAAAAGGATTTTTTTTCTGTTCATTCATCTCTTCCGAAGTTTGATTATCAACATATGCTTTTCCTTCTTTAATTAATTTTATAGCCCACTCATATAACTGTTGAAAATAATCAGAAGCATAACATTCCTTATCCCAAGTATATCCCAGCCATTCTACATCTTTTCTAATCGCGTCAACATATTCTTGATCTTCTTTAACCGGATTAGTGTCATCAAATCGTAAATTAACGGGTACATTATATTTCTGCCCCAATCCAAAATTTATCCAAATGGCTTTGATATGGCCTACATGAAGATAGCCGTTAGGCTCAGGTGGAAATCTAAACCTTAATTTCTCTTTAGGAAAACCATTTTCTAAATCTTCTTCAATTATCTGCTCTAAAAAATTTAAAGATTTTTTTTCTTCTTGGTGCATAATATAATATAGTTATAGACGTACAAATTTAAATCATTTTTAAAATTATTCTCCATATAATATTTTAAACGTACTAAATATTTCTTTAGCTTTATTTTTGATCAGATAAGATTTTAAAAATATTGAAAATTTTCGATATGTCGTAAATTTCATCGGTTAAAATGATTAATTTTGTACTATGAAGGAACGTTTCATCCCTATTTTATCGGGATTAATGACCATTTCCCTTATAGTTTTTGTGGGATTGCAGATTTTTTGGCTGAAACAAGCTATAGATGCAGGTGAACAGGATTTTTCATCTCGTGTATACAAAGCACTAAATAATTCTTCCAAAAAAATTAATACTATAGAGATTAATAAGTTTTACAAACCGTTTACTAATTTCTATCAAGACATTAATAATCAAAAAGATTCCAGCACCATCCAAACAGCCATGAGTGTTATTGACTCACAGTCTGTTAAATACATCATTTATAAAAAAACAATCGTCAATAAAAAGCCTCTTATCATTCCTTTTTCAAAAAAAGATACTTTAAAAATCACCAATTTACTAACGGATGAAGGCGTATTAAAAATTAAAAAAGATTCTCTTCAAACCAATATTAGACCGATTGAAAAAAATATTGAAAATAGTTTTGTAAGCCCTAAATTTACCTTGGACGAATTTGCAAGATTGAGTGTAAACCAGATGAGTTTGGAATCCAGGATTAACATGCAGCTAATAGATTCAGTGGTTAGCTTAGAACTTAAAAAGCACAATATTAATACTGAATTCAAATGCGGAGTGCTCAACAATAAACTTAAATTAACTAAAATCCATAGTGATGATTTTATCTTAAGTAATAAGTTTACTCAAAATTATAATGTAGTTTTATTTTCTGACGGAAAAGATAATACCCAATATTATTTATCCGTTTATTTCCCTTCTAAACAATATTCCGTACTAAATCCTATTTTGGGAGCTATTGGGGTAACCATAGCCTCTACTTTGGTCATTATAGCTATATATATTGCTTCTATATATTATATGTCCCAGCAAAAAAAGATTTCTGAAATAAAAACTGATTTCATAAATAATATGTCTCATGAATTCAAAACTCCTATAGCAACCATTAATATTGCTACGGATGCGCTAAATTCGGAGAAAGTTCAATTAGAACCGGAAAAGATGAAATTCTATACTTCTTTAATTAAGCAAGAAAATGATAGAATGAAAAAACAAGTGGAGATGGTTTTGAGAATGTCAAAACTTGAACGAAATGCACTTCAACTGATCCGAAAAGAAACAGATATTCGACAAATCCTGAAAAACAGCATTAAAACTGTTCGGGTACAAGTGGAACAACGAGGGGGGACAATCAAAGAAGAGTATTTAGCAGATAAATATATTGGAAATGTGGATGGATTTCATCTTACCAATGCTTTTGTTAACATATTAGACAACGCGAACAAATATTCATTGGAAAAACCTGAAATCTCGGTTAAAACTTACAACGATAAAAATGATTACGTAGTTGAAATTTCAGATAAAGGAAAAGGTATGTCTGAAAACGTTATAAAAAAAATATTTGAAAAATTTTATCGGGAAGAAACCGGAAACATACATAATGTAAAAGGTCACGGATTAGGCTTGGCCTACGTAAAAAATATTATTAAGTTACATAATGGTGGTATTAAAGTTGTTAGTAAATTACATAAAGGAACCACTTTTATTGTACGTATTCCTCTAAATTAAAAATATCATGGATAAAAAAGTAAAGCTATTATTAGTAGAAGATGATCCAAGTTTTGGTGCTGTTTTAAAAGATTACCTCTCTATTCACGATTACGATGTAACTCTATCTGTTGATGGTGAAGACGGGTTAGAAAAATTTAAAGCAGACAATTTTGATATTTGTCTCTCCGATGTAATGATGCCGAAAAAAGACGGATTTACATTAGCTAAAGAAATTATTGACATTAATCCGGATGTTCCGATTATCTTTTTAACAGCTAAAAACATGCGTGAGGATATTCTTACCGGATATAAACTTGGCGCTAATGATTATATAACTAAACCGTTTGATTCTGAAGTTTTATTGTATAAAATTAATGCCGTTCTTCAAAGGAATTCCAATTCTTCCGTTAATTCTGAAAATGAAGACAAAGAAATTTATGAAATTTCCAATTTTAAATTTAATACCAAATTACGACAATTAGAGGTTAACGGTAAAATGCATAAATTATCTCCTAAAGAGAATGAGCTGTTAAAACTTCTTTGCAAGTATAAAAATGATCTTATGCCAAGAGAAGAAGCCTTAACTAAAATTTGGCATAATGATAATTATTTCACTTCTCGCAGTATGGATGTATACATTGCTAAAATCAGAAAATTACTTAAAGATGACGACAATGTAGAAATCGTAAATATTCATGGAGAAGGTTTTCGCTTATTAGTGAAAGATTAACCTTTCTCAAAAACTATATGGAATAGATTATTAATATTTTTATGAAGATTAATAATCTATTCTTTCCCTTTACTTAACTAACTATTTATTAAAAAACAGACGATCTTATTATTACGAATGGAAGCTATAGATAAATCTCAAAACATTTCAGAGCTGGAGAATGAAAAACCCGGCAAACTTATTTGGAAATATGCCGTTCCGGCCATCATAGGAACTATAGTAATTGCTTTATACAATATCATTGACAGTATTTATATAGGTCATGGAGAAAATTTGGGAGATCATGCTATAGGAGGACTGGGAGTTCTTCTTCCCATAATGAACCTTATCTCAGGAATAGGTATGCTGGTTGGAGCCGGAGCGTCAACACGTACCTCAATTTTTCTAGGCCAAAAAGATATGAAATCTGCCAATATTGTATTGGGAAATTCCATCTTATTAGCTACCGCATTAACTTTCTTTTTAATCGTTGGTATGTATGCCTACATGGATCCGATACTTATTGGTATTGGAGCTACTCCTCAAACATTCCCATTTGCAAAAGAATTTTTACTCTATTATCTTCCGGGAAATATATTTTTAACCGTTAATTATGCTCTCAACAGTATCATGCGAGCATCAGGATATCCTAAAAAAGCCATGTATATGATGCTTATAGGTGTTGTAGCCAATATTATTTTGGCTCCCATCTTTATATTTGTATTGAAATGGGGAATGAAAGGTGCTGCCATAGCAACCAATATTTCCATGGCGATAGGCTTGGGTGTCGTTTTAAAACATTTTTTTAATTCTAATTCCATTGTATATTTTCACTGGAAAAGCATAAAACCCAATTATAAGATCATATGGTCCATAATTAATGTGGGGTTTGCTCCTTTTTTCATGTTACTTGCTGCATCTGTTGTTGTTTTATTCATAAATAACAGGCTTAATGTTTACGGAGGCAGCACAGCCATAGAAGCTTATACCATAGCTAATCGACTGATCATGGTATTTATAATGGTATTAGTAGGTTTAACTCAAGGGATGCAACCTATTATAGGTTATAATTTCGGAGCGAAAAATATAAATAGGGTTAAGGACACATTAATTTATAGTCTTAAAACCGGATTTTTTATTGGATGTCTAGGATTTTTATTCGGTTTTTTATTCCCTGGACTTGTTGTTCAACCTTTTAATCCTTCCCCAAAATTAGCAAAAGAAGCATCTTTAGCTTTACAAATAATGACCATTACATTACCATTAAGCGGCATACAAATGGTTATTTCGAATTTTTTTCAATGTATTGGAAAAGCTGTTATTGCTTTTATTTTAAGTATGAGCAGACAATTCTTACTACTTGTACCCTCATTATTTATTCTACCTAACTACTTAAAATTAAACGGAGTGTGGTACTCCATTCCATTATCCGATACAATCTCTACTATTTTAGCTATAATCATCTTTATTTGGCAGGTTCGCAAGATCAAAAACTTAATATAAATTAATATTAACAAAATGTTAAAATTATTTTTTTTTGATTATATTTGCGATTCGATTTCCCCCCTTTAATAACACGGGGAATATGTTTAGTTAATACTATATGATCCTAGATTATCTTAAGTAGTAAAAAACATTGATAAGTTAAATATTTACTAAATACAATTTTTTTAAGCCATGCAAGAAAAAAAAGAGTTATTTGTTCTTTCTCCTTTTGAATTACCTGACGTTGATCTAGCCTTAAAAACTATTAAAACCGGGGCTTTTCCAATTCTACATTTAGGAAGAGATAAAAACAAAGCTATTCAAAGTTTAAATGAACTTTCTGAAAAAACAAGAGAATCATTTGGTGTATGTTTTGTGTCAGAATCAATGGCTGACCTTACACTTCCTGAAAATGTAACAAAAATATTTATTCCCTTTAATTTTAAAATTTCTGTTAAAAAAAATATAGAAATTTTTCATCAAGTTCACTCTTTGGATGAGGCAGAAGAAGCTATCAAAAAAGGGGTAGAATCAATTATATTAAAAGGAAATGAAGGAGCAGGAAAAGTGGCTTATGAATCCTCATACGTTCTTTTTCAAGGAATTAAAAACAAGCACAAAAAATTAAAAACTAAAATTTACATACAAGGAGGAATGGGTATTCATACCTCTGCTGCCGCCTTAGCAATGGGGGCACAAGGTATCATACTGGATAGTCAAATTGCTCTTTTTCCAGAATGTAGCATATCAAAAGATTTAAAAAACATTTTTAACAAACTGAGTGGAAGCGAAACTGTTATTATTGACAATTTCAGAATCCTACTTAGAAAAAATTCACCGGAATTACCAATACAAGCAAAATATGCAGATATTTTACCTTTTCTAGGCGGCCTTGATCTTTCTCAAAATATAATTCCTATGGGGCAAGATATTTGCTTATCCGTGGATTTTGTAGAACGATACAAAAAGCTTGAAAATTTAATTATAGCTTTTCAAGAAGCTGCCTATGGGCATTTATTGCAAGCTAAAAATTTAAATATAATCGGAGAGAACAGCCCTCTTGCGAAAGAATTAGGAACCAGATTTCCAATCGCTCAAGGTCCTATGGCCCGAGTTAGTGACGTACCTGAATTTGCTGAAAAAATTGCCAATGAAGGTGGGGTTCCATTTATAGCAATGAGCTTGATGATTGGACAAGCAGCTAAAGATGCTGTTGAAAAAACACATGCTCTATTAAAAGATAAGGCTTGGGGAGTAGGTATCTTAGGTTTTGCTCCGGCACCATTGCGCGAAGAGCAAATGAAATACATCCTCGAAAATAAACCTCCGTTTATTATCATTGCAGGTGGTAGGCCTTCATTAGCTAAACCTTATGAAAAAGAAGGTATCAAAGCATTTTTACATGTACCATCTGTATCATTACTGGACATGTTCTTAAAAGAAGGTGCCAGAAATTTCATTTTTGAAGGAAGAGAAAGCGGTGGACATGTTGGTCCTTTACCAAGTATGGTTCTTTGGGAAAAACAAATCTATCGTTTATTAAAAGACGACCAACCAAGTACATTAAATATATTCTTTGCAGGAGGAATTCATGATGCATTTTCTTCCGCATTTATCTCTATTATGTCTGCATCCCTAGCAGCAAAAGGAGCTAAAATTGGTATATTGATGGGAACTTCTTACTTATTTACAAAAGAAGCTGTGGAAACGGGTGCTATTTCAGATGAATATCAAAAACAATCCGTAGCACATGATAAAACCGTTTTACTAGAAGCGGCTCCAGGTCAAGAAACCAGAGCTCTACCTACCCCTTTTACCAAATTATTCGATCAAGAAAAACAACGATTATTTGCGGAAGGTTTAGATTCCAAAGAAGTTTGGTTGAAACTTGAAGAAATGAACTTGGGACGTCAAAGAATTGCTGCAAAAGGAATTGAAAGACAGGGTAAAGAACTTATCAAACTATCCAATGAAGACCAGTTAAATAAAGGGGTATTTATGATTGGACAGGTTGGTGCTTTAAGAGGCAATTCAACTACCATAAAAGAACTCCACAAAGACGTAGCAATAGAAAACAATAAAGTTCTTTCAAAATTAGATAATCTTACAGAACCAACTAAAGAACCTAGTGGTTCTAAATTGGCAATTGTAGGTATGGCAGGTATTTTTCCTCAAGCCCAAACGTTAGAGGAATACTGGAAAAATATTTTGTCCGGTAAAGATTGTGTTACCGAAGTTCCTGATGACCGATGGAATAAAGAACTTTTCTATAATCCCGACACCAGAGATACTGATTTCGTTTCCTCTAAGTGGGGTGGTTTTATACCAACCATAGATTTTGACCCGTTAGAATTTGGTATCCCTCCTCAATCATTAGCTTCCATAGAACCGGTGCAGTTATTAAGCCTTTTAGTAGCTAAAAGAGCATTGGAAGATGCCGGTTATGACATGAAAACTTTCGATGGAGAAAATACATCTGTTATTATCGGTGCAGAAGGAGCAACCGAATTAGCTTCAAGTTATGGATTCAGAGGATATGCAAAACAAGTTTTCGGAGATCTTCCTGAGGAACTTAAAAATATGCTTCCTAAACTTAATGAAGATTCCTTCCCGGGGGTTTTATCCAATGTGGTGGCCGGTAGAATTACCAACAGGTTAAATTTAGGGGGTACCAACTATACTGTTGATGCTGCCTGTGGTGCATCTCTTGCAGCAGTAGATATAGGATGCCAAGAATTACAAAATTATAGAACAGACATTGCCATCATAGGGGGAGCAGATTTACATAATGGTTTAAATGACTTTTTAATGTTCTCTGCAACACATGCCTTATCAAGAAAAGGAAAATGTGCTTCCTTCGATGCTAATTCTGATGGAATTGCTTTAGGAGAAGGAATTGGAATGATTGTGGTTAAAAGATTGGAAGATGCAGAACGCGATGGAGACAGAATCTATGCCGTAATAAGAGGAACAGGTGCCAGCAGTGACGGTAAAAGCTTAGGTATGACCGCTCCAAATAAAAGAGGTCAAATGAAAGCTCTACAAAGAGCCTATAAACATGCAGGTGTTTTACCTTCAGAAGTTGAATTAATTGAAGCTCATGGAACAGGAACTGTTGTAGGTGATAAAACAGAATTAAGCGCATTGACTGAAATGTTTTTAGAGTCCGGAGCTTTAGTGGGACAAACTCATTTAGGGTCTGTAAAAACTCAAATCGGACATACTAAATGTGCTGCCGGTATGGCCGGATTGATTAAAACGGCTTTAGCAACCTATTACGGTATTCAACCGCCGACTATCAATTTAACTAATCCGAATGCTTTTTATAACAAAGAAAGCAGTCCGTTTAAATTTAATACTAAAGCGGGAATCTGGAGCAGTGAAAGAAGAATATCCGGTGTAAGTGCTTTTGGATTTGGTGGAACCAATTTCCATGTTGTAATGGAAAATTATAAATCAGAAATTCCTACTACAAGCAGCTTAACTTCTTGGCCTTCCGAATTATTTGTTTTCAAAGGAGATAACTTACAAGAAGCCAAACAAATTGCTCAAAAAGTTAAAAATTTAATTGAAATAAACAGTTCTCTAAACTTAAAAGATATAGCTTATAGTTTAGCAACTGATAACAATAAAGATATTCAAGCTTCTATAGTAGCTTCCAATACCATTGAATTAAAAGATAAAATTGAATCTCTTCTTTCCAATAAAGAAGAAGCGGGGATTTATCTAAGGGATCCTAAGGAAGGTAAAGTTGCCTTTTTATTTTCAGGACAAGGAAGTCAAAGAATTAATATGGCTCGTGATCTTTTTGTGGCTTTTCCAGCTATGAGATCCTTATTAATTCAAAATAAAGAGGTTGAAAAAATATTATTCCCTCATGCAGTTTTTGATGATGAAAGTAAGAAATTACAGCAAACTACGATCACAAAAACTCAAAATGCCCAGCCATCGTTAGGCATCGTTGATTATGCGATCGCTAGTTTTTTACGATCTTTAGAAATTGAACCGGATATGGTTGCGGGACACAGCTATGGAGAACTTCCTGCGCTTTGTTTTGCAGGAGTATTCAAACCTGAAGAATTAGTTTCTTTAAGTAGAAAAAGAGCCCATGCAATTTTAGATGCTGTTGGACAAGATAAGGGTAAAATGATTGCATTAAATCTACCGGAAGTAGAAATAAAATCATTACTTGAAGGAGAAAAAGAAGTTTGGGCCGTAAACTTCAATTCTAATAAACAAACCATTCTTGCCGGTTCTACTGCTGCAATGACTGAGTTTATGAAGAAACTTACGGATAAGAAAATCACTTACAGAGAATTGGCCGTAGATTGTGCTTTCCACAGTCCACTATTGAATAAATCTAAAGATTTATATTTGAAAGAGCTTTCTTCTGTTGATTTTACTTCTCCAACGTTGTCCATATGGTCTAATACAACTGCAGAATTATACCCTTCCAAACCTGAAGAAATTAAAAATCGTTTAGCTGAGCATTTAATTAATCCAGTATACTTTACCAAAGAGGTTACTAATATGTATGCAGAGGGTGCTCGTGTATTCATTGAAACCGGTCCGGGTAAAGTTCTCATAAATCTTGTTCAATCTACATTAGGTGCTCAAGAAATTACTACAATTCAAACCGAAGAAAAAGAAAAAGAAGGAATTACCTTTTTACTTAATGCATTAGCTAAATATATTGCTACCGGAAGAAATATAAATCTTGAAAAACTATTTGAAGGTAGAAAAGTTACTTCTATAAATTTTGATGAACCGGAAAAATATAAAAAGAGAGCTACAAACTGGCTTATCAATGGCCATTATGCTATTCCTTCCGTAGGAAGCCTTCCTCCTAACGGAGCACTTCCAATTAGCAAACCGATAAATTTAAATTTTGGAGCTATTTCCGATACTTATACCATGAATAACAATCTTACTCAAGCGGATCATGTTATCCTTGAATATTTAGGTAACATGAGATCTATGATACAAAACCAAAGAGACGTCATGTTAGGATACTTTGGTCAAAATCCAACAACTATTGCTGCTCCTCAAGCAACAACAACTATTCAAGTGCCTACTCAAAGCACTCAAATCGCTACCCCTCAACCAACGGTGGTTGTTCCGGCTCAAGTCGCCGTACCGGTACATACAGTTGCTCAAAATTCAGCTCCTGCTTTATCAATTCAAGTAATCAAAGACACTTTGCTTGATACAGTAAGTGAAAAAACCGGATATCCTATTGATATGCTAGGTTTAGACATGGATCTGGAGGCTGACTTAAGTATAGATTCCATTAAAAGAATGGAAATCATTGGAGCTTTAAAGGAAAAATTAAAAATCAATGCTGATTTTGAAGAATCTGAAGATGCTATCGAAAAAATGGCTTCTATTAAGACACTTAGCGGTGTTATCGGATGGGTTGAAGAATTAGTAAAATCAGATCAACCCGTATCTCAAGAAGCTATTGTAGCTACAAATATTTTACCTGCAGCAACTCCAAGTGCTAAAAAAGAAGCCCTTTCTTTGGAAGTGATTAAAGATGCTCTCCTTAATACCGTAAGTGAAAAAACCGGATATCCAATTGATATGTTAGGTTTGGATTTAGATTTAGAAGCTGATTTAAGTATCGATTCCATTAAAAGAATGGAAATTATTGGAGCATTACGAGAAAGATTAAATATTACTTCTGATTTTGAAGAATCTGAAGATGCTATCGAAAAAATGGCCTCTATAAAAACATTAAACGGGGTTATCGGATGGATTGAAGATTTAGCAAATGGAGATTCTTCAGAAAAAACAGACAATCAAATTGCAGCTGCACCGGCTGTAAATGAAATATCTTTTGATGCAGAATCAATTTCAGAATTAGAAAAAAACCTTGATTCAGCTAAAGACGAACCACTTTTAAGAACTCGTTTTGAACTTGAGAAATATCCAATTAATTCATCAGATAAAATAGAAATAGAAGGCAAAAAATTTGCAATTACTGATGATGGAAAATCTATGGCTAAAGATCTTAAAAAAGCTTTAGAAGCAAAAGGAGCTACAGTAGATATCATTTCAGACAGTAATATAAATCTTTCAAACTACGACGGTCTCCTTATTTTAGATGTTTCAGAATCATCTAAGCATTATACTATTAAAGATGCTTTTACTCTTATAAAAAGTGCTGATATGGATCGTATTCAATGGATCTATAGCTTCAGCGACCTGATGGGTGATTTAGAAGGTAAAAAAGATATCAAAGAATTAAAGAAAATTCAAGGGTTTCCGGGATTAATCAAAAGTTTAGCTCGTGAATATTCTAAAATAAATTGTAGAGCTATTATATCTAATACTGTATTTACTTCTAAAAATTTAACGGAAATAGTTTTAAATGAAATACAAGCAAAAGACATTTCTGCTGAAGTCATTTATAAAGATACCGAACGTTTTCGTTTTAATTTAGTACCTGAAGCTCTTGTTGTAAATGGAAGCTCTAAATTAGATCTAGATAAAGAATCCGTAGTACTTGTTTTAGGAGGCGCTCAAGGAATTACCGCTGAATTAACTAATCAACTTTCATCTGAATATCCTTGTCATTATATTTTGGTAGGACGTTCCGCTAAACCTACTGAGGAAGATAAAAAATACATTTCATTAAAAGATAAAAATGAAATCCGTAAATATCTTATCAATGAAGAGCAAATGAAAACTCCTACTGAAATAGAGAAAAAAGCTCAAAAAATTGATAAAACCAATCAAATAATACAAACCATAGCCCAAATTGAAAAATCAGGCTCTAAAGTGACGTATGTTTCTTTAGATGTAACAGATGAAAAAGGACTAAGGAAATTTATAAAAGATACGTACAAACAATATGGTAGAATTGACGGATGCATTCATGCAGCAGGACTTTTAGTTGATAAATTATTTACACATAAAACCCTTGAAGCATTCGAACAAGTTTATTCTACAAAAATAAATCCTTTACACGTACTGTTAGACGAACTTCATAGTGATATTAAATTCATTATTTTCTTCAGCAGCATCGCTTCTGTATACGGTAACAGAGGACAAACTGATTATGCCGCAGCCAACAGCGTGTTTGACATGACTTCGTGGGCTATCCAAGGAAAAACCAACGCCAGAGTTTTAGCTATTAATTGGGGGCCTTGGAAAGGAGCAGGAATGGTATCCAGCTCTTTGGAAAATGAATTTAATAAAAGAGGTGTTGCTATGATTCCTTTAAAACAAGGAGCTCGTGAATTCGTTAACGAATTAAAATATGGTAATGACAACCAAGTTTTAATTATGGGAGGAAGTGATCAAGGAGTTAAACAATTTTTCGGAATCTGAGTATAAACTATGAAAGATACAGATATTGCAATTGTAGGAATGTCTTGTTTCCTTCCAGGAGCAAATAATATCAATGATTTTTGGAACAATTTATTGAAAGGAACTTCTTCCATAACTGATGTTCCTGAAGAAAAAATTGATTCAATCTACTTTAAAAATAATTTAAATAAATTAGATCATATTTATTGTAATAAAGGAGGATTTATTCCTCCTATTACAATTGATCCATCTAAAATAGGAATAACACCGGAACAGGTACAGCACTTAGATCCTACACAACTTTTAGTAATAAAATTAGTCTATCAAGCATTAGAGGATGCTTCTGTATTTGAAAAAAATATTTCTTTAAAGAAGTCTTCGATTATAATCGGAAAAGAAAATTACATTAGTTCCAATGACTTAAAATGGATCGATATTGTTCGTACGAGTGAGCAACTTGCTTTAGCCGTTAAAAATATACTTCCGTCCATTTCCGATCAAGACATTGAAAAAGTTAAAGAGGCTTTTCAAAAGGATAAAGGGGCTCAAGAAAACAAATTACAACTTGAACATACGACAAAGTCAATTGCGGGAATAGTTTCCTCTCATTTTAATACTGAAGGTACT
Source organism: Apibacter sp. wkB309 (assembly GCF_002964915.1). Classification (NCBI taxonomy): domain Bacteria; kingdom Pseudomonadati; phylum Bacteroidota; class Flavobacteriia; order Flavobacteriales; family Weeksellaceae; genus Apibacter; species Apibacter sp. wkB309. The sequence goes on from NZ_PSZL01000001.1 coordinate 29,227, forward strand.
GCCTATACCATCGATGCATCCGAAGTAAGTTCATTACTTGCTGTTGAACAATCAATACAGGAATTACTTGCTAATAAGGTCGAAATTGCAATCGCAGGAGGTATGCAATTTAGCCAAAATTCTCCTTATTGGAGTATGTTTTCCAAATCGGGTTTATTATCTCATAAACAAGAAATTAAACCTTTTAATGAAGACGCTGACGGTATTTTGTTAAGCGAAGGAGCCGGATTTATTGTACTAAAAAAATTAAGTAAAGCTCTTTCCGATAATGATCGTATCTATGCTGTAATTAAAGGGGTGGGAATTGCTTCCAATAGCAATAATTTTTCAAACGGACAAAAAACTGCTATTCAGGAGGCTTGGAAAAATGCAAAAGTTAAATCTGAAAATATCGGATATATAGAGGCTAACGGTACAGCTATTAAAAGCGATGATAAAATTGAGATTGATGTGCTTTCTGAACTATTCAAAGATGGAAAAGTTTTAATCGGATCGGTAAAATCCAATATTGGACATACTCTTTCTGCGTCCGGTATGGCAGGTTTAATTAAAACCGCACTTTCTTTATATAATAAGAAAATCCCTGTAACTCTGAATTGTGAAAATCCTAATAATTCACTAAAAAATACACAAATTTCACCTGTTACTGAAATAATCGATTGGAATGAAAAAGAAATTCCATTACATGCAGGGGTAAGCACATTTGGTATTGATGGAATGAGTGCACACGTTGTTTTACAGGCACATAGCCATGCCGAGGAAAACAACTTATCAATTCCGATTTTTGACAACGAAGCGATTGCTATTTCCGCTTCATCTAAAGAGGCGTTAATTGAAGCATTAGATAAAAGAGATTTTTCTTTATCTGATCCAAACGGTACTTATCGATTAGTTCTTTTTAATCCGACATCGGATCGTATTGAAAAAGCTAAAAAATTAATTTCAAAAGATAAGCCTTGGAAAGGAAGACAAGATATTTGGTTCTCAAACAAACCTCTTTTAAGAAATAATGAAAAAATAGCTTTCTTATTTCCGGGATTCGATCCTTCATCTAATCCGGAAGTAGAAAGTATTGCAAAATATTTTGGGTATAAAATTCCCAAAGAAAGAATTACGGGTAATTTATTACTTGACCAGTCTTTTAAACAATTACACGGAGGTGAAATTATAGACGGAGCGTTAAAAAAAATGGGTATAATACCCGATTTAACTGCAGGGCATAGTTTAGGAGAATGGTTCGCAGCAAAATCAGGTGGTCTAATTTCTGATGAATCCGTTGAAAATTTATTAAATTCAATGGATCCGGAAAAATACAATATGGACGATGTGTATTTTATCGCCGTAGGTGCCGGTACAGAAATAGTAAATCCCATTTTAGATGGAGTCCAGGATCTTTACTTGTCCAATGATAATTGTCCCAACCAAGTTCTTTTGTGTGGAACTGAAACAGCAAAAGATCAATTAATACAAATCTTAAAATCTAAAAGTATATTTTATCAAGTTTTAGATTTTAAATCGGGCTTTCATTCACCATTCCTAAAAAAGAAGCTTTATTTACTGGACGATCTTAATTACATTAAGATTGAAAAAAATGACATTCCGGTTTGGTCGGCCACTACCCTAGATGTTTACCCGCATGATTTTGAATCTTTCAAAGAATTAACCATGCAACATCTAACTCAAGCCGTTCTTTTTCGTGAATTAATTGAAAAATTATATGAAAAAGAAAATGTTAGATTTTTTATACAAATAGGAAGTGGAAGCTTAATTGGTTTTGTGGATGATATTCTTAAAAATAAAGAATATGCTGCAATATCTGCTACAGCTCCTAAACTTTCAACTTTGGAACAATTGAGAAGGGTAATTTCTTTATTATTCATTGAAGGTAAAAAAATTAATACTTCTTTCATAGGTCTTAAAAACAAGGAAACTTCTTCTATCGAAGAAATTCAAGTTTTTGAAAACCAATCTTTAGTAAAAAACTTTCCTTTATTACAGGAATTATCCAATAAATATAAAATTCATACTACCGAATCAGATTCTATAAATTCTCTTTTCATTAAATCCAATCATCCTGTTATTCAAGCGATGAATGAGTATACTCAAGAACTTATTCTCATGCAAAAGGAATTTACTGAAATGGTTGAAACAAGAAAAGCATTTGCATCAAATTCTGATCATTTAGTTACTGATTTTGTACCCTTAAAAGAATATGCTCCTCAACCAATTATTCCTAATACGGTTACTCAAGAGATAAAAGTTGGAAGTTCTTTTGAAGAAAAATTAGATATCGACTTAAAGAATTATCCTTATATAATAGATCATTCTTTATTCAGACAACCTAAAAATTGGAAAGTTGTTGAAGATATGTGTCCGGTTATACCTATGACCATGACTTTTGAACTGTTAATAGAAGCAGCTCATAAACAAAACTTAAATAAAAAGGTTCTTCGTTTGGGACCTGTAAGTGTTTTCCAATGGATGAAAGTATATAAACCTTTCCAACATACCATTGAAGGAACATGGAAAACTGAAAATGTAGTTTCCTTGAAAATCAAAAATTTCGCAAATGGAGATGTAACTTTAGGAGATGCATATCCAAATGTAGACCCAGCTTATCTTGAAAATATTGATTTTGGAGAAAATGCGGTAGCTCTCCCTACTCCGGAAATTATTTATAAAGATCATATGTTCCATGGTCCCGGATATCAAGGTATTTTAGAAGTTACAAACATTTCTAAAAAAGGATTAAGAGCCATTGTTAAGAAATCCTTTGGTAAAGGTTCTTTAATGGATACTATTGGTCAACTTTATGGCTTATATCTTCAATTGATGTTAGAGGGAGAATCTAAAGTTAGTTTTCCGGTAAAAATTGAAGAAATTAATTTCTATCAAGATGTAGAAGATCAAGAAGGAATTTTTGAATGTATTTGTCTTCCTACCTCCTATGTAGATAAATTGGCAACTGCCGATATTATCATGAAACGCGACGGAAAAATTTGGTGTATAATTAAAAATTGGAAAAATCAAATATTTGAAGGTTTTGACACCAGACTATGGAATACGAATATGAGTCCGGCGGATCATATTTTGGCAAATGAAATAGCACCGAATGTTTATTTCTTCGATGACCGATATAAAAAAGCTGTAAATCAAGATTTCTTGATGCATATATATTTAAACACTGAAGAAAAACGTCGATATGATTCTTTAATGTTAAATAAGAAAAAAGATTTTTTAATCAGCCGTATATGTGTAAAAGATAGTGTTAGAGATTACATCAATAACCAAAATGGCATAAAATATTTCCCTATTGAATTTTCTATTCAGCACGACGAAAAAAATAAGCCATCCATACACGGGGTTCCGGAAACTGAGTCTTTAGAAATTTCAATTGCTCATAAAGGAAGCAATACGGTAAGTATGGTCTCTAATAAGCCGATAGGAATTGATATTGAAACCATTGAGGAACGTGATAAAGGCTTTTTAGATATTGCATTCACAGATAAAGAACTTACTCTTATTAAATCAAAAGAAAATATTGCTGAATGGAGCACTCGTTTTTGGGTGGCTAAAGAAGCCTATGGAAAAATGCTTGGTGTCGGATTAAACGGAAATCCTAAGCAATATGAAGTAACATCTATTGATGGTGAAAATTTAACTATCAATGAAACTATAATAAAAACAATTAAACATAATAATAAATTCATAATCGGATGGACTCTATAGAAAAACAAAAAGAAACTATTTTTGAATCACTTAAAAAATTTATTACTGAGGTAATTGGCGAAGACGTAGCGGAAGAATTAACTATTGAACCGGAAAGTGTTTTTACCAGAGATTTGGAAATGGACAGTATTGAAATTGTTTCATTTGCGGAAAAAGTAAAAGCTACCTATGGTGACAATATAGATTTTAATGGATGGTTATCAGGTATGGATATGGATCAATTAATCAATTTATCAATCAACGATGTTGTTAATTATATTGTAGATGCCAATAATTCAGATAAATAACAGAAAAACTCACATCTTAGAACTCAATCCGGAAGCTTCCGAAACAATTGTAATGGTTCATGGTATGTTTACCAATTTATCCATATTTTATTTTAATATAGCTCCGGAACTTGCTAAAAAATATCACGTGGTTATGTATGATCTACGTAGCCACGGCCTTAGCGGCAAAATTGATAATGGGTATGATTTAGAAACTCTTTCGAATGATTTGTTGGATCTTTTAAATCATTTAAATTTATCAAAGGTAGATCTTGTAGGCTATAGTTTTGGTGGTTTAATAGCTTTATATACTGCAATTCACCATCAGGATAAAATAAAAAAACTTGCTATTATCGATTCTCCTATTACAGATAAAAATGGAGATACAGAGCAAATTCTTGAAAAATATGGTAATGAGTATATTGAACACTATATGAAAAATTATAGTATTTCAACAAATATTACTCCTAATAACAAGCAACTTGAAAAAAGTAAAAAATTATTTGATTTTTTACTTCATGAAACTTCGATGCCTCAAGATTTAATAAAGGATAAGAATTTTTCAACAGAAAAAAATATGAGTCTCATAAAAAATAAAACGTTATTACTTTATGGGAATGAATCGGATTGTTTACCGGATGGGAAGTTATTAAATACCTTTATTCCTGATTCAACCTTATTTTCAGGAACAGGAGATCATAACATTCCAATTCAAAATCCTGAATGGATTAACGAAAAACTAAGTGAATTTTTTACTTAATAAATTAATTACTAGATGGCAAAATTTACTTTCATAGTTCCTCCCCTTACAGGTCATATTAATCCAACATTAAGCCTTGGCAATGAACTTTTAAATAGAAACCATGAAGTTACCTGGTATAGTTTAGATGCTAATTTAAAAGCTCAATTGCCTGAAAAAGGCCAATTAATTGTTCTTCCTTTAGAAATGGATGAAATGGCAAAAAAAAAGCTTTTTGAACATGCTCAAGAGCTTCAAAAAAAGAAAGTATACGGAATAGACAGTCTTAAATTTTTATATGAAGAAGTTCTCACTCCCATGAATTCATTAATGATGAATGGGATTGAAAATGCATTAGATGAATATAAACCGGATGTGGTGATTTCCGATCATCAAATTTTTGCCGGAGCTGTTGCTTCATTCAAAAAAAATATTCCTTATGCTACTTCCGTTACTGCACCGGCATCAATTAAAGTTAATCCTTCGTTTCCAAAAATTCATGAATGGGAAGGTGAACAGGTTATAGCTTTTCAAAATAAATATGGTGTTTCCGGATATGATCGTCTTGATTGTTCTGAATTATTAACTTTGGTATACACCTCAAGAGAATTTTTCGGTGAAACCGATTTGCCATCCAATTACAAATTTATAGGACCTGTACTATCACCACGTGCTCAAAAAATTGATTTTGATTGGGAAAAACTAGAAAAAATGGGTCAAGATCGTCCCAAGATTTTAGTAAGTATAGGAACCACATTTGATCATACACAAAAGAAACAATTTTTCAGTAAAGTTGTTGAGGCTTTTGGGGGAGAAAATATTACTGTTATTGTAGTATCCGATCCTGATTTATTTGAAAATATTCCAGATAATTTTATTATCCAAAAGAATATACCCCAACTTGAAATAATTCAACAGATGCAAGCAGTGGTATGTCATGGTGGAAATAATACGGTCTGTGAATCTCTGTCTTACGGTATTCCTTTAGTAGTTATTCCCATTGCTTACGACCAATCTTTTGTATCCAGTTGCGTTACAAATAGTGGTGCAGGTATACGTTTAAATTTTAATCGTTTTAAAACTTCTCATCTAAAAGAAGCTGTTGAATCACTATTAAATCAGAAATCATTTAGTGAAAATGCAAAAATGATTCAAAGTTCATTTGAAAAAGCAGGAGGAGTGAGTAAAGGAGCAGACTATTTACAAACATTAGTAAAAAATTAAACATTATGTCAAAATTCTTATTTGTTGTCCCTCCTTTTTTTGGGCATATCAATCCCAGTCTAAGTATAGGTAGAACTTTATTAGAAAACGGTCATGAAGTCGCATGGGCCGGATTAACCGAAATAAAACCTGAAACTATACCCGCAGGCGGTACTTTTTTTATATTAAAAGAATCATATCAAGAAAATAAAGAAGAAATACAAGATATTATTAAACTACAAGACAGAGGGGCTAAATTACCTGCTTTGGAAGCATTAAAATTGGGACTTCAGGGTACTTATATTCCTTTTGCCAGAATAATGTATGCCGAGCTTTCTAAGTTAGTAGATACTTATAAACCGGATGTTATTATCAATGACTGTATTACATTTGCGGGAGCATTTGTAGCTCATGTTAAAAAAATTCCATTGGCTACGATCACTCCTGTTACCCCAAATACACTTCATGATCCGGGGACAGCACCAAAAGTAACTCAATGGGTGCATGATTCCATCATAAATTTGCAAAAATCCTTAGGTATATCGGGTGATGAAGAATTAATTTCTTCTAAAGAAGTTAATATGTTTTATACCTCTCAAAAATTTGCAGGATATAATGATGGAGAATATCCTTCGTATATGAAATTTATCGGAGCTTTAACCGGTCGCCCGGATAATACTCCTTTTGATTGGGACAGATTGAATAAAGATAAAAATCCTAAAATATATATATCTTTAGGTACTGTCTTAGTAGATATCAGAAAAGAGTTTTTCACTAAAATGATTGAGGCTCTTAAAGATAAAAACGTAACTGTTGTTGCGGCAACAGACCCTTCTATTATAGAAAAATGGCCGGATAATTTTATTGTACAAAGTTATGTGCCACAACTTGAACTTTTAAAGCATATTGATGTAGTAATTGGTCATGGAGGATTAAATACCGTTTGTGATACTTATATGAATGGTATTCCAATGCTCATAATACCTATAGCTTTTGACCAATCTCATACCGCCACCTTAATTGAACAATACGGATGCGGCATACGGTTAAAATACAAACGCATGAGAATTATGGATATAGAACATGCGGTTGACGAATTATTATATAATGAAAAATATAAAAAAGCAGCAAAAGAAATTCAAGAATCTTTCATTGAAGCCGGAGGAAATAAAAAAGCTGCAGAGCTCATCGAAAATCTAGTTATTGAGAATAGTAAGTAAAATATTTAATTTTTATAAAATGGAAAAAACTTCTGAAAGAAATATTTACTTTTTGCTATTTATATATGTATTAAGTGTTTTATTCATATGCTCAAAGATGTCCCCTCTTTATACTACAAATGAATGGGCAGATCCTAACATTTATTTTAATGTTGCAAAAGGAATGGTTAATGGAAGGGCTTTATATACTGAAATTTTCGATCATAAAGGGCCTTTCATATTTTTTATTTATGCAGCCGGATATATAATTTCTAATGAAAATTTTTTCGGGATGTTTTTAATTGAATTAGCCTCCTGGTTTATTTTAGCATTGTCTTTATATTCTACTTCTAGACTATTCTTAGGTAAATTCATTTCTTTTGTAATTACCACCGCATTCTTTATTTTTATAATTAAAATTATGAAAGCGGGAGGTTCTGCTGAAGAATTTATTTTATGTATGGAAGGGGTCACCTTATACTTATTTTTTAAATATTTTAAATCTGACAACCCTATTCACAAACCTATATATATGTTTATTAATGGTTTGTTAGTAACTGCTGTGTTATATACTAAAATAAATCTTATAGCATTTTGGATTTTTCCCCTTTCAGCAATATTTATTAATATTTTATATCATAAGGAATATAAAAACTTTTTATACAATGTTTTAGCATTTATTTTAGGGTTTTTATTTGTTAGTATCCCTGTTATTGGTTATCTATACACACATAATTGTTTAGAAGAGGCTTATAAAATATATATTGAGTTGAATAGTGCTTATGCAAAATTAGGAACTCCTAAGGATATTGTTTTAAGGTTATTGGCAAGAATTCTTTATTTATTTTTAGAACCCACCTGTTTGTTTTTACTTGCTTTTATGGGAATATTTTTATTTCCATTTAAATATGTTAAAAATAGATTTGCTAGAGTAGGTATAGTATTTTCCGGATTTATTTTATATACGGTTATCTTTATGGGTAAATTTCAATATTATTATCCTATACCTTTTTTAATTTTCGGATTTATAGGTTTTATATATGTTGGAGCTATATTCCAAAAATGTTTTGGCTCTTTTTATATAAACTCAAGTAAAACATTATTTTTTACTATGTTGGTATTCGTATTTACCTGTGCGGGGATGTCAGGACTTGATAATACGCGCATAGAAGAATGGATATTAACGGATGAAAATTATGACCGAAAAGCTTTAATGACCATGAGGTTAAAAAAAGAAATTATGAAAGAAAATAATCCTACTTTATTAAATTTAGGATTTGGTCTGGCAAATAATCTTTTTACTACATGTAATATAGTACCTAATATTAAGTATTTTGTTACTCCTAATCTTTCTCATAAATTTTATCCTCAATTAAGAGACGAACAATTTCAATATTTAAAAGATAAAAAAACGGATTTTGTTATCATACAACAATACATTCCTAGTAATGGATATTATGATAAAATGGATTCTATTGATACGCCGTATAGTTTAAAACGAAATCCATTCTTATTGGAAAATTATAAATTAATTCTTACCGATACGATCATTAATACAATTGATGAAAGATCAGTTGATATTTATTTTCTATATAAGAAAAAACCCTAAATATAATTTTAGGGTACAACAAAAAAGAGTTCAGTTTATAACTGAACTCTTTTTTATGGTAAAAATTTAAATATGTTAAATTTGGGTAAGGCGTAATGTGTTTGTCAAACTATTCGCAAAAGAAGGCATTGCATTTAGGTTAATTACAAAATCACCTGATTTAATATACCCTTTTTGCTTAATATTATTGTTAACCTCAACAACTGTTTCATCTGTACTGTTCGCTCCTTCATATAAATACGCTTTAACGCCCCATAGTAAGCTTAGCATATTGATTATTCGTTTATTGGATGTATAAACTATAATGTTAGCTAGTGGACGATGAGATGATATTTGAAATGCTGTATATCCTGATTGAGTTAAAGTAATAATAGCTTTCGCTCCTACTTGTCCAACCATAACTGCAGCATTGTAGCAAATCATATCAGTTATATAACGCTCACTGCCTTTTTTTGGATAGTGTAAAGGGATTTGAATACGGTGATCATCTTCTACGCTTAAAATAATTTTAGACATGTTCTCAATTACTTCAACCGGATGTTTACCTACTGAGGTTTCTCCACTTAACATGACCGCGTCAGCGCCGTCTAATACAGAATTAGCCACGTCATTAACTTCGGCTCTGGTAGGGGTTAACCCGTCAATCATGCTTTCCATCATTTGAGTTGCTATGATCACAGGTTTACAGTGAGTTTTACATATGCTAACCAAATTCTTTTGAATTAAAGGAACTTTTTCCATTGGAATTTCAATTCCTAAATCTCCTCTGGCTACCATGATTCCATCGACAACATGAACTATTTCTTCAATGTTAGTTATAGCTTCCGGTTTTTCAATTTTTGCAATAATCGGGATTTTATGATCACAATGTTTCTTAATTAAATTTTGTAAATCTATAACATCCTCTTTATGTCTAACAAAGGAAAGCGCAATCCAATCAAATTCGTATTTAATTGCAGTTATCGCATCTTTAATATCCTTTTCCGTTAAAGCCGGTAAAGAGATTTGAGTATTTGGTAAGTTAACTCCTTTTTTAGATTTTAACGGACCTCCTTGAATAACTTTTGCTACTACTTTATCTGTTAAATTAGTTTCTAAAACTTCAAAAATTAATTTTCCGTCATCCAATAATATTCTTTCTCCAACTTTGACATCTTTAGCAAATTGAGGATAACTCATATAAACCTGTTTCGCGTCTCCTTCTACATTTTCATTGGTAAACGTAATTGTATCTCCAGCATTAACGATTGTTCCTTCTTTAACAATACCTACTCTAAGTTTAGGCCCTTGTAAATCGGCTAATAAGGCTACGCTAAAGCCATGTTCCTCATTAAGGTCTCTAACCGTACGTACCCATTTTTCAACAACTTCTTCTTCTGCATGAGAGAAATTCACTCTAATTACATTTACACCTGCTTGGAACATCTTTAATAATGTATTCTTATCTTCAGATGCAGGACCAATAGTAGCTACTATCTTCGTTTTTTTTCTAAATCCACTCATTATGTAGGTAATATCAAATTTTCTAAATTTTTTATTTTAATTTTATCTATATTTATTTCACTAAATTTATAAATATTTTTAAGATTTCCCAAATTTATATAGAATTCTTCATCTAATATGACATCTGATTTTAAGAAATAATTGTAATATTTATATTCAGGGATTAAAATTTTAACTTTTTCGATCTGGTCAAAAAAACTTTCGTTTTCATGTATGGTTTGAGGAAAGGAGAAGTTACTTATTAATTCTAATTTTTGTTTAGTCTTTTCGTGGAAAAACCTATAAATTGAGAAAATATAAGTAATCCCATCTTCTATTATTTGCTGGTCATTGACTCGCTTAAAATTAAGGTTACAATTCTTATTTAAATAGAATACAAAATCATAATCTTTATTAATACAGGTTTTAAATCCTAATAAATTAAAATCAAATATTGGATCATTTACTTCCCAATCTAAAGAATATGTTTTTAGTATACTCATTTATTTTGCAGAGAATTATAATACTTGCTAAGACTATGATAGGCTCTTCTGGAAGCGCTCTCTTCGGCTTTTTTCTTAGAAGTAGCTCTTCCTTTAGCAATAATCTTATTATCCAGTTGAATTATAGAATTAAAGATTAATGATTCTTCTGCATTTTCTTCTTGAAAAGTATTAAAAATAATTTCGAGTTTATTTTTTTGAGCCCATTCAATAATCAGACTTTTGTAACTTGCAATTCTTTTTTCAAGCTGTTCAAAGTTTTCTTGCTTAATGAGTGTTTCTTTAATAAAATTTCGACAAAATTCAAATCCACTATCTATATAAATTGCACCAACTAACGCTTCATATAAATTTCCATTTATATTTTCGCCCAAACTTGTATTTTGCCTCTTTTGAAGAAAAGAGGTTAATTTTAAATCTGCTCCTAAAACATTTAAGGATTTTCGACTTACCAGTTTGGATCGCATCTGAGTAAGATAACCTTCTTTTTTATCAGGTGCTTGATGGTATAAATAGTCAGATACTATACTTGATAATATGGAATCTCCTAGAAATTCTAATCTTTCGAAATTCTTATTATCATTTGTATTAATTGAGGAATGAGTAAAGCACTCATAGAAAATCGACAGGTTGGATGGTTTATATCCAATAAGATTTTCAATTTTCTTATTAAAAGTTATTTCCTCTTTTTTTTTAGAATTTTGTTTAAATAAATATGAACATAAAAGTATTTTTTTCCAAATACTCATTTGTTAGTAATCTCTTATTTTAAAATTTCTTTAAAATAACACATGCATTATGACCTCCAAAACCAAAAGTATTACTCATTGCATAATTTACTTGTTTTTCTTTTGCTACATTAAAAGTAAAATCTAATCTTTTATCAAACTCTTCATCGTCAGTAAAGTGATTGATTGTAGGCGGAACTTTATTTTCTCTGATAGCCACAATACAAGCCAAGGCTTCAATAGCACCTGCAGCACCCAATAAATGACCGGTCATTGATTTGGTTGAATTGATCTGGATGTTATACGCATGTTCACCAAATAATTTTAGGATAGCTTTTGATTCAGCTAAATCTCCCAATGGTGTTGAAGTCCCATGGACATTAATATGGTTGATATCTGTTAATTCTATTCCGGCATCCTCAATAGCATTTTTCATAACATTATATGCTCCTAATCCTTCAGGATGCGGGGCTGTCATATGATAGGCGTCGGAACTTAATCCTCCCCCAACTACTTCGGCATAAATAGTAGCCCCTCTTTTTACTGCATGTTCGTATTCTTCTAGAATAAGGGTTCCTGCTCCTTCTCCAAGAACAAATCCATCTCTATCCTTATCAAAAGGTCTAGAGGCAGTTTTAGGATCATCATTACGAGTAGACATAGCGTGTAAAGCGTTAAAACCACCAACACCACTTGCTACTATCCCGGCTTCGGAACCTCCCGTTATAATTACATCTGCTTTACCTAATCTTAATAGCATTAAAGCATCAATTATAGAATTGGAAGAAGAAGCACAAGCTGAAACAGTTGCATAATTCGGCCCTCTAAATCCATATTCGATTGAAATAAGACCTGCGGTCATATCTGCAATCATTTTTGGAATGAAGAATGGATTAAATCTAGGGGTTCCATTTCCTAAAGCATAAGCGGTAATTTCTTGCTCAAAAGTGTTTAAACCACCTATTCCGGATCCCCATACAACTCCTACTCTATCTTTATTTAAATCAGAATATTCTAATATTTTACTATCGATTACTGCTTCTTTGGTAGAAATTAATCCAAATTGAGCACATCGATCATATTTGCGAATATCTTTTTTTTCAAAATAATCCTCCGGATTATAATTCTTTACTTCGCAAGCGAATTTTGTTTTAAAATTTGTTGCGTCAAATAGAGTAATTGGACTAGCCCCACTAACTCCGCTTAATAAAGCTTTACAGTATTCTTTAAAATTATTCCCGATTGGAGTTATTGCACCCAGTCCAGTTACTACTACTCGTTTTAAAGCCATACTTGAATGTGTCTTTGTGTAAATTATTGTTTGTTTACTTCTTCAATATAAGAAATGGCTTGACCAACTGTTGAAATCTTTTCTGCTTGATCATCAGGTATTTGAATATCAAATTCCTTTTCAAACTCCATGATTAATTCTACTGTGTCTAATGAATCTGCCCCCAAGTCATTTGTAAAACTTGCTTCTGGTGTAACTTCGCTTTCATCTACTCCTAGTTTATCTACGATGATAGCTTTTACTCTTGATGTAATGTCAGACATAACCTTTTATTTTTTTATTATAGTTCAGTCGGCAAATATAAAAATTTTTTTACTATAATAATATTTTTTAATACTTTTTGATTGAAATGCTCATTCTTCAAAGAATTTATTTCAATTTTATTAACCTTAAAATCAACACATTAAAATACATTTAAATAGGACTATAAATTATTAATAATTTTTATGTTTTTCTGTCATATTTTATTAAATTATAGTTAGCAATTACAATAAAGTATCATTTAAAAAATTTTCTTTCAATGTAATTTAGCGAATCATAAACTCCTTTTCCATACTTATATGAAGAAATATAATTTGCTTTTTCTTGTAAAGATTTTACGGCATTGTTTACTGCACATCCAAAAAAGGAATTTGTAATCATTTCCAAATCATTATAGGAATCGCCAAATGAAAATATTCTACTTTCCGTATTTTTTACTATCTCTTGTACCGCTAAATATTTATTTATATTTGAAGAAAAAATTTCTATGTAAGAATTTGATGAAGTAGTTATGTGAACCTCTTTAAGATTATTTTTTAAATCTTTGATTACATCTTTTAAATTTTTTTCTTCAACAATTACTATTTTTAATACCTCTTGAAAATTATAATCTTTTAAAGGCAATGCCTGATGATTAACTCCTTTTACCTCTTTGTAGTAAACTTCTGTTTCTAAAGATGAAGCATACCAAGCATCTTCTGTGTAAAACCATAAGTTTAAATATTGCTGCTTGACTTGCAAAAAATATTTTATGATATCAAGAGATGTGGGATAGGTTTTAAATGTCTTGTTTTTATATAAAATATGTGCTCCGTTTAATGCAATTATATAATCAAGGATAAGGTCTTCCGGTGAATACATGCTTATAATTCCTTGAAAAGGGCGGCCGGATGCTAATATAACTTCACCTAATTTTAAAGCTTTTTGTAAAGCTTTAATTCCGTAAGCATCTAAGCTAGGTTTGCATGGATCAGTTAATGTTCCGTCAATATCTGTAACAAATATATTTTTCATAATATTTTACTATTTCTTAAAAATAATCAATATTATCTGAATTATAAGTTTTGATTACCTTTGAGATATTAAATATTCAGTATGTTATCTTCTATACCTTTAAAACAAATTTTATTTCTTGATTTGGAAACCGTTCCTCAATATGAAAATTGGAACGAATTATCTGAAAGAACTAAAGTTTTATGGGAGAAAAAAACTCAATTTCAAAGGAAAGAAAATGTTTCCCCGGAAGAGTATTATTATGAAAGAGCAGGAATACTTTCTGAATTTGGTAAAATTATATGTTTATCTTGTGGATTAATTATCGAGGATAAAAAAATTCGTATTAAAAGTTTTTATGGTGATCACGAAGAAAAAATATTAATAGAATTTAATGAATTATTAAAATCAAATTATTTTAAATCCAATTTAATTTTATGTGCTCATAACGGTAAAGAATTTGATTTTCCTTATCTCGCCCGGCGAATGGTGATTCATCAAATAGAGCTGCCTAAAATTTTAAGATTGCACGGTAAAAAACCATGGGAAATTCAACATCTTGATACTATGGACTTGTGGAAATTCGGAGATTATAAACACTATACATCCCTGGATTTATTATCTCATGTTTTTGGATTGCCTTCTCCTAAAGATGACATGAATGGCAGTGAGGTATCTGAAGTATATTATAAAGATAAAAATTTAGAACGTATAAAAACATATTGTGAAAATGATGTGATTACACTTATAAATGTATTTCGTAAAATGAGATATGAATCGGTTCTTGAAAGAGAATAAATTTGTTTATTTATTTTCAACCCGTAATTTATTGTTTTGCAAAAAATAGAAACATGTCTGATAATTAGCTATTGCTTCATCAGCTATAGAAGTATCAATGGATTTTGATTTTTTCATTTGAGTTCCTTCTATCACATTATATTGTTCAATTTTTTGGTTAGGTGATAAAACAATTAATTTATTATCTTTTAAATATCCTAATTTCTGATAGGTTGCGATTAATGCTCGTGGTTGATAAGTAGAGTCAAATACATCTTGCCCATAAAAACGTGATGAATAGGAAAAATGTAATTTTCCAAAAAGTGTAGGCATAAGATCAATTTGGGAAACCAGTTTAGAAAACTTTTCCGGTTTAATAAATCCCGGAGAATATATAATTGCAGGTATTTTGTATTTATCCAAAGGTATATCTTCTTTACCCGCACTTGATGCACAGTGATCTGCTACAAATACGAATATTGTATTGGAAAACCAAGGACGTTTTTTTGCTTCTTCGATAAATCTACCAATAGCATAATCCGTATATTTTACTCCTCCTTCTCTGGATTTACTGGTATTAGATATATCTATTTTCCCTGAGGGATAGGTAAATGGCCTGTGATTACTTACTGTCATAATGTGTCCGAAAAAGGGAGACTTATGTTTACTATTTTCATCAAATACATGGATTGCTTTCATAAACATATCTTCGTCACAAACTCCCCATATATTAGCAAAAGTTATCTCATCTTTTTTAAAAGAACTTCTATCTATAACATTATACCCATTTCCTTCAAAAAAAGTATTCATATTATCAAAATATCCATATCCACCATAAAAATATTGAACCGTATATCCTCTGCGTTTGAATAAATACCCAGTAGAAAACATATGATCATTGTTATTTCTTTTTATTAAGCTTTCACCGGGTGATGGAGGGATACATAGGGTAACAGACTCTAAACCTCTAACGGTTCTATTTCCGGTAGCATACATATCAGTAAAAAAAAGTCCTTCTTTTGCCAATTTATCTAAGTTTGGTGTCAAATGTTGAGTATTTCCAAATTCCTTTAGAAAACCGGCACTCATACTTTCTATGGTTACAAGAATAACGTTTTTATGAAGTTCCGGAAGAGTATCCTTTATAATTTTGGTATTATTATTTACAGACCATTCATTATCATAAATTTTATTAATTAGTGAAAATGCTTTTTGTAAGGGCAATTTTGCATAAAATTTATCATAATTTAAGGAACTGTCGCTATATGCATTACAAAATCGAACTAATCCATTTGCTTGTAATTCATTTACAAAGGCATTATCTGAATTTTCATACTTTTCATTTACTTTTAAAAGAAAAATCGCACCGATAAATAGTATTATATAAACTATACTGTTTATTAATTTTATTTTAAAATTAGGTAAATCTTCAAAATAATTTTTGGATTTTTTGAGATAAAATATGGTAATCAATACTGAGATTACTATTAATGCAGAAAACATGGGAATAATGGGATAGGATTCTAAAATATTCCCGATTACCTCATTGGTATATATTAAATAGTCAACAGCTATAAAATTATATCTTACCCCGAATTCATTCCAAAATAAAAATTCACTGATTACATTGAAATTAATTAAAAAAATGTATAAAAAGAAAATAAAAAAGTATATGCAATAACGCCATGTTTGCCTTATTTTAGGGATCAATAGTAATATTATATATGATGAAGCTTTTATTAGTACAAATGTTTTTATTATTTTAGGAACGGCACTTCCATAATCATCAAAAACCGTTTTAAAAAGAAACAAATAACCAATTAAAATCAAAAAAAGACATAATATAAAGTATTTTAAAGGTGATTTAAATTTTGAATCGGTAATGAAGATTAGATGTATCCAAAAAAAAACAAAAATTAAAATTGATACACAAAAATCATTAAGTAGACCAACAGAAAATATTTTTAAATAGTCAATAAATGAAAAATTTGAATCAGTAACAGGTGAAAAGAGGAGAACAATTCTTAAGATTAAACCAACTATTATGTAAAAACTTGAAATCTTTATAAATGGCGCTACTAACTTTTTCATTAATTATTTATCGTATTATCTTTAGTTTATTTGTTATTTATTAAATGAAACGTATTAATTTTTTTTATACTATTTAAAATAACGAAAAAAAATTATCAATAGTACAATCAACTAATAATTATTATTTTTTCTCAATTATTGTAAATAATCAAATATATAAAATTATTATAATCCACAACTTGTTTGAAAAATTTTTATGGAATTTTTAAATTTTAATTTAATCATTGCTTGAATTATTTATTTAATTATTAAGCTTATTTTTAAAAATATCTTTTTAGAACTTTTTTCTTTACTGATTAATATTCTCTATTACTATAATTATAAAATTCATTAAATAAAAAAGGGTAAATTAATTTACCCTTTTTTATCAATTAAATTTATCCATTTTATGGATTAATAAATGGTTTATTCTTCTATTCTAAAAAGAAATCTAGAGAATGAAAAAATTTAAATCTTATTATATAAAATATACTTAACATTTATCCACAAAAATTTTCTTTTACTTCCAATAATTCCATTGTAAACCATCAAAAATCGCTATACATTGACTTGCTGTATCATAACAAATCATTCCCGGATGTGGACTTTTTACATTTAAATGAGGATCGGAAATTTTTGGTAAAATTAAAGCTTTATCGACCGCCTCTAAGACTAATACTCCTTCCGGTGTTGAACTCGTATAATCTCCGATGACAACCCCATTTCCTTTTTCATCAGAATCATTAAACTTTACATTGGAAATACTACCTGTACCGGTTAAATCCATCCAACTATCATTTACTTTCACTTTAACTACTGCATCTTCTTTATCCATTATAAAAGTTCCATCAACCGCTTTCTCCGGTAACATTTCAACGATAGGCAATAGTATACCTTTAGTAGTCCCTTGACTAAAATCTAAAATTCCACCTTTATCCACCTTCTTTTTACCAATAGCAACTTGCGCGTTTGAAGTTATTGTCAGAAGCAATATAAATAAGATCAATATTTTATTTTTCATATCATTTTTCATTTTTGTGAGTTATTTTCAATTTTGCTTGTCAAAAAATTATTGAGGACAAGTTCTTTCTATACAATGCCACTCCTCACCATTATACAATTTAATACATTTATCCTTAGTATCATATATAACCATTCCTTCAACTAGTTTTTCCTGAGGAATTAAGTCAGAACTTGTTCTTGTAATTACAAAACCTTTATTTTTTGATTCCAAAACTATAAATCCATTGTAGATATTAAAAGGCCATCCTTTCAACTCTTTTTCAAGAGTGGTAATTCCTATTTTAGAAACTTCAGTTGAAGGTTCCAGATTAGGATCTAATGTACAAAATGGAACAGGTGTACAGAATGAAACCAAAACAAAGTTGTTACCGTCTATATCAATGGAGGCACAATCAATTTCGGAAGATGTCATCATATCTATATTTATTTCCATTTCCGTAAAATTATTAGGCAGAATTTCAGGCGCTTTAATTTTAAAGCTTAACGTATGATTTCCATTCGGTAAGCTAAAGTCTTCTATTTCGAACTCATTATCTTCAATATCTTCTGTGTTAATTGTACCGTCCGTCATAATAAATGAAGATTTTAAACTTCCTTTAACATATTTAAAACCTTCACTAAATGATGCATTTAAGGTTACATTATTCAATAAAGAATTAGGATTGTTTATATCCATTGTAACTAAAATGGTTTCGTCTTCTGCAATGCAAGTTTTATCAACTCTAAGATCGCTTATTATAACCGGACTAGGCAAACCTGCTGCAACTGCATTTACAGTGGTATTACCACAACCATCTATAACATCACAACTTTCATAGGATACATTTTCATTATTACGATTTAAATATTTTATAGAAGCCCTTGTGAAATAGGATGTTGTTTTATCTTCTGTGAATTTTGCTCTTGCCGTAATAATAGTTGTAGTCCCACCGGGAACTTTTATTCCTTTTATTGAAAGCAAATCACTGTCTCCATATTCTTTAGTTTCAGTAGTAAACTCTCCGTCTTCAATATTTAAAGATTCTTTCACCCACTGCATACCTTGCGGTAGTTGATCTGTTAATTCTATTATTTTGGATTCGCAATTGGTATTCATGATTTTAAATATAAAAGGCACCTCTTCACAGGTAAGGGTGGATTCAGCAACTTTAAGCGTAAATGCTAGACCATCTTCATTAACTTCCACCGGCTTTGGACAATATAGCTTTACAGCTCCAATACCTATCATTTGTGATCCCGTCGCAGGACGTCTATTATAATGAACTTTATACTCAATAACTATCTTCTCGACAGCTACGGAAAAATCTACTAAAACTTTTCCTCTGGCAGCAGTATATCCTGAAGACCTATAACCACCCGTAGCTTTTGCTTTTGCTATATTCTTATCAATAGTATAAGAACTTTTCTTTTTAGGAGCTACGTACATAAGCTTTGGTTTAACAATTCCACCTCCGCAAATTCCGTAAACATTAATTTCATCTGACCTATACGCTTGGGTATCAACATCAAATATTTCAAACATTGCAGCAGCAGCTCCTCCGGTAAATGAAATGGTAGTAGTGATAGGTTCTTTATCTTTATCGAAATTTCCATATCGGTAAAATTGCAAGGTTTTACCACTTCTTCTCGGGTACTTATATCGTAGAACTTTGCCCGGATCTGAAATATTAATATTGGCATAGAAATCATCTCCTAAATCAACCGTTTTATCTAGCTGGCCATTATTTGCCGCTCCCTTCCAAATTTGGGGTAGATCAATGGTTTTATATCCGCTGAAGCTGCAATTCGTACAAACTCCATCTGACTTAACAGCCCCAAAGGTAAAATAGGTAGTATCTTCTGTAAATTTATAATTAAATTGAACTTTGTTATCTATCCATTCGCCGGGTATAGTATAAGCCCAATTTTCATTTTTAATATCATCATCAGAATTAGCAATTAATAAATAAACCCTATAATTTTGATTAAAAACGAATTCATCTGCAGACTCATCAGCTGATAAAATAACCGATTGTTCATCTAAATTGGTTTTATTTACTAACCATATTCGATTCATTCTTCTATCTAATCCTCCACAAATAGATTGTGATAGCTCACTTAAATCTGTAGTACCGGTATCTCCGTTATGTCCCCAAAATAATCCACTTAGATCATTTTTTAATACAGACTTTTGCCCTTGTCCACATTCGGTACTTTCACCGGCTTGAATAGTTACAATTGACTGAACATCAGTAGATCGAGCTTTATTAACAAATATATTTGAATTATCATCACGTACTAAACCGGCTACATTTCTATGATAGTTAGAATAAGGCTGTGTTGATCCTTTCCAAACTTTAGTTTTAATGTCTGATAATATGTAATCAGTCGGTTGTTTTTGTAATTGCACTATTTCCTCACCCATAGTTATAGACTTAGTTGTATACAAAGTAATAGCATATTTCATTGCTAAATAGGTTTGTATACGAACTTTTTCATTCTTACTTAACTTTCTTTCATAAAAAAACAATTCTGAAATTAATCCATCAAAAAGCCCGGAATTCAAACTCGCTGCACCTATAGTTCCTCCACTAGCCATTAAGAAATCCGAACCAAAGTTAGATTCCGGCCTGGATAATGTATCAACAATACCTCCAAAATCATGTTCGATTAAAGGAAATTTCGGATCTATACCTTTATAAGCTTTACTAAGCCTGGTCATATGCAAGGCTGTAGCTCCAAATTCAAATCCTTTTACTGTACCTTGAGTTATAGCTATGGAAGTTGCTATTCTTCCTGTTCCATAATTTGGACTGAAACCTACCGCCGGGTGTCTGGTTTTCACCGTAACTGGATCCAATCCACCAAAGCCGTGGGTATAGGTTCTAACAGTTGATGGAGACGCGAAGCTATTATAAATGATAAAAGAAGTGCTATGTTCCGGCGCATTAGTACTCATAGGCCCCTTATTTATAGCAAGTGCGGAATTTTGACTAAAATATATGCTTGGAAAGAAATTCATTTTACTATTACATGAATCATATACCGGCGCTACTTTATATTTATTATCTACTAGTGAAAAATAATAATCGTTTTCATTAACGGTTTGGTCTTTCCAAATCAATAAATTAGAACTTTCCCCATCAAACACTAAACTATTTTTATCATCTGCTTTTAACCACAATCTTAATCCATTCAATACTCCCCCAGGTGCAAATCCGTATAAAGCATAACTTATATAATCTCCATCATTAATTTCAACATTTTTGGCAACTTTATTTTCCACCACATAAAATCTGGTGTTTTGGGGCTCAAATTTTCCATCAGGTGAAACTAACAAAATCTTTGCCGTCAAACTTGGTTGTATGTTTACTACATAGGAATCGGATCCTGATGTCTGTGCTTTTAAAGTCACCTGATTTCTGTAATCGATTCTAAATGGCAATTTACCGTTCGCATAAGCAGTGCCTTCAAGATAATTATAATCTAATAAATAATCTTCTAATCCATTAGAACCTAACATCAAATAATCTTTGTTTTTCAAGGTCCCGTTACCTAACTTATTCATATCTGCGACTTCATTACCAACAAAAATGGTCATAAGGTCTCTATCATAACTTACAGATTGCTTTTGATATAAATCAGAACTATCATCTCTGGCTATACCAAAAATATCATGATTAAATCCTGCATTTATTTTACCATCCCAAACTTTGTTCCCATAAGAGTCATAATAATCCGGTTCAGATTCACTATGTAATGTAATTCCATATTTAATCGCTAAATAAGAATTAATTCTATTAAAATCTTTGGAATCTATGGGTGTTCCTTTATTTCCGGAAAGAACAATTATTTCCTGAACATTACCTACAAAAGGATTGAAATTATTTAAAGTTTTACTATAGATTTGTCGAGCTCCGATAAGACTTATCGCCGGAATTTTATTTTCCATAGCATATCCGTAAAATGAATTGGAAATACCATTGAATATGATTCGTTGTGCAACATATTTATCATTGGTACGCTCCACTGCTACTACTCCGTACGTTTTATTTATACTATTGGAATGTGTTTGAACAGTATTAGACGGATTATACCCATTAGTTAATGCAGGATTCCCTAAATTCCACCCTTGGTTGTTATCATTATTGGTATTACTATAATTACTGTTTAAAGCATATAATACCGATAATCCGCTTGTATTTATTTCAGATACATAGAATATGTAGTAAGATTTATCTGAACTATAAAAACTTGGTGCAGTTAATACCGGAATTGTAGAATTTGACTGACCGGTATTAGTAAATTGCAAATGTGAATGATAATTCATTAATCCTTTTTGATTACGAATAATTGGTCCTTTAAACTCTTTAGCATCAGTAATGACCGAGTGGTCTCGTTTATATACTGAAATATCATGCCAAGTACTAATTTCAGTACTATCTTCTTCAGTGCTTGGTATATCATCAGCTCGTAACCAAAGTTCTGTTAGTAAATTTACACCTCCCGGATTAGGTCGCCCACTGGTAAAAGAAACGTAATCATCATTCTCTATCTCAACTCCTTTAACGATTCCGTCATTAACAGGATAAATACGAGTTTTTGACGGATCAAACGTTTCTACAGAACTAACAATAACATATTTAGCATCAACATTTAATTTCATGTTGACAGTTAGACTTTTAGTTCCAGTAACCTTCGTTTTCAAGGTTCTTTTTAATTTAAAAAATATATCTTCATTTAATATGCTATTAGAATATTTTTCTCCTTGCAAATGTTCATACCGTTCTACACCAATCTCATCATTAGATCCAAACATCAAAAAAGTGTTATTGGTTAGAGTTCCATTATTGTTATCATTTAATTCTGTTAATTCATCTCCAACATAAGCGGTTAAAGTTGATAAATCATAATTAGTTGATTGTTTTTGATATAATCCGTATTGATCATCTCTTCCTAAACCAAATACATGGTTTTGATAGGACATGAAATTTTCTCCGTCCCAAATTTTTTCACCTTTTGAATTAACATAATTTGGAAATGTTATATCGTCAGCTGATTCTAAAGAAATACCATATTTAACGGATAAATAAGAATTAATTTTTTGTAAATCCATATCTGATAAATAGGTATTTTTGGGGGCAGATAATACAATTATCTCTTGTATATCTCCCTCAAATGAATTGGCAGATGTTGTAGCAGAAGCTCCAACCAAACTCTGTCCGTCTCCCAGCCTTATAGAATAAGATCTTAAAGTGTTTTCGGGAATAGAGTTAAAATAAAGCATCTGGGTTAAAGTTGTACTGTTTGGACGAATTATCCCGACTATACCATAATTTTTACCTTGACTGATTTTACTTCTATAAGTTGCGCCCGCTGTAGTAAAATATGGGATTCCCGTATACCATCCCGAATAATTATTTCTCGTGGCATTTAATGTATAAACGTAAGATATCCCTGTTGTTTTTTCTAATTTTGATACATAAAATACATAATACGCTTTATTTGCAGATATTTTCAAATCCGGCCCTGCTAGAAAGGCTCTTGATCTTGGCGCAAAATACATAGACGGTTGAAAATTCATTAAATCCCCTGTTTTTTTATAGACCGGCAATAAATTATTAAATTTCTTATGATCTCTTCCATTACCGGATACATCCTTCCATAAATCCACCGTTTGATTATCCTCCAATGAGCCGACTCCCCCTTCTTGAGGTCGGTCTGCTTTTAACCATAACTCTACATTGCTATCAAACCCACCGGGACTTTGTCCCAACAAAAGCACGGGTATTACAAAATAAAATAAAAATGAATAATAAGTAATTGATCCATAATTAGCTTTTCTTTTCATATAATTTAGTTTTTTATACAGTTATAATTCTATTGAATTAAATAGAATTTTAGCCATACATCAATTCATCATAGTAATATATTTTAAATAATTATTTAGGGCTTAATTTATCTTCTATAATAAACAATGATCTATTATTTATTATCTGCAAAGAATAAAAATGATATTAACAATATATTATCTAATCAATTGTAATGTATGTTTTTTAACCTGCAAATGTAACAAAGTATTAACAAAGAAAATAAGCATTATACACATTAAATGTACATTATATCTCATTTAAAATTATAAGTAGTTAATTTTAAATATCTTAGTTTTTAACGCTTATTTAATATTTTTTTAAACTAATTTTAAAATATGAGGTATATAAATTTTTATTTTGCTTTAGAAACATATATATTTTGAATAAATAAAAATTTAAATTGCACAATCAAAAAAAACAACTTATCTTTGTAGGATTTTAAAAAATCGATTTAATAAAAAAAACAGTTTGTATAATCACACTAATTAAATCTTTTGAATAACTCTGAATCATTACCTAAAATAATAAACAAAAAAGGAAGAATTACTTTTTATAAAAAGTTTATCCCTCTACTATTCCAGATTCAGGGCAAGAAATCATCTTTAGAAGATACCGGAAATATTTTTTTTAAATATTCATTTAAAACATCTTATTATTTAAGATGTTTTTTTTTATTTTTAAATAGCAATAATAAAAATTACACTATTATAACACCAATTAAACTAATATACAAATAATGAATCATTTTATCACTTTAGAAAATCTTGATCTAAGTTTGATTGAGGAATTAGTGGATGATGCGATAAGCTTTAAAAAGAAAAAAGCTTTTCCAAATCTATCTAATCATTATATATCCAACCTGTTTTTCGAGAATAGTACTCGAACCAAACTCAGCTTTGAAATGGCTGAGAAAAAAACAGGAATGGAAATTATATATTTTGATGCAGAAAGTTCAAGTGTTAAAAAAGGTGAAACTCTTTATGATACTGTTAAAACTTTAAATTCCATAGGGGTTGAATGTTTTGTTATAAGACACATGCAAGATAGATTTTATGATGATTTAATTACAAAAATCGATGTGCCCATCATTAATGCCGGAGATGGTTGCGGAGACCACCCCACCCAATCTTTATTGGATTTAGTAACCATATATGAGGAATTCGGTACTTTTAGAGATCTGAATATAGTAATTGTTGGCGATGTGATACATAGCAGAGTAGCTCATTCAGATGCTAAAATTTTAAAAAGACTGGGATCTTCTATAACATTTGCGACTCCGGAATTTTGGAGAGATTCCAGTATGACTATGGGAACCTATGCTTCTCTTGATTCAGTAATACAAGATGCAGACGTTGTGATGCTATTAAGGAATCAAAACGAAAGACATGCGAAACAATATGACGAAAAAAATTTTTTAGAATTATATGGATTAACAAAACAGAGAGCCGATAAAATGAAATCCTCGGCAATCATTATGCATCCGGCACCTATTAACCGTAATGTTGAGATTGATGAGGATCTTATCGAATCTTCAAAATCAAGAATATTTACGCAGATGACGAATGGAGTTTTTGCCAGAATTGCTGTGCTTAACTATGTTTTTAATTCATAACCATATTCAAACCACTATAATAAATTAACAACCCTTGAAAAGAAAATTAGTATTAGAAAACGGATTAGTATTTAATGGCGAAGGCTTTGGGAGTGACCAATTCACAATCGGTGAAGTTGTTTTTACCACAGGAATGACCGGCTACCAAGAAACCTTATCAGATCCTTCCTTCCACAAACAAATTATTGTTTTCACCTATCCATTAATAGGGAATTATGGAATTAATTCCAGCGATTTTGAATCCCTTAATTCTTTTGTAGGTGGAATTATCGTTCATGAATACGCTGAAACAGAATCTCACTGGAAAAGCCAAATGAACATCGATTCTTTTTTGAAAAAACAAAATATTCCCGGTTTAAGCGGTATTGATACCCGCGCCTTGGTAAAAACCATACGAACCAAAGGCAGTATGAAAGGTAAATTCTGTGATGAAAATGAAAACATTGATGAAGTAATTAAATCTTTACAAGAGACCAAGTTAGGACATCACGTTCCCGAAGTATCTACACCAAGAGCCTATAGTGCTCCTGCAGAAGGACACAGAATTGTATTGATAGATTATGGAATGAAAAAAAGCATTTTAAAAGAATTATGCTTACGAAATTGTGATGTAGTGGTAGTACCTTATAATACAGATTCAAGCTCTATATTAGAACTAAACCCCGATGGAATTATGCTCTCCAATGGTCCCGGTAATCCGGAAGAATTAACCGAATCTATAAATACTATAAAAGAATTGAGCGGTAAAGCCCCGATATTCGGAATTTGCTTAGGTCACCAATTATATGCTCTTGCACATGGAGCTAAAACTTTTAAGATGTTATTCGGACACAGAGGTGCCAACCATCCGGTAAAAGAACTTGCCACTAACAGAGTGTATATAACTTCTCAAAATCACGGATATGTAGTTGATGAAGAATCTTTACAAAACACAACTTTAGAAGTAACGCATCGAGCTTTAAATGACGGAACTATAGAAGGATTACAGGATAAAAAGAATAGGGCATTTACTGTCCAATACCATCCCGAATCCAGTCCGGGGCCTCATGATAACGAATATTTATTTAACCGCTTTATGTCTATGGTAGAAGAGTTTAAAAATAAATAATAAAATTCTTTATATCCGAATAGTTAAGCACTATCGAATTATTACTAGGTTAAAAAGGATTAATGTAAAAGAATTAGTAAAAATTCATATAAACTGAAGTCATTACTTCAAACTAAAAATTAAAAAAACAACATGCCAAAACGCACAGATATAAATAAAATTCTTGTAATAGGTTCAGGACCTATCATTATCGGACAAGCTGCTGAATTCGATTATGCGGGAACCCAGGCTTGTCTGGCTCTTAAGGAAGAAGGATACAAAGTCGTTCTTGTTAATTCGAATCCTGCAACGATCATGACCGATAAAGAAATTGCCGATAAGGTATACATGGAACCGTTAACATTAGATTTTCTTCAACAAATTATTGCATTAGAGCGTCCCGATGCGTTGTTACCATCTTTGGGAGGACAGACCGGACTTAATCTTGCCGTTGAATTAGCTAAAGCAGGTACTCTAGCCCAATATGATGTTGAAATTATCGGAACCAAATTATCTTCCATTGAGCAGGCCGAAGACAGAGATTTGTTCAAACAATTAATGGAAAACATTAATGAACCTATTGCAGAAAGTATAATTGTTAATGACGTGGAGTCATCGGTGGAATTCGCTAATCAAATTGGTTATCCGATAATTGTTAGACCTGCTTTTACTCTGGGAGGCACCGGAGGTGGAATAGCAGAAAATGAAACCGAACTAAGGGAAATTACTGATTCCGGATTAAAATACAGTCCGGTTCATCAATGTCTTATAGAGAAAAGTATTGCCGGATATAAGGAAATTGAGTATGAAGTAATGAGGGATGCCAATGACAATGCCATAGTAGTTTGTAATATGGAAAATTTTGATCCGGTTGGAATACATACCGGAGATTCCATTGTTTTCGCTCCTAGTCAAACATTAGCAGATCAAGAATATCAATTACTTAGAAATTCTGCATTAAAAATAATCCGCGCTTTAAAAATTGAAGGAGGTTGTAATGTTCAATTTGCTTTAGATCCTTCTAGTAGAGATTATATAGTCATCGAAGTAAACCCAAGAGTTAGCCGTTCGTCTGCATTGGCCTCTAAAGCTACCGGATATCCGATTGCAAAATTGGCGGCTAAAATTGCGGTAGGATTAACTCTGGACGAAATGAAAAATCCGGTAACTAATACTACTTATGCTTGTTTTGAACCTTCGCTGGATTATGTTGTTGCCAAAATCCCTCGATGGCCTTTTGATAAATTTCAAAGTGCCAACAGGCATCTAGGAACTCAGATGAAAGCCACCGGTGAAGTTATGGCTATAGGAACTTCAATTGAAGAATCATTATTAAAGGCTGTACAATCTTTGGAAATAGGTTGTTTGCATTTAACTAAAAAAGATATGACGCCGTATGATCCTACGACATTGGAAAAGAGACTTAAAAATGCCGATGATGAACGTCTGTTTTTAATTGCCGAAGCTTTACGAAACGGTGTAAGTATTCAAAAAATACATGAAATAACCAAGATAGACCTATTCTTCCTGGCTAAAATATTACATATCATCAATATTGAAAATGAAGTAAAAGAAAAACCAAAAAATATTGAGGTTTTAGCAAAAGCCAAAAAATACGGATTTTCTGATTGGGAAATTGCCCAATTATGGAGCATGGAAGAAAAGCAAGTGTATTCTTTGAGAAAGGAAAACTCTATTATTCCGGTGTATAAAATGGTCGATACGTGTGCTGCTGAATTTATATCCACAACCCCATATTTTTACAGTACTTACGGTATTGAAAATGAATCGGTTCGTTCTGATAAGAAAAAAGTGATTGTATTAGGTTCCGGACCTATACGAATCGGACAAGGGGTGGAATTTGATTATGCTACCGTACACAGTGTTTTAGCCCTTAAAGAGTCAGGATATGAAGCTATTATCATCAACAGCAATCCGGAAACCGTTTCTACAGATTTCAGCATTTCTGATAAACTTTATTTTGAACCTCTAACCAGAGAATCCATCACTTCTATTATAGATTTAGAAAAACCGGACGGTGTTTTAGTTCAATTTGGTGGTCAAACGGCCATTAACTTGGCTCAAGCTGCCATAGATGCCGGAGCAAAAATATTGGGTACTACGCTCGAAGATATAGATCGAGCTGAAGACCGTAAAAAATTCGAAGAACAATTAAACGAATTAAATATCGCTCGTCCTAAAGGCGATACGGTATTTACATTAGAAGAGGCCTTACATGTAGCTAATTCCATTGGATATCCGGTCGTTATTCGTCCTTCTTATGTTTTAGGAGGAAGAGCCATGCAAATTGTATATCAAGATTCTGAATTGGAACGATATATGAAAGAAGCGATCAATGTTCATGAGAAACAACCTATTCTAATTGATAAATATTTAATTGGAAAAGAAATTGAAGTAGATGCAATTTCGGATGGCGAAAATGTTTTTGTTCCCGGAATTATGGAACACATTGAAAAAGCCGGAGTTCATTCCGGAGATTCTATTGCTGTATATCCTTCCCAAACGTTAACAAAAGAAGAAAAAGAAGAAATTATCAGACAAACCCAAGCATTAGCCAGAGGATTTAAAATCATTGGATTAATGAATATACAGTTTGTTTTAATGAGCGGAAAAATATATGTTCTGGAAGTTAATCCGCGTTCCAGCCGAACCATTCCATTCATGAGTAAAGTAACCGGTATTCCTTTAGCAAAAATAGCAACAAAAGCTGTTTTAGGCCAATCTTTGAAAGAGCAAGGTTATGCTATGGATTGTTATTCGGAACCTCGTAATATATACATTAAAGCTCCTGTTTTTTCATTTGCTAAATTACGTTCTGTAGATATTACATTAGGCCCTGAAATGAAATCGACCGGTGAGGTTATTGGAAAAGATACTACTTATGAAAGAGCTCTTTATAAAGCTTTAAGAGCGGGTCAAATCAATATACCTATTTTAGGAAATGCCATATTCACAGTAGCAGACAAGGATAAAGCCGAGGCTCTCCCATTAGCGAAGAGATTTTATGATATAGGTTATACAATTATGGCTACCGAAGGAACTGCCAAGTATTTCCGAGATTATAACATTCCTGTTGTTGAAATTAACAAGATTGAAAGTGAGGACAACAATATTGTTAAAATTATGCAACAAGGAAAAGCTCAATTTGTTATTAATACACTTTCTAATGACGGTACGGCCCAAGAAGACGGCTTTTTAATTCGACGAAATGCTGTTGAAAACAGTGTAGCTTGTTTTACTTCTTTAGATACTACCGCCGCCGTAATTCAAGTATTAGAATCAATAGTATTTGATATTAAACCTTTTTAAATTTAAATTTTATAAAATATACCTTCAAAAAAGCCCTGTTTTTACAGGGCTTTTTTGTATATATAATTTTTCAATGTTTGTTTTTATTTCTATAATAGTATCTTTTCATATCTGATTACGACTAATATAAATACACAATATGGTAAAAGTATCGCTTATTCAAGCCCTATTTTTATCTAGTAAAACATATTTTATACCACTTAATTACGTTTATCGTAAAACTTATTGTAATACATTTTTTACTATAATAAATTTGATTTTATTTACAAAAGATACAGAATTTATGAAATAAAAAATTTATTTTTGATCAAATTTACATTATAATTATGGCTAAAGAATTGAATTCTGATCTTGGAAAACTCCTATTACGTGTTTCAATAGGTGGATTAATGGTCTTCCATGGAATCTCTAAATTATATCATGGACACGATTTTATAAAAGGAATGCTTACTTCAAAAAATTTGCCTGAATATCTCTGGCTTGGTGTTCCTTTAGGGGAAGTATTTGCTCCGATTTGTATCTTATTAGGGGTTTTTACAAGGATTTCATCCCTTTTAGTAGCATTTACTATGCTTATGACTTTTTATTTGGTGCATGGGATGGAAGGTTTTTCACTATCACAAACCGGAGGTTTAAAAGTTGAACTTAACCTATTTTATTTATTAACCTCATTAGCGCTTTTCTTCTTAGGTTCAGGAAAATATAGCGTATATAAAGGAAACAAAGGAATTATGATATAAATGATTTCTTTCAAATTTTTGTTCATTATTTTTTTTACTACTATATTAATCCATACATGAATTTTGAAAAAATATTTGCCCACAATGAAACATGGATAGCAGAAAAGTTATCTATCGATAAGGAGTATTTCCATAAGCTATCAGAAGGACAGAATCCTGAAGTTCTTTATATTGGCTGTTCTGATAGTCGGGTAGCAACAGAAGAGTTACTTGGAGCTAAACCCGGAGAAGTTTTTGTCCATAGAAATTTAGCCAATATGGTTATTAGCACAGATTTTAATGTTCAATCTGTAATAACTTATGCTATCGATCATTTAAAAGTTAAACAAATCATTGTTTGTGGACATTATTATTGTGGCGGAGTTAAAGAGGCTATGGAGGCTAAAGACCTGGGACTTTTAAATCCGTGGTTGCGAAATATCAGGGACGTTTATAGAATTCATAAAGATGAATTAAATTTAATTACCGATTCAGAGGAAAAATACAATCGGCTTATTGAATTGAATGTGGAAGAACAATGCATTAATTTAATTAAAACCGCTGCTGTACAAAAAGCTATTATTGAAAGTAATCTAAAGGTTCATGGCTGGATTTTCGACATACGATCCGGAAAATTAATTGACATGAAAATTAATTTCAAAAAGATTCTAAAAGAGATTATGGAAATATATAATCTTTATGAAGGGAAAAGTTTATTTTAATATATGAAAACAAACCAACGGGTCAATTTCCTTTTTCTACTAAATTAAAAAGTAACTTTATTTACAATAAAAACATTTATAAAAATAATGGGAGAGTTAACTATTTGCTAATCTCTCCCAAAATAAAAATAATAAAGTAATTGTTTATATTTTAGTCCATTCGATACCAAAAACTAAATAAGCGATAATTAAGGTAAATACAACATTAAAAGTTTGTGCTCCTAAAAATACTAAAGTAGCTTTTCTGTTTTCTTTATTAATTAACGTTTTAAAATTAGTTTCTAATCCTATGGAGGTAAACCCTAAGGCAAACCATAATCCTTGAAATTTCTTCAATACACCAAGAACCGGTTTGTAGTGCTCTGTTGGAATAACAAATGAGAATAACAAAGAAGCTAAGATAAAACCTATAACAAATTTAGGAAATCGATCCCAAATTACTTTTAGATTAGGTTTATCAGCAAACTCATTCCCTTCTTTTTTAGTATAGCTCCAATAAACAGCTATTAAAAAGGCAGCAATACCTAACAATACATTTTGTGAGAACTTAACTATTGTACTAATTTTAAGTGCTTCTTCTCCATAAACGGCTCCGGTTGCAGCAACTGCTCCGGTGGTATCAATTGTTCCACCAATCCATGCACCGGCCATTACTTCTCCTAATCCTAATAATTTAGCTAATGCCGGCATAATGATAATCATAGGTACAGCAACTACTAATACTAGTGATACTACATAAGATAATTTTTTAGAATCCCCTTTTATTGCTCCTGCCGTTGCTATAGCAGCTGAAACTCCACAAATGGATACCGCACTGGAAAGCATCATAGACATTTCCTTATCTATATTGAATTTTTTGCACAGCCAGAAAGAAAAATACCATACAGAGAAAACTACTACTACTGATTGTATTAATCCCAAAGCACCCGCTTGCATAATATCTTGAAAAATAATGGTTGAGCCTAGAAAGATCAATCCTATTTTCACATACATTTCAGAAGATAAACATCCTTTCATCCACTGCGGAGTACCTATAAAGTTATTGATAACTAATCCTATAAGCAAACAAAATATTACGGTTTCAAATCCCCAATAATTCATTACCGAGTTTCCGCCAATCACCATGGCAACTATAGTAAGAATAAACAGTAAGGGAAACCCTTTTGCTGAACTCATAGGTTTTCCTTGTAACAGATCTGCCAATAATAATAAAACATAAGAAACAATAAAAATGATAAAAATGTTTATAAAATTTTTACCTGTTAAAACATTGGACAATAAATCGTCACCGGTGCTCCATTTAAATGTAGGCCAACTTAGTGTATACCCGAATGAAGAATATAAAATAATACCTAATACTATGACTAATCCACCAATGATTGTGGCTGTCCAATCCTCTGTTAAACTCAGTTTTTTCATTTCTTATTTTTGATGTTCTTTAAAAAAGTTTTTTAGTTTTATTTTAGATTAAAACTCCGCAAATGTAATAATTCCTATCGAAATAATAGGAATTCAACTAAAATTTTTTACCCAGATTCGCAGTTTGTAGTAAATACACCCTTATATTGTTTATAAAAAATGTATTTTTGCACTATTGTAGAAAATATGAAGAACATAAGAAATTTTTGCATTATTGCCCATATAGATCATGGCAAAAGCACTTTAGCAGACAGACTTTTACAACAAACCAAAACTATTTCTGATCGCGAGCTGCAAGAACAGACCTTAGATGATATGGATTTAGAACGCGAACGAGGTATTACTATTAAGAGTCATGCTATTCAAATGGAGTATGAATATAAGGGGGAAAAATATGTTTTGAATTTGATCGATACTCCCGGGCATGTTGATTTTTCTTATGAAGTTTCTCGTTCTATTGCTGCCTGTGAAGGTGCCTTATTAATTGTTGATGCAGCACAAAGTATTCAGGCACAGACTATATCCAATCTTTATTTAGCGTTAGAACACGACTTGGAAATTATTCCAGTTTTAAATAAAATTGACCTACCTTCTGCAAATCCTGAAGAAGTTACCGATGAAATTGTAAATCTTCTCGGTTGCAAACCTGAAGACGTTTTACGCGCCAGTGGCAAGACCGGAGAAGGGGTTGAAGAATTGTTGGAGCAAATTGTGGAAAGAATCCCGGCTCCATCCGGAGATCCTAATGCTCCATTACAAGCCTTGATTTTTGATTCTGTTTTTAATCCTTTTCGAGGAATAGAGGCTTTTTTCAAGGTTGTAAACGGCAGCATATCAAAAGGTCAAAAAGTGAAATTTATGGCTACCGGTAAGAGCTATGATGCTGATGAAATAGGAACTTTAAAACTAAATCAAGTCCCAAAAGATGTTATACATTGCGGTGATGTGGGATATATTATAAGTGGTATTAAAGAAGCTCGTGAAGTTAAGGTAGGAGACACCATCACATCGGTTGAACACCCTGCATCTGAAGCTATTGCCGGATTTGAAGAAGTAAAACCGATGGTATTTGCCGGAATATATCCGGTGGATACGGAAGAATATGAATTGTTGCGCTCTGCATTGGAAAAGCTTCAACTTAATGATGCTTCTCTTGTTTTTGAACCGGAATCATCCGCTGCTTTAGGATTTGGTTTCCGTTGCGGATTTTTAGGTATGCTTCATATGGAAATCATTCAAGAGCGCTTGGAACGAGAATTTAAAATGACTGTAGTTACTACCGTTCCCAATGTATCTTATAATGCATATTTAAACAAGGATCCTGAAAAAGCGATTGTAGTACATAATCCTTCGGAACTTCCGGAACCCACATCATTAAATCGTGTGGAAGAACCTTATATCAAAGCTTCAATCATCACCAAATCGGATTTTATTGGTTCTGTAATGAACCTTTGTATTGATAAAAGGGGCGAACTGACTAATCAATCGTATTTAACTACTGACCGAGTAGAGCTATTTTTTGAAATGCCTTTAGCTGAGGTGGTTTTTGACTTTTATGACAGACTCAAAACTATTTCCAAAGGATATGCTTCTTTTGATTATTCGCCTTGCGGAATGAGAACTTCCAAGCTGGTGAAAGTTGACATACTTATAAATGGTGAGCCTGTGGATGCTTTATCTGCTTTGATTCATCAAGATAATGCCTATACTATAGGTAAAAAAATGTGTGAAAAGCTTAAAGAATTAATCCCGAGACAACAATTTGATATTCCTATTCAAGCAGCACTTGGAGCTAAGATTATTGCTAGAGAAACTATTAAAGCTTTACGAAAAGACGTAACTGCCAAATGTTACGGAGGTGATATATCTCGTAAAAGAAAATTACTAGAAAAACAAAAAGAAGGTAAGAAAAGAATGCGACAAATTGGACGAGTAGAAGTCCCGCAATCTGCATTTTTAGCGGTTTTAAAATTGGATTAAGTGTTTGTTATTTATTTATAGATTATAGGCTATAATTTATGCTTATTGTATTTTTTTATAGGAGTATCATGTTATGATAATTGTTTGGATTATT
Source organism: Apibacter sp. wkB309 (assembly GCF_002964915.1). Lineage (NCBI taxonomy): Bacteria > Pseudomonadati > Bacteroidota > Flavobacteriia > Flavobacteriales > Weeksellaceae > Apibacter > Apibacter sp. wkB309. The sequence goes on from NZ_PSZL01000001.1 coordinate 63,915, forward strand.
GATTAATTTACCTTCTATAATTATTTTGTACCTTAATAAGTTATAGGATATATACTTACATATATTTTTTCTAAAAGGTAAACACATTTATTTCATAGCTATTATCTTTTTTATACAAATAAAACTTCTAATTATTATTATTTTATAAACATTATTTATTATTTTTATTTATAAAATTTATTTGAATATTAATTTTTATGTTTTTATATTTAATGAAAATTCTTTAAATTAATATTTCAATATTTTTTTAAATAATTAAATAAGTATAGTAATCTAAATATGTTTAGTTTTTATGTAAGATTCAAAATCCATTTAATTTTAAATAGATAAACAAATTGTTTATTATTTTTGTGAAAAATTTTTTTATAGATTAATTTTCGTAACCAATCCTAATAATATACTACAAATAGTAAAAAGGGATTACGTGTTCTTTACCATTTAACACAGTTAAGACAATGTATTTATAAAATTTTAACATCGCTTATATTATTGTTCTCTATCTCTATTAAAAAAATAGTGAAGAGAATTCTTACCAAGTAGCACAATATTTTAAGCGATTTAAAAACTCTTATATACTATGATTTTTGAAAAAATATTGGAAGAAATAAATGATGTAGTGCCTATTTCCAGAGAGGAAAAAGAGTATCTAAAGTCTATTTTAAAATTTAAAAAGCTAAACAAAAGAGATTCTCTTTTGCATCAAGAAGAGGTTGAAGATAACTATTATTATGTACTTTCCGGTTGTTTACGAAGCTATATTAACGACAAAAAAGGATTGGAGCAGGTTCTTCAATTTTCATCTAAAGGTTGGTGGATTGCAGATAATGAAAGTATTATATACAACCAACCTGCTAAATTCAATATTGTTGCAGATTTAGATACTGAAATACTTATTTTATCTAAAAAAGCAAAAGAAGAATCCGTTAAAAGGTTTCCAAAATTAGAACTTTATTATAATGAAAGTTTAATCCGCTCTGTAATTTTCTTACGTAATCGTTTATATGAAATATTAAGTTTATCTGCAGAAGAACGGTATAGAAATTTTTGTATTATGTTTCCTGAATTAAAAAATTCAATATCTCAAAAACATATCGCCTCATACATTGGTATTACTCCTGAATTTTTTAGCGCCATGAAAAAAAAATTAAAAGACAAGCAAACGTGCGTTGAGGAATTTTAATTATACATCACATCCTTAAGTTATTTAAATTTGGGAAAATATATTTCAGCGTTAAAAAAGGGGATAAAGATAGTTGATAAATAATGTATTTATTTTAAATTTACTTTATGGACCTAATAAAATATTGCATACTATTATTACAAGAAACCAATCAAGTTACTTTACCTTCTTTTGGTAAATTTGAATTAAAATTTAATTCGGTGAGAGAGGATAAGGAAACTAATCAACTACTACCACCCTCCTATTCCCTATCTTTTACTCAGCAACATAACCTCAATGATATTGCTTTAGCTAGCATAATTGCGGAATTGAATTCAATAGATGTTGAGAAAGCTAAAGATTTTGTTTATCAAACAGTTAAGGAGTGGAAAAAAATTCTAAAATCGGAACCATATTTAACCATTGAAAATTTAGGAACATTTACAGCTGAAAAAGAAAAAATTATTTTCAGTTTGAATGAAAAGAGTTTTGTTACTTACAAAAATTTTGGTCTACTCCCTCTATAATTGAATTGAAATTCATGAAAGCTAAAACTCCCTCTGATTCAAGGACCATAATGACCACCATTGTGCTAACGAATGAAACCAATGCTTATAATAATATGTTTGGCGGGGATTTACTTTCTTTAATGGATCGAGCATGTGCCATAGCTGCTCAAAGACATGCTGAAGCTAAAGTTGTGACTGCTTCTGTTAATCATGTTTCCTTTTCAACACCTATTCCATTAGGAAGCACCGTAGAGGCCATAGCTAAGGTTTCTAGAGCTTTTGGATCTTCTATGGAAGTATTTGTCGATATATGGGTGGATGATGCAATAAATCATACAAAGACCAAAAGCAATGAAGGGATATATACTTTTGTAGCTTTAGATGAATTTATGAAACCTAAAAAAATACCTGACTTAGTACCTGAAACTGAAGAAGAAATAGTTAGATATAACTCAGCCCTTCACAGAAGGGAATTATCTTTGCTGCTATCCGGAAGAATTACTCCGTCAGAAGCTGTTGAATTAAGAAAAATGTTTACGTTGGATAACTAAAAAAATTAAACAGTTTTGGTAAAAGTCTGTAAATGCAAATGATCTCCATCGAAAACGGCATAGGTAAAATACGAAATCCAATCCCCTAAATTTACATAATGGCTGTTTTTATCTTCACCAATCAATAAATCCATAGGTAAATGACGATGCCCGTAAATAAAGTAATCATAATGTTTTTCATTCAATTTTTCTTTAGAAAAGACAATCAGCCATTCATTATCTTCCCCTAAGAACTTAATATCTTCCTCCCCGCTTATTAATTTATTTTTTCTTGATAAATAAGTACCTAAGGCCACTCCTACATCCGGATGCAACCATCTGAAAAACCATCGAGCAACAGGATTCGTAAAAAGTTTTTTCATTCTTTTATACCCGCGATCTCCCGGTCCCAATCCATCTCCATGAGCAATAAAAAAACTTTTGTTGTTAATGATAAATGTTTGTTCCTCATTAAAAACTGTTATTGCTAATTCTTTTTGAAGATAATCTCTCATCCATAAATCATGATTTCCGGTAAAAAAATATATTTTAACACCCGAATCTGAAAGTTCAGCTAATTTTCCTAATATTCGAACAAATCCTTTGGGTACAACGGTTTTATATTCATGCCAAAAATCAAATAAATCCCCTAATAGGAATAATACTTGAACATCATGTTTAATTTGTTCTAAAAATTTTACGAAAATCTTTTCTCTTTTTCTGGATGAAACTTCATCAGGTGCTCCTAAATGCTGATCTGAGGCAAAATAAACTTTTTTACCTGCCGTAAGGTTAATTTCTATTGGTCTTCCCTTATCCATTCACCATATGACGTTTCGGTTTCATATAATTTAAGCTTCGCTAATAAAATATTTTCAGGAAGCTCTGATTGTATTTTTTCGGCAAAATCTATCAACATATTCTCACATGTGGGCTGATAATTCATAAAAATAACCTTATGTCCTTGATTTTGCAATTGCTCTCCTAATTGTTTATGTTCTGTTTGAGCGTTTAAAATAATGGCATGATCTAAAGGATTTATAATTAATTTCTTTACAATAGATTTCAACTCTCCAAAATCCATAACCATTCCATTTTTAACATGGTGAATATCATTACACGGCTCTCCTTTAACAGTAACATACAATTTATAAGAATGCCCATGAATGTTTTTACATTTACCATCATATCCCCACAGAGCATGTGCTGTTTCAAATGTAAATATTTTAGTCAGCCTTATCACAATAAATAAATTTGTTTATATTACGCAAAGATAATTGAAAAATACTCATGTGGCAAGAAATACTCTCTACCCTGTTTCCTAATAGATGTATTGGTTGTGAAACAATTATTTCATCATCACAAAACTATGTATGTGAAAGGTGTAAAGCTCATTTACCTTTTACTTATATTCCTTTTGACAACGCAAATTCAATTCACAGCCAACTTAACAATTATGCGAAAATAGAATTTGCATCTTCGTTATTATTTTTCTCAAAAGAAAATATTACACAACAATTAATTCATCATTTAAAATATAAAAATAAACCGGAAATCGGTTCGTGGTTAGCTGAGATTTGGTTTATGCAAAATAAAAACAATCCTTGTTTAAAAGAAGTAAAAACCGTTATTCCGGTTCCTATTCATCCGAAAAGATATAAAAAAAGAAACTATAATCAAATTTTGCTCTGTTGCAAAAAATTAGCAACTTTAATGAATTGCAATTTCGACGAGCATGTTCTCCGACGTGTTTCTCATACGAAATCTCAAACCCAGTCCAACAGAGAAGAACGTATAAAAAAAATAGAAAACGCTTTTATAAGAAATTCAAATTGTTCGAATCATTATCTATTGGTTGATGATGTCTTAACAACGGGTGCAACCTTAATTTCATGTACTCAAGAACTGTTAAAAACCAATGATTCTCAAGTAAGTATATTTACTTTAGCAACAACAATATAAATATAAAATATAGAATAATTCAGAAAAAAGCCCATAACACAAAACTATTGAAGATAAGATAATTGAATATTATCTTTATTCCCAAATAAAAATAAAAATAATTTAATGAAAAGTTGTAAAGAAAATTTTTTTTTTATAATTTTATACATTAATTTTAAGTACATAAAACTATCATTTTATCAAGGAAATTTTCATAATTTTTAGATATAAATTGCTTATGAAGAAATTTTTATTTTTTATTACGTTGCTTTTTTCAATTAACCTGGTTACTGCAAAAGATTTTCCGGCCAATATTTTAATGAACTTTTATTTACAAGAGCAACCTTATACTAAATCAAAATTATATCCTAATCCGGCAGTAAATTTTATACTTGTTAAGAATTCAAGTTCTTATAAAATTGATAATATTTCTGTTTTATCCATGGTTGGCACCAATTTGATCGATAAAGATATAATTGACTCCAATCTTAATCAGGAAATTAATATTTCAAAACTTCCTACAGGAAGATATTTTGTTAAAGTTACTTATTCCGATGGAAGCAGAGAAATTCTAACCCTTATCAAGTTATAATTCTAAGCTTTATTAGCAATTATAGTAAGTTTTTATTTGGCATATTAATTGACCTTAGTACACGTACAAACTTTGGAGGTTACAACATTTCTTATTAATAATCAATACTATACCCATTTAAGATTAAAAAAAAGTAGTTCTCTTTTTTTAGATATCTGAAAGTTTGTCATTAAATCTTTAATACGAAACATTATGAAGTTCGACATATTGTCATTAGATCAAGTTATGCAAAATGATAGTGAATTTATTCCTTTATTAAGCCAGGATGAAGAAGATAAAATGATGAATGAAACTTTTCCTACAGTTTTACCCTTACTTCCGGTAAAAAATGTAGTTTTATTTCCCGGGGTTGTTATACCAATTACTGCCGGAAGAAATAAATCCATCAATTTATTACAAGATGCTCAACAAAACGATAAGATAATAGCAGTCATTACACAAAAAGATGTAAATGCAGATAATCCGACTATAAATGATATGTACTCAGTAGGTACTATAGGTAAAATATTAAAATTACTTAAAATGCCTGATGGAAGTACCATGGTAATTATTCAGGGGATACGTAAATTTTCTATTAATAATATACTTGAGGAGGAGCCTTATTTAAAAGCAGAAATTACTTTATTGGAAGACAAAAGAAAGGTTTCTAATAAAAATAAAGAACATTTTAATGTTTTATTGGAAAGCCTTCGTGAAACAGCCATTAAAATTATTAATGAAAATCCGGCTATCCCTTCAGACGCTTCTTTTGCTATTAAAAATATTGAAGGCAGCTCCTTGTTGGTAAATTTTGTTGCTTCCAATCTTGATTTGCCGTTAGTAAAAAAACAAGAATTACTGGAAGTTAATAGTTTGTTAGATCGTGCTTCCAAAACGTTAAAGTACCTGAACGTTGAGCTTCAAAAAATATCTTTAAAAAATTCCATTCAGGATAAGGTTAACTCCGACCTCAGCAAACAACAACGTGAATATTTCCTACACCAGCAAATGAAAACCATTCAGGAAGAGTTGGGAGGCGTTTCTTATGAAGCTGAAGTTCAAGAAATGAAAGAAAAAGCTTCGAAAAAAAAATGGAGCAAGTCTATAAATGAACATTTTGAAAAAGAACTTAATCGCTTAGTTCGCATGAACCCGCAAACACCCGATTATGGTGTTCAAAGGAATTATTTAGAATTAATGTTGGATTTGCCTTGGGAAAAATATTCTAAGGATAATTTTGATATTAATCATGCTGAAAAAGTTTTAAATAAAGACCATTTTGGTTTAGAAGATGTAAAAGAACGAATCTTAGAGTATCTTGCAGTCCTAAAACTTAAAGGAGATATGAAATCTCCCATCATTTGTTTATACGGTCCTCCCGGAGTCGGTAAAACTTCATTGGGTAAATCCATTGCTTCTGCTTTAGGAAGAAAATACGTTCGTATATCATTGGGAGGGTTGCATGATGAATCGGAAATTAGAGGACATCGTAAAACTTATATTGGAGCTATGCCGGGGAGAATTATTCAATCCATAAAAAAGGTTGGAACATCGAATCCCGTTATTGTTTTAGATGAAATAGACAAAATTAGCACCAGTGGACACGGTGACCCGTCATCTGCTTTACTTGAAGTATTAGATCCCGAACAAAACAGTACTTTCCATGATAATTTCCTGGATGTAGATTACGACTTATCTAAAGTATTGTTTATTGCTACCGCCAATAATTTAGCCACCATACAACCGGCATTGTTAGATAGAATGGAAATTATTGATATTTCCGGATATACTATTGAGGAAAAAGTAGAAATAGCTAATAAATATCTTTTACCAAAGCAAATCCTCGAACATGGACTTACCAAAAAAGATATTTCAATAAGTAAGAAAGAATTGGAGTTTATCATCCAAGCATATACTCGAGAATCCGGTGTTAGAGGCTTAGAAAGAAAAATATCGAAAATTGTAAGGAATATTGCCTTACAAATTGCTCGCAATACTGAATACAACAAAAAATTGAGTCAAAATAAAATTATCGAAATCTTAGGTCCGCCTATGATGCCTGAAATGTCTGAAACTAATAAAGTTCCAGGAGTTGTTACAGGATTAGCCTGGACTCAAGTAGGTGGAGATATTCTTTTTATTGAAAGTATTCTTTCTAAAGGCAAAGGAAACTTAAGCATGACCGGAAATTTAGGTAATGTAATGAAAGAATCTGCTACCATTGCTTTGGAATACATAAAATCTAATTATAAAGAGTTCGGTATCGATCCGCAAAAAATTGAAGAAAGTAATATACACATTCACGTTCCTGAAGGTGCAACCCCTAAAGACGGTCCATCTGCTGGTATAGCAATGCTTACTTCTCTTGTTTCCTCTTTCACCGGTAAAAAGGTTAAGTCTAAATGGGCAATGACCGGTGAAATTACATTACGGGGAAAAGTTCTTCCTGTAGGCGGCATTAAAGAAAAAATATTAGCTGCGAAACGGGCCGGTATAACCGATGTCATTTTATGTGAAGAGAATAGAAAAGATATTGAAAAAATCAATCCCGATTATATTAAAGGCTTAAAAATACATTATGTAACTCAAATGTCTGAAGTTATTGATTTAGCTTTATAATAAAATTATAAAAACTATAAGCCTGATTTTCATCAGGCTTTTTTATTTATATTTATAATAAATTTAAATCGCATCATTTATCAAATAACAAAATTTAATTTTTTTTGCTTTCTGTTAAAATTTGAAAGTAAAATACTACATATTTATAGACTTTAAATTAGCTATTTTATTTTGTTTACCTTTGATATCATGAAAATAAAAGATATTGAACATTCATATCGTTCTCTTATTAATAAAGAGTTTACAACGGTACAATCACTTAAAAAAAAGATATTTATAATTGCTGCTTTAAGATTATCAGTGGTTCTTGTTGCTGCTTTACTTTGTATTTTTACTTGGAAAAACAGCTACCTTACCGCCGGTATCATCTTTTTATTTTTTTCAATATTTATCTTGTTATTAAAGTTACATCAAAAACTGTTTTATAAAAAAAATTATTCAGAAGCATTAATAACTTTAGCAGAAAATGAATGTAAAGCTCTTAATTACGATTTTTCATCTTTTGATGGAGCTTCTGAATATATCTCGACTGAACACAGCTTCAGCTACGATTTAGATTTATTTGGCGATCGATCGGTTTTTCAGGCTATTAATCGTACATGCACTTATCAAGGTAAAAAATTTCTTGCCTATCTGTTCCTTACTCCCTATTTAGACAAAAAAACCATTGTGGAAAATCAGGAAAGCATCCAAGAATTAGCTTCAAAACAAGGTTGGGTAAACCATTTCCGAGTTTTAGGGTCTTTAAACGGAAAATTAGAAAATAAAGAAAATATTGATTCAAATATATTTCCGGAAACATTTTTATTGCATAAAAATAAATTCTGGGAAATAATGATAAATATTATTCCCTGCTTGTATTTAATCTTACTTGTACTTACAACTTTTAATAAGGTATCTGCATTATATTTTATTCCTTTATGGATCATAACTTTTGCAATTAATGCCTTTGCGAATAAGCATGTAAATAATATAGTTAATAACATAGATAAAAAAACAGATGTTTTAAACACCTATACCTCACTTTTTAATGCTATAGAAAAGCAAAATTTTGATAGTTATTTGTTAGAAAATAATCGTAAAACACTTATAAATAATACTACTGCATCAAAAGCTATCAGTAAATTGAATAGATATTGTTCTCAATTAAATATGGGTATGGCTTATCCGATGATTTTATTTTTCAATCCGGTCTTATGTTGGAGTGTACGTTATGCTATTAAGATAGAAAAATGGTTAGATACCTATAAAAAGTATTTACCGGATTGGTTTGATTCTCTTTCTCATTTTGATGCTTGGTGCTCCTTGTCAACATATGCATATACACACCCCGGATATTCATATCCTAAAATAAATACTGAACATTTTATATTTGATGGGAAAGAATTGGGCCACCCACTACTTAACCGATCTAATTGTGTAACCAATGATGTTAAAATTTCAAAAGAAAATTATTTTTTAGTAATAACGGGAGCTAATATGGCAGGTAAAAGTACGTATTTAAGAACTATAGGGGTTAACCACGTGTTAGCCTGTATTGGTGCTCCGGTATACGCTAAGTCATTAGAGATATTCCCGGGAAATTTGGTAACTAATTTAAGAACTACAGATTCCTTAGTTGATCATGAATCTTATTTTTTCTCTGAATTAAAACGATTGAAAATGATTATAGACAGACTTCATTCCGGAGAACATTTATTTATCATCTTAGATGAAATTTTAAAAGGTACCAACTCTGAAGATAAGCAAAAAGGATCTTTAGCGCTTATGAAACAACTTATTTCGTTAAGAGGTAATGGCATTATTGCTACACATGATTTAGTACTAGGCACCTTGGAAGCAAACTATCCCGAAAATATAAAGAACTATCGTTTTGAAGCAGAAATTGTTCAGGATGAATTAGTGTTTGATTATAAATTAAAAGAAGGTGTAGCTCAAAATATGAATGCAACTTTTTTAATGAAGAAAATGGGAATTACAGGTATTGAATAAAAAAATACCTGCCTATTCGGCAGGTATTATATAAATACTAGTATATAACTTAATTTTTAAAATTTATAGAGATGATTCATCTATATCTAAACGAATAGCAAAGAAATAAACTCCTACTTCAAGATTGCCTCCATTATTACCTGAACCACGTAATGCTGATCTGGTTTCCAATACTTGATCACCATTTAAACTGGTACTAAAAGTTAATGCAATTTCATGCTCATATCCCGGATCACCCGGTCTTAGTTTTTTACCTGGATTTAATGGGTCGTCAGATTTAATCACTGCTATATAATTGACATATGGAGTGGTATATCCTTGGCTTTTTGCTTCAGGATAAGTTCCAACCACAGTCATTGCATATTTTGAAGGGTTTCCACCTAATCCGTTACTTGCTAAATACCAATTCAAATTGTAGCCACCACCATTACAATTATTTTCAGGAAGGGCTCCATCAATTAGACAAGGTTTACGCTTATCGCGTAGATGATTATTATCTACGGGTAAAGTGGTAAGATCATCTAAATCATGTAAATAGGTCCAAAACAAATTACCTCTATCATCCCCATTATTATAAACCATATATTTAGCCATAATCATCCAAATGCCCGGAGTTAATTTTAAACCTTGCCCGGTTATGGAAATTTCTCTATGGTCATTTGCGTTTCTTTTAAAGGGAACGCTCATATTAAAATCTTTCCTAAGTTCTGCTTGTTTTATGGTGAAAGGTTTGGGAACCCAGTTAACTATTCCCGTATTATCTTGAAACATAAGCATACTTCCTTTTCCTTCCGATTGATCACTGATACGGATTCCATTCGTTGATCCATCCGTTTTAATATGAACTTTAGCCGTTGGTGTTATGGTTCCTACTCCTAAATTTCCGTTATTATCAACTATTACATCATCGGACGTATTTGAAGATCCGTTGGTATCTCCCTTTGCATCTACATGAAAAGGTCCTTGCGGGTTAGTTGTATTTACTCCAACTGACGGAGCTGTTTGTGCAAAAGATTTAGTAAAACCTACACCTCCCGCTATAATTATATATAATAAAAATAATTTTTTCATATAATAAATTTAAAATTCATATGTATTAATTTAATTGTCTAAAAGTTCTGCATCTAATCGAACGGCGTAGAAATAAGATCCTTGAAAGTCGTCATTTGTTGTAGTATATGCGAATTCTTTATTACTTGTACTTCCAAATACTCTATATTCAAAAGTTTGTCCTTTAGGTATATTAACAAGAGCTGCTAATTGTGGCGTCCCAACTTTAGCTCCCGCTTGTTCTACCGGTATCCCCAAAATAGTATTATAAACTTTATCGCTAACTAATGGGTGCTTAGTAACATTTTTTAAATATATCCATACATTATTTCGAGGTTTTAAATCGTCGTTAACATGTTGGGTAGCTTTAACTACAAATTTAGAAAGAATCAACCATCTTCCTTGGGTAAGATGTAAAGGTTTTACTGTTAAATCTATAGCACTTTCATCTTGTGGCAACTGTATACCACTTCCAATTTCTCCGTTTTGAATATATGGTCTGGCAGGAGCTATCCATTGGGCATTTCCGAGTGAATCTGTACTAACTAATATATTATTATTAACTTGAGTTCCATCTTCTAATCGTATGTTCCCATTAACATCTAAGCCCGTATCCGGATTAACTTTTCCAACACCTAAATGACCATAGAGCTTTGCAGTCGGATCTGAGGCATTATTTGTACCGGGTTTGAAAATTACATCATCTGATGTATTTACTGGGACAGATATATTCCCATTATCTTTTTTAGCATCTATATGAAAAATAGCTTTAGGATTATCTGTGTTAACTCCTACTTGTGATAAACTAATTCCAATTGCTAATACACAAAAATTTATTGATAATATTATTTTTTTCATGACATGATTTTAAATATAAAAATTATAAGAATAATAAAGATCTTAATTTCACCCTCATTAATTAAAACTATCTATACGAATAGCTCTAAAATATGGTTTACCGGTGGTAAATGAATCATAATCACCATCTACAAATACTACTGTATTATGCCATATACTGGTACTTGCATAGGCACTAACTGTCATAGTTTGTCCCGTATCAACTTTTACGACATGAGTTAACTGAGGTGTACAAGCACAAGCTCCATCGCGTTCCGTAGCAAAACCAACAGTGGTTAATACAGCTTTTTTGAAGTCTGGCTCATTTTCATTATATAGTAACGTCCAAATATATTGATCAAAGCCATTTTCCTTTCCACAAAATTCTTGAAAATTAGACCCATTTCCTCTTGTTGTACGGGTGGTGTATTTAAGCTGAATCAGCCATGTACCTTCAGTCAGCTCTAATGACTTATCTGAAATTTTTACAGCAGGTTTTTTTCCGGCAGGTAAACTTGGATCACCGGGAATAATTGGATTGGAATCTATCAAATTAGGGGCTGTAGTTGAAGTTGCATCAAGTCTTGTATGAATTTGAATGATTGAACCTTCTCTTAGTTCCGGCATAGGTCTGGTAGAGACTACAAAATTACCATCTGCATCAGATGCAATAATTTTTCCTTTATCTATAGATCCCGGAGGAGTTACCCGCAATCCTTTACCTTTAGTACCTATAATTTCTAGCTTTGATTTAGGAGTTCGAGTACCTATACCCACATTTCCATTTGCATCTACAATAAAGTCATCTTGACTTAAATCTTTATTGGTTCCATTAATATGGAAAACTCCTTGAGGATCTTCCGTATTAATTCCCACTCTTTGGCTTTGAGAGAAAGAACAAACGGAAATCACTCCGAGTAATGAACATAATAAAATTCTCTTTTTCATAATGAATTATTAATTAACTTATTAACACTTAATTGATTTTCTATTTTTTTATTTTAAAAAATCTATTCTATTTTTAATGATCTCCTCTCTTATTTCATTATAAAAATTTTATTGCTACAATGGCATTAAAAATAGATGAACACTTAATTTTTTAAATTTTAAAACACTTAAACACTAACTTTATGGCGGTAAAGATAAACAAAAAAAAATTACAATCATAAAGTTTATATAACATTAATTACCTTTATCTTCTTACATTATCTCAAGGCTCCTAAACAAGATTTATAACATATAATGTCGGTTATTTTTATTTTTTCAGAATAAATTAGTCATTCATTTATATATATAAAACATTTATATAATTTAAATAAATTCTTGAACTATTAATTTAAAAAATCAATATTCTTATTTAAAATTAATTTAGTAACAATAAAGTTTACCTTTAAAAATATATAGATCAATAATTTTTAAATTTTACAGGATTAATTAGATACAGAGTATTTAAGCCAAGAAATTTAACTAGTATCATTAATTTTTTAAAATAGGAATTTTATTTTAAACTGCAGGTTATGATTTAAATTATGATCAACAATGAAATATTTTGTATTAAGATTATTATAATCATTTATTTAATAAGGCAACTCTCAATGAAGATAGTAATTTTCATTAATTCATAAGGAATAACTCTTATCCTTTTCATAGTGAAAAATTCAGATTTAAGAAATTAAGTTGATTAGCCTGAAATTTTCTTATGGTACTCTTTTATAAACCTTTCCCTATTACTAATTATTGCTTTTAACGCTTCTATTGCATCCATCTTTTCTCGTGAAAAACGAGCTCTTACATTTTCAGGGGTTATATTTAATAATTTCGATGCCAAAATATAATCTCCCACTTCAATTTTTCTTTTTATTTGTTCTACTGTCATAACAATAATGTATTTTTTGATATCTTTGTTTTATCTCAACACAAATATATATACATTTTGTTTATTTTAAAATTATTTTACACAAAATGTATATTTTTTATATTGAACATGGATAAAACTATCATTCTAAACGAAATTAAAAAATACTATGGTTTTACTAAAGATTCTCAATTAGTGAAACATTTAGGCATAACCTCACAAATATTGTATAATTGGAAAAGAAGGAATTCGTTCAACATTAAACTTATTTATACAAAATGTGAAATTTTTAATTATGAATGGTTGTTAACCGGAAAAGGTCCTATGCTGAAAAAAGATAATATCGGACAATCTAATATTATTTCAATAGCAGAAGAATCTGGATATAGTTCCTATAAAGGCAAAAAAAATCATATCCCTTTATATAATATAGATCGAAATGGTGGATTGAAAAATATATTTAGCAAAAAACATCATCAAGAAAATATTATAGATTTTATAAAAATGCCGGATCTGGCTGATTGCGACGGTGCTGCTTATGTAAAAGGGAATTCCATGTTACCAACTATACAAAATGGAGACATAATTATTTTTAAAACTATTTCTCTTAAAGACCTGTTTTGGGGTGAGCTTTATTTAATTGAGATATGTATGAATGATGATTCTTATTATATGTTAATTAAATATATTCAAAAATCTGAAAAAGGAGAACAATTTATTAAACTATTAGGACAAGACAACACAAACGCACCTCAAGATATTCCGGTTTCTAAAATTAATGCTATGGCTCTAATACGCGGAAGTATTCGAACCTTTTAAATTTTTATTTCATCAATTACTAATTCTTATCTCCTATATAATTTATATTATTCTATTCTTTATATTGTTTTTACGGTAATAATATAACATTGTTGTGACAATATAATAATTTTTAGTATATTTGTCTAATTATCAAATAGATATATAAACATACTGTTTATATAAAATTTATTTGAGTTTTAATTTTTATAACTACAATCTATGGAAAAAACTACCATATTGAATAAAATAAAGTTATTTTATGGATTCAAAAAAGATTCTGAATTAGCCAGATATCTTGGTATTTCTCCCCAAACCTTTTCGAATTGGAAAAAAAGAAACAGCTATGATTCTTTATTGATCCATACCAAATGTCCCGAAATAAATTTAGAATGGCTTCTCACTTATGAAGGCCCCATGTTAAAATCCCCAATTTTAGATAAAGATTTTCCAATGTCTGTATTGGAGGACCCCATGTTTAAATTACAAGAAAAAAATAATACCCATATCCCTCTTTATAATTTAGATTCTAATGGTGGATTAAAAAATATTGTTCATAAAAAATCAGAAAATACATTCATTTCAGGTTTTTTAAAAATACCTAATTTATCAGACTGTGATGGAGCTATTTATATAAAAGGAGAATCTATGCTTCCTCTTTTAAAAAATGGTGATATTGTTATTTTTAAAAATGCATCCATAGATAATATATTTTGGGGAGAATTATATATAATTGAAATTGCCTTATCTGAAGATTCCAATCATACCTTTGTTAGACACATCCAAAAATCCAGTTTAGGTAACGATTACATAAAATTAGTCAGCGCTAATTCTATGTTTGAATCTAAAGATGTTTCTTTAGATACCATAAATGCTATCGGCATGATACGAGCAAGTATCCGATATCATTAAATATTACACAAAATCTATAATTTATTTATAATATATTATACATCTGTAATTTTTAAAATTATATATGAATTTCATGTAATTTATTTTAAAGATGTAGTAATCAAAAAAACAATCCAATCTTTTAAGAGTCCAACACTCATGTCATTATGTCATTACATTTGATGTTTAAAATATAAATGATGCCATATTGTCTCGTTTTATTCATTTATTCCCTTATATATTGATTATAAAAATCTATCCATGATTTTGGTTTATATTTTGCTGAGAAAAAATGTAAGAGATTAAATAAAATGGATTTTAATAAATTAACCATCAAATCACAAGAAGCCTTGCAACAATCCCAAGTGATTGCACAAGGATTAGAAAATCAGGCCATTGAACCTGCGCATTTGCTTAAAGCTTTATTGGAAAGCGAAGCCAGTGTGATTACTTTCATATTAAAAAAACAAAACTCAAATTTAGCATATATTAACTCCGAACTTGATTCTATACTAAATTCTTTACCTAAAGTTAGCGGCGGACAAATTTATTTGTCCCAAAATTCTAATAAAGCTTTAAATGAAGCCCAATTAGAATCAACTAAGATGAAAGATGAATTTATAAGTTTAGAGCATATTTTCTTAGGACTGCTTTCCGTAAACGACAAAACCTCGCAATTATTAAAAAATCAAGGGGTCACCAAAGAAGGCGTACTTAAAGCAATCGAAGAAATTAGAAAGGGAGAACGAGTAACCTCTCAATCAGCAGAAGATACATATAATTCGTTAAACAAATATGCCAAAAACCTTAATGAATTAGCTCAAAACGGTAAACTAGACCCTGTAATAGGAAGAGATGACGAAATAAGAAGAGTTTTGCAAATTCTTTCTCGAAGAACAAAAAATAATCCTATATTAATAGGTGAACCCGGTGTCGGAAAAACTGCAATTGCCGAAGGAATAGCTCATCGAATCATTAATGGGGATGTTCCTGAAAATTTAAAGGATAAAACTATTTTTTCTTTAGATATGGGGGCTTTAATTGCTGGAGCAAAATATAAGGGTGAATTTGAAGAACGTCTAAAAGCAGTTGTTAAAGAAGTTACCGCTTCCAACGGAAATATAATTTTGTTTATTGATGAAATTCACACATTAGTTGGTGCCGGAGGAGGAGAAGGAGCCATGGATGCTGCGAACATTTTAAAACCGGCATTGGCTCGTGGCGAACTTCGTTCAATTGGAGCTACAACATTAAATGAATATCAAAAATATTTTGAAAAAGACAAAGCGTTGGAAAGACGTTTTCAAAAAGTGATGGTTGAAGAACCCGATGTGGATGATGCTATAGCTATATTACGTGGAATTAGAGAAAAGTATGAAGCCCATCACAAAGTACGTATTAAAGATGAAGCCGTAATTGCATCAGTGGAACTTTCCAATCGTTATATTTCCGACCGATTTTTACCGGACAAAGCCATAGACTTAATGGATGAAGCATCGGCAAAACTTCGTATGGAAATGAATTCCAAGCCTGAAGAATTGGATGCCTTAGACCGTAAAAAAATGCAGCTTGAAATTGAATTAGAGGCGGTTAAACGAGAAGCGGAAAGTCCTACTTCCAACGAAAGCATTAAACAAGCTAATGAAAAAAGGTTAGAAAATGTTAATGAAGAATTAGCACAACTTAATGAAAAAAGAAATGAGCTAAGCGCCTCCTGGAAAGCAGAAAAAGAAAGAGCGGATAAAGTTCAAGAAATCCGTAAAAATATTGAAGAATTTAAGATTGAAGCTGAAAAAGCAGAAAGATCCGGTGATTATGGAAAAGTTGCTGAATTACGTTACGGAAAAATTAAAGAACAAGAGGCTGAACTTGCTAAGGCTGAAGCCGAACTTTCTGATGATCGACCTAAATTGATCAAGGAAGAAGTTGATTCTGAAGACATTGCTGATGTAGTAGCTAAATGGACCGGTATTCCGGTTACTAAACTGGTACAAAGTGAACGAGAAAAATTATTAAATCTTGAATCTGTTCTTCACAAAAGGGTTGTCGGACAAGAAGAAGCAATTGAAGCAGTTGCAGATGCTATACGCAGAAACCGCGCGGGATTAAACGATGAAAGAAAGCCAATTGGATCATTCTTATTCTTAGGAACAACCGGTGTCGGTAAAACTGAATTAGCAAAAGCCTTAGCCGAATTTTTATTTGATGATGAAAATTCAATGACCCGAATTGACATGAGTGAATATCAAGAAAAACATTCTGTTAGCAGACTGGTAGGTGCGCCTCCGGGATATGTGGGTTATGATGAGGGTGGTCAGTTAACCGAAGCCGTTAGAAGAAGACCTTATTCTGTTATTTTATTGGATGAAATCGAAAAAGCTCATCCGGATGTTTTTAATATTTTATTACAAGTATTAGATGATGGTAGGCTTACAGATAATAAAGGAAGAACCGTTAATTTTAAAAATGCGATTATAGTTATGACTTCCAATTTGGGATCTCATTTAATTCAAGAAAATTTTGAAAAACTGGAAGGAAATAATTACAAAGAAATTTTAGAATTGACCAAAGAGCAGGTTATGGAACTGTTAAGGAAAACCCTTCGTCCTGAGTTTTTAAACCGTATCGATGAAACTATCGTATTTAAGCCTTTAAATAAGAATGAAATAAGAAGTATAATAGATATCCAATTAGATTCTCTTAATAAAATATTAGATAAAAAAGGAATTCGCATGAGCATGACCGATGAGGCTAAAGATTATATAATGAGTAAAGGCTATGATCCTACTTTTGGCGCCAGACCTTTAAAAAGATTGATTCAACATGAAATTTTAAATCAATTATCTAAGGAAATTTTAGGTGGAAAAATTAATGACAACGATACTATCGTCGCAGATTATTTTCCTGAAACCGGTCTAGTTTTTAGAAAAGAAAATTAATAAGAATACATAAATCATAATACATTATTTAATTAAAAAAAGGGTATATAATTTATACCCTTTTTTGGTTTTAGTTAATAAAGGTACTTCATATTATTTTTATTTTATATTTACGTCTTATATTTAGTATTCAACACTCTATCTTAATTAATAATACATAAATTTAAAGATGATGATATCATTTAAAATTAATTAGTATATTATCATATTAGACGTTAGATCTATAAATAAAACTTGATAAAAAATGTTTTTAGATAAGTTTGTAACAAAATAAATAATTATTCTACTTATAATACTGAAAATTCATTTACATAAGAATGAAACTAAACAACAGTATAATCGCTTTTTTCATAGTCGGATTTATTTCAGCGCAAAAAGTATGGTCTTTCAATGATTGTTTGTCTTACGCCAGAGAAAACAATTTGCAAGTACTTGCTTCTAAACTAAATGAACAAGTTCAAGAAAGTAATTTAAAAATTGCTAAAAAAGAAAAACTACCCGATCTTAAAGGTACTATAACCAACGGTATAACTTTTGGTCCATTGGCTACACAAAAGGTTACCCAAGATGGTATAACAGATTTTACCATAGATTCCTATTATAAATATACAGAAGGATACCAGAACAATCTTGCTCTTGAATCCTCCATGATACTTTATAACAACAGACGTTTACGATTAACAGAGGAAAAAAATTCTTTTTTGGTTCAACAAAATCAATATACCACTGAAAAAATCAAAAATGACATTTCATTACAATTAGTAGGAAATTATTTAACCGTTCTATTGAATAAAGAGCTTTTAGGAGTTCAACTAAATTCCATGGATACTCAAGCAAAAGATAAAGACAGGAATGAAAAATTATATAATGCCGGCAGCATACCTCTGAGTACTTTATATGAATCTAAATCCAATCTTGCGAATGCTAAACAAACGTATGAAAATGCTAAAATTGAAGTAGATCGTTCACTAATGGTTTTAGCCATGTTACTTCAAAAAGATTATCGAGATTTTCAGATAGAGGATGTTAAAGTTTCCGATGATATAGGAATGCCTCTTATCAATTTGGATGATATCATCAATTATGCTTTTAATAATCAACCAGTTATTAAATCTGCTGAATTAGGGGTTGAATCAGCAAAGAAAGATATTGATATTGCTAAAACCGCTTTTTATCCTTCAATTACCGGCGGATATAAAGTAAGTACTTTTTATCAGGATTATTTCGATCGTTCCAGTAAATCTATAGACGACCAATGGTATGACAATCACTCTCAAATGGTATCTGTTGGGGTTAACATTCCCATATTTAGTAAAGGAACAAATAAAATAAAAGTTCAGCAATCCCGAATTAATCAATTAATCCAAGAAAATCAGTTAGACCAAGAAAAATTAAATTTAAAGCAAAATATACAAACTTCTTATTTTGACGTAAATTCTGCTTATCAAACATTTACTTCTGCAAAAGAATTGGTAGAATCCACCGAATTATCCTATGAATTTGCACAAAAGAGTTTCACTGCAGGAAAAATTAATATTTACGATTTAAATACTGCAAGAAATAATTATTTCAACGCATTATCTCAAATGCTTCAAGCTAAATATTCATTTTTATTCAGATTAAAAATTCTAGATTTCTATATTGGAAAACCGTTAGAAATTTCATCTGATGAAAATACTAATTATAATAATTTAACACCTAGTAAAGAAACGGTTCAGGCAATAAATGATTTAACTTCAACTGATGTGGAAATTAAAAAACCGGAAGTTATAAAATCGAATAATATTACACAGGAAAGAAAAAATGCAAATCTTTCAACCCCAAAAACAACCGTTATAAAACCTGAAAATATTAGTAATGCTAAACCTAAGCCTTCTGTAAAATCTAAAGATGAAGTAAAAACTAGTACCGTTCCTGTTACGGCTCCTGTTAAAAATAATAATTCATCTCAACCCATAAAAACAGAAACGGTGAATAGTAAAAATATTCCGGTTAAATCATCAAATGAAAATTCGACAATAAAACCATCAACTAAAAATGATGCAGATGCTAAACGGGAAGCATTAATTAAAGAAAGAAGATTAAAATATAGTCAAGGCGCCAAACCTAAATTCCAGAATGATGCTCAAAGAGAAGCCTTAATTAAGGAAAGACGAGCTAAGCTGAGTAAAGGAATATATGACTAACTACTATGAAATAAAAAGACCTTTGCCAATTGGTAAAGGTCTTTTATTTTGAATTAAGTTTTTTTTTTACTTATATAAACCATACAATTTCTGTATATACTTACCAATAATATCAAATTCTAAATTTACTTTATCTCCAATTTTCAGATATTTAAAATTTGTATGATCCCATGTATACGGAATAATTGCAACTGAAAACTCATTATCCTTACTATCTACCACCGTTAAACTCACTCCATTCACAGTAATTGAACCTTTTTCCACGGTGATTTGTTTACCTGCATAGGTAAAAGTCAATAAAAAACTTCCTTCTTGATTTTCTATCGATTTCAATTCCCCTACTTGATCTACATGCCCCTGTACAATATGCCCATCTAATCTATCTGATACTTTAACACATCTTTCCAGATTAATATGATCACCAATGGTAAGAGTTGAAAAATGAGTTTTTTTTAATGTTTCAGCAATAGCTGTTACCGTATAAAATTCCGGATTTATATCTACAACTGTTAGACATGTTCCATTATGAGCTATACTTTGATCTATTTTTAATTCATCAATAAATGAAGCAGATATTGATATGGAGAGATTTTCATCTATTTTTTCCATATTAACTATCTTTCCCGTTTCTTCTACAATACCTGTAAACATATTCAATTTTTATTCAAAAGTACCATTTTATAATTTTTTTTAAATAGTCTATTGGCAATATTTAAACTCTCTAATATTTTGTTTTTAATTTATAATTATTGTTGATTTATAAATTAAAAAGCTTTATTTAATATAGCAATATTTCTATTTTATTAAATTATTATAAATTAAGTATATATTTTTTTCTACTTTTGTTATAATAAATTTCACAGTTCATATATGAGCGTTAAAAATAATAAGCTAAAAATAGGAATTAGTATAGGAGACCCTAACGGTATAGGAATTGAAGTAATATTGAAAACCCTTCAAAATAAAGAAATCTTGGATTTCTTTACACCGGTAATTTTTGCTTCTACTAAATTATTATCCTATCAAAAAAATATTTTCGGATTAAATTCTATCTATTTTCAAGGAATATTCAAAGCTGAAGAAGCTATTCAAGGAAAAATAAACGTTGTGAATTTATGGAAAGAAAATGTTTCTATTAGTTTTGGCAATTCAACCGAAGAAGGTACCAAAATAGCTAAAACTTCTTTATTAGCTGCTGTTGACGCTTTAAAACAAGGTTCCGTGGATGTTTTGGTTACTGCTCCTCTAAATTGGGAAAGCATGCAAACCCAAGGATTAAATTTTTTAAATCATACGGAATATCTTGAAAATACTCTTAAGGAGAAAGCACATTTACTTTTAGAAAACAGCGATTTAAGGATTGCATTTGCTACGTTTAATACTCCAATATCCAAAGTCTCTGAACTATTAAGTAAAGAATTAATTAAAAAACAAATTAAAGCTTTACATACCACTTTAATTCAAGACTTCTGTATTGAAAAACCCAAAATTGCGGTTTTAGGTTTAAATCCACATGCTGGAGAAAATGGTCTATTGGGAAGGGAAGAAATTAATTGTATTGAGCCGGCGATTAAAGAATCTTTTGATCGAGGCATTCTCTCCTTTGGTCCATACTCTGCTGATAGCTTCTTCTCGCCTAATATTTATACTTCTTTTGATGGAATATTAGCAATGTATCACGATCAAGGGCTTATTCCTTTTAAAACTCTAGCTTATGAATACGGCGTAAATTTTACCGGTGGATTATCTGTTGTTCATACTGAACCCAATCATGGAACAGCTTATTCGATAGCCGGACAAGGAATTGCGGATGCAAAATCATTTGAACAGGCAATTTTTGATGCCATAAAAATTTATAAAACTAGAAGAGAATATGTGAAATTAAAATCAAATGCCCTTCAAAAAACAAAAATTGAGGGTATTGATATTACTGTTGATGAAGATCTTCCCGAAGAAGGAGATGTATAATCGGATTGAAGTATAAATTTGAATATTGTTATAATCTAAAATAAAAAAAACTTTAAAATTAATTTTAAAGTTTTTTATTTTTATCTATTAAGTAAACAGTCTACCTGGCTATATTAACAGCTCTCGTTTCTCGAATAACAGTTACTTTAACCTGTCCCGGATATGTTAATTCATTTTGAATTTTTTCACTTATTTCAAAAGACAATTGTGATGCTTTCTGATCGTCTATTTTTTCACTTTGAACCATTACGCGTAATTCTCTACCGGCTTGAATTGCATAAGCTGTATTAACGCCATCAAAACTTAATGCTACATTTTCTAGGTCTCTAAGTCTTTGAATATATGATTCTACTACTTGTCTCCTTGCTCCCGGTCTTGCACCGCTAATTGCATCCGCTACTTGAATAATAGGCGCAATTAAACTTTTCATTTCAATTTCATCATGGTGGGCACCGATGGCATTAACAACGGTTTGATTTTCTCCATATTTTTCCGCCCATTGCATCCCTAATATTGCATGAGGATATTCGGATTCTTCTTCAGGAACCTTTCCAATATCATGCAATAATCCGGCACGTTTTGCGATTTTTGGATTAAGCCCTAGTTCGGAAGCTAAAATTCCTGCTATATTAGCAACCTCTCTTGAATGCTGTAAAAGGTTTTGTCCGTAGGAAGAACGATATTTCATTCTACCGACCATTTTTACTAATTCAGGATGTAATCCATGAATTCCTAAGTCGATAATGGTCTTTTTACCGATCTCTATAATTTCTTCTTCTATCTGTTGCTGGGTTTTAGCTACAATTTCTTCAATTCTTGCCGGATGGATTCTTCCATCGGTTACCAGTCTATGTAAAGATAATCTGGCTACTTCTCTCCTAACCGGATCAAAACAAGAAAGTAATATTGCTTCAGGAGTATCATCAACAATAATTTCAACCCCTGTAACTGCTTCTAAGGCCCGAATATTACGTCCTTCTCTTCCTATAATCCTACCTTTTATTTCATCTGATTCTATATTAAAAACAGACACCGAGTTTTCAATTGCTTGTTCAGTACCTACCCTCTGAATGGTTTGTACTATAATTTTTTTGGCTTCCGCCTTTGCATTTAACTGCGCTTCTTCAACAATGGCTTGGATTTGAGCTTGAGCTCTGGATCTTGCTTCCTGCTTTAGCGCTTCCACCAATTCAGCTTTTGCATCTTCAGCAGAATATCCTGAAATTTTTTCTAATATTTCTACCTGCTGTTCATGCATTTGATTTAATTCAGCTTGTTTTTTGGTTAGCGTTTCCGCTTTAATCTGATTATCATTTATGGCTTGATCTAATTGCTTTTTCTGAATATTATTCTGATGCAATTCGTCATTCAGCTTCGTTTCTTTGTCTTTAATTCTTTTTTCCACTTCAAGCATCTTCTTTTCTCTTTGATTAATTTGCTCTTCGTGTTGTAATTTTAATTCTAAGAATTTTTCTTTTGCTTGAAGCATTTTTTCCTGCTTAATGTTTTCGGCCTTAAGCTCTCCTTCCTTTAAGATCGCAGCAGCTTTGTCTTCTGCTTCTTTTAATTTATTTTCTCTATATTTATTTAGAGAACTTTTCGATAAGAAGTATCCTATAAATCCCCCAATAAAAAGGGTGGCGATTAACTCAAATATTATCGTTACATTCATACAATTAATTTATATAAAAAAACCTACATCAATCCTATTAAACTTTGATTTAAGTAAACTCCAATAAACAGGATTCAAGCTATGTTTTTTTCTCTGTAATCTGCTGTTGATATTGCTATCAAATCATCTGAGAAGATGAGAGGCAGCCCGCCATTAAAAAAAACAATCACTCAGTCAGTCAATTCGTGTTGAGTTTACTAAATTGAGTTAGAATCAATGTAGGTCATATCTTTGTTCTACATTTAATTTTAAATTCTATGATCTATTTGGAAATGCGTTACTTTATCTATAACAATTTTTTTATTTTTTTTATTTTAAGCAAAATTTCATTTTGTTCCTGTGATTTTTCCCTTAAAATGTTTTCTAATTCTGAAGCTAGTTGTAAAGCCGCCATAGCTAAAGCATCTTGTTTTTCAGAAATGTTATAGTTTTTTTCAAAAGTATTAATGTATTTTTCTATTTTTTTTGCAGCAATTCGTAATATCTCTTCTTCCTCACTTTGTACTACTAAGGGGTAATTTCTTCCCGCTACTCGTATATTTACTTTTTGAGACATTTTTATTTATGAATTCTGCAATTCTGAAATACATGCATCTATTTCTTTAATCATTCTATTCATCTGCAATTTCATCAACTTCTTATATTCTCCACTTCCAGAAATTGCATTAATAACTTTCAATCTTTTATTAAGCTCTTCAAGTTCTTTATATTGTTTTTCTTTCTGAATAAATTTATCTTCATTTTTTAAAAGAGAATTTTCTAGATATTCATTTTTTCTTTTCAACTCTTCATTTTCCTTCTTTAATTCGAGAATCTTATTTTCCAAATCATTAATTCCCTGAATAATCTCTTCCATATTAGAACGAAAAATTTACTATTCTAACTCTCTTGCAAATATATGAAATTCTTTTTTAAAAAAGTTAATATCCTAATATAATAGTTTATCCAACAGAATTTCATCAACATTGTTTTAAATAACAAATCCCTACAGTAAAATTTAAAATTTTATATGATGTTTTTAAGTTAATTATACTGAATTATTTCAACAAGTTGTTTATAAATTGAAATAACTCCATTTTAACTTTTAATTTATTATATGCTGATAAATTAGCAGAAAAAAAGAATCGGCAGACCAAAATAGCTAAAATTTTAAATAATTAATAACAACAAAAAGCGGTATAAAAAGAGATTTAAAAATAATTATTCGAATTTAATTGAAAAGACTACAGCTCTGGTATGTATCGACTTTAATGCACCTGCCCAGTACGGAGGAGTTCCCGGATTATCTGCAACCAGTTCATTATTGAAAAAAAATATTCCCCTTACTGACGGAGTCATTTTAAATCGCTTAAAGTAAAGCTCTATACCGGCTTCTAATTGATAAGAAAAGTTATTAGTTTTCATTCGGAAGATTTGATCGGTATTATCCTTTTCTTTTTTCTCATTACTTTGTAAGTTTATTAACCAACTTAAACCGGCCTGTACATAAGGTCTGGAATTATACCATCGGTCCCCGTGAAAATTTAAAAATAAAGGAAAATCTAAATATGTAGATTTTACATTTCGTTTGACATCTTGTTCTGTGTAAGTAGTTTCCAGACCATTGGCAATTTCTTCATCGATGATCTTTTGAACATTATTAAAAATTAAATCGCGTTGTGTGAAGTGCATAGCCGGTTCCAACCTCAAATCAACGTAGTCATGAACTTTCATTTTGCCAATTAAACCTACAGTAAATCCGCCTTTAGAATTCACATCAACCAAATATCTGCCGGTATGTTCTAAACCTTCTTTGTTAGGATGAATTTTTAAATCAAAATAATTCATTGCTAAATAATACCCCCAGGAAAATTCCTGATCATCAAAATCAGTATACCTTTCCATAACATCTCTTGAACGGAACTGCGCATTAACTCCACAATGTATTACTATTAATAATAAAACTATGACTAATTTCTTCATAGTAGAGAAAACGATTTTTTTATTTATTTATTTTATTCCCTCATAGACAGTGGCTACTCCAAATGTCAATCTTCTAAAGCTAGCCTCCTTAAATCCATTTTTAAGGATCAAGTTTTTCATATTTTCCCCATAGGGCATAGCATCAACGGAATTGGGTAAATAAGTATACGCTCGAGAATCTCCTGAAATTATTTTTCCTATGCCGGGTAATATATTTTTAAAATAGAACATAAAGAAAGGAGCAAAAAAACCACCGGGTTTTGAAAATTCTAAGATTAACAATTTTCCTCCCTTTTTAAGTACTCTTCCCATTTCAGAAATACCTTTTTCTAAATTTTCGAAATTACGAACTCCAAAGGAAACTGTTACAATATCAAATTCTCCTTCTTGAAAAGGTAAATTTTCCGCATCTCCTTTAACTAGTTTTATTCGGTTATTCAGTCCTTTTTTATTTATTTTAACTTGACCGTAATCCAACATTTTTTGGGACAAGTCTAAACCTGTAATTGAAGCTTTTGTTTTTTTAGCGTGTTCAATTGCCAAATCAGCCGTTCCTGTAGCAACATCTAATATTTTTTCGGGGTTATATGCCACCACTTTTTTTTCCAATTGATTCCGCCAATAAACATCAATGTTAAAAGATAACAATCTGTTTAAGAAGTCATAATTTTCAGATATATTATCAAACATCTGTTCAACCTGTTTCTTTTTACTTTCTGTTTCGTTATATGGCTTTACAATATTTGGCATATTATTAATTTGCTGTTCTCAACTTACAAAAGTAACTGTTTTATTCAAATGTTGACCGATAAAACTCTAAAAATTGGTTTTTTCTGAATAATTTAATCCTTGATTCTATGGAATCTACTTTATTAATTATTTTAGGGAAATTTTGATTAATATTATAATAGAAATCTTGTATTACTAATTGGTTGTATTCGCCAATTTCACCTATAAACTCTTTTCCATTGATATTTTTTCGATGGGCTCGATATATGGAGTCTCTGTTTTTTATATGACCATAATATCTTTTAAAAGTGAAATAGGTTGCTAAAGAAGGATTAATAAGCCCCCTTTTATTTTTAGTTATTACAAAAAAAGTATCTTTTAAAATAATATTCCCCTGTTTATTTTGACATGAAATTGTATTCTTACCCGAATTAACAGGAATTGACAAAGATTGTCCTCCCGCGAGTAAATAACTTTTTCCATTTACAAATACTTTAATTTCTTCCTTGTTGGGATTATCCAACAAAAATTCATCATTCTTTTCAATATAAAACTTGTATATAAAAAATGAAATTAATCCTATAAATAACGCTATCAATAATCCTTGTAAGGAATTTTTATTCAGCATATAACCTTACTTTGATGCACAAAGGTAACAATATAATAGATTTTTTAGTAATTATTACATAAATTTGTCAAATTATTATCAAGAATAATATCACAAATTTAATATGTTGCAAAGTATTATAACTGGCTCTGGATCGTACTTACCTAAGAAAGTCGTTCCAAATAGCAATTTTGAAGGAATTACTTTTTATGATGAAAACAGGGAACCCATAACGAAACCGACTCCAGAAATTATTAAAAAATTTGCAGATATCACTGAAATAACTGAAAGACGTTACGTTGACGATGACAATGTGATGAATTCTGATTTGGCAGCTGAAGTAGGTAGATTAGCAATTGAAAACGCAGGAATAAATAAGGAAGAACTCGATTATGTTATCGTAGCTCACAATTTTGGAGATATTGATGCTAATGAAAGACAAGTAAGAATTATGCCTTCCATAGCCGCTTTAACCAAGAAAAAGATTGGTATCAAAAATATTTTGTGTAAGCCCTATGATATGAACTTTGGATGTCCGGGATGGAATGAAGGGATGATTTTAGCCGACCAATTATTAAAAGCAAAAGTGGCAAAGAAAATATTGGTTATAGGTTCTGAAACTCTTTCCAGAACTGTTGATCCTTATGACAGAAATTGTATGATTTTTTCTGATGGAGCAGCAGGTGTAATACTTGAATCCAGAGAAACCGATAAACCGGTAGGTATTCTT
The DNA here is from genome assembly GCF_002964915.1 of Apibacter sp. wkB309. Classification (NCBI taxonomy): domain Bacteria; kingdom Pseudomonadati; phylum Bacteroidota; class Flavobacteriia; order Flavobacteriales; family Weeksellaceae; genus Apibacter; species Apibacter sp. wkB309. The sequence goes on from NZ_PSZL01000001.1 coordinate 91,460, forward strand.
CATCATTATACCAGAAGCGATAATGGAGAAGAAGTATCTTATATTGCTACAGACTCCTCTTTAAATCCTAATTATGTCGGATCGAAAGCTAACATCCGAATGAAAGGAAGAAAAGTATATGAATATGCCCTAACTTACGTTCCTCAAGTCGTAAAAAAAGTGATCGATGATGCCGGATACACCATATCCGATATAAATAAGGTACTTATCCATCAAGCGAATGCAAAAATGGATCATGCTATATTAGAAAGAGTTTTTAAATTATATAAATTAAAGGTAACCGATATTCCGGAAGGAATTGCTCCCATGACTATACAAAAATTCGGTAATTCTTCTGTAGCAACCATACCCACGATGTATGACATGATGGTTAAAGGTAACTTTTTAAACCAAACTTTGAAATCCAATGATTTGGTCATATTTGCCTCAGTAGGTGCAGGGATGAATATCAATGCAATTTTGTATAGAATGCCATAAAATTTAATTACTGAAAATTCAAAAATACATTGGGCACTTTAATAGGAATATTATTTATTGTATCATTAATTATTGAATATTATTGTTATCAAGCTATTAAAGTATTGACAACTAATAAACTTTTTAGAAAATATTGGTTAGGTTTTTCAATTTGTGCTTTATTGATTATTCTTATTTGGTCCATTTTTATTGATAGAAATAACAAAGGGCAAGTTCATTTTTTATTAGGTTTTTTTATGATTGTTTTCGTTCCGAAATTTGTTTTGGCTATAACGATCATTTTTGAGGACCTCATAAGAATGCTGACCTTTTTAGTTAGAAAAGTTACATCAAAACCTTCTGCAAATGACGCATATTTACCTGAAAGAAGAAAGGCTATAAGTGCTATTGGTTTAGGACTTGCAAGTATTCCTTTTTTATCCATTATTGAAGGTATTGTTTGGGGTAAATTCGATTTTAGAGTAAGGAAATTTACTATAAAATTTCCTGATCTACCCGAAAATTTTGACGGGTATAGAATAGCTCAACTTTCTGATATACATTTGGGAAGTTTTAACATTAAGGATTTCGATAAGGTTGCCAGAGGGATAAAACTTCTAAATGATCAAAATGCTGATCTATTTGTTTTTACCGGGGATTCTGTTAATAATCTGGCGGATGAAATGGAACCGTGGCTTCCTTTGTTAAAAACCATAAAAGCTAAAGACGGTAAATACTCCATTTTAGGGAATCATGATTATGGGGTTTATGTTTTTGGAAAGAATGAAATTGCTCAACAAAAAAATATTGATAAATTAAACGAATATCATAAATCCATTGATTGGAAATTATTAAGAAATGAATCTATAAGACTTTATAAAGATAACCAATTCATCAACATTGTAGGAGTTAAAAATTGGGGAGCAGGACATTTTCCTAAAGATGGAGATATAGAAATTGCCTCTCAAAACATTAAAGATGGTGAATTCAATATTTTATTATCACATGATCCTTCCCATTTTGATGCTATTGTAAAAAATTTTTCAAAGAAAATGCATCTTACCTTATCAGGCCATACTCACGGAATGCAGTTTGGAATAGAAATTCCCGGCGTTATAAAATGGTCTCCTATTAAATATAGATACCCTAAATGGGCGGATTTATATCAAGAAAAGGATAAATACCTTTATGTAAACCGTGGATTTGGTTTTATAGGATTTCCGGGAAGAGTAGGAATTTGGCCGGAAATAACTATAATTGAATTAAAAAAAGGTTAATTTTGCAGTTCTTTTAATTGCAAAACTACATTTAAATTAACTACGCTTAGTTATAACCATATTTTTATTAACTATGTTACAATCAATGACTGGCTATGGTAAGTCAGAAGTCAATACAGAAAATTTAAAAATTTCAATTGAAATTAAAACCCTTAACAGTAAATCTCTTGATTTATTTGTAAGGATATCGCCTAGATATAGAAATAAAGAGCTGGAATTAAGAAAAATTATTGGTAATAAATTAGTAAGAGGAAAAATAGATTTTTCAATAGTTATTGAAAATTTAGGTGCAGAAAATAATTCTCGAATCAATGTAAATGCTGTTAAAAATTATATTTCCAATTTGGAAGAATTACAAATAGAAGGCACACCCTTGGATTTCCTTAAGATGGCTATAAGAATGCCTGAAGTATTTACTAATCAAGAAATTGAAATTAGTGATGATGAATGGACTTTGGTCTTAGAATGTCTAAACGCTTCTCTTGAAAAAGTAAACGATTTTAGAGCTGAAGAAGGAAAGTCTTTAGAAAACGTTTTAAAAAAATACACTCAAAATATTCTCATTTCATTATCTGAAATTGAAAAATACGAAAAAGAAAGAGTGGATTCCGTAAGGCAGAAATTAGAAAAACAATTATCTGAATTGAAAGTCCAATTTGATGAACAGCGTTTTCACCAAGAACTTGTATATTATATTGAGAAATTAGATATAAATGAAGAAAAAGTACGCTTAAAACAACATTGTGAATATTTTTTTAAAGTAATTGAAGAAGAAGATCAAGCCGGAAAAAAATTAGGATTTATTGCCCAAGAAATGGGAAGAGAGATCAATACCATTGGTTCTAAAGCCAATCATTCTGAAATTCAAAAATTAGTCGTACTAATGAAGGACGAACTTGAAAAAATAAAAGAACAAACTAATAACGTTTTATAATTAATTCATGGGGTTAATCTATCAAAAACCGGGAAATGATACGTTTCAACTTAAAGAATTGCTTCCTGGAAAGCCTATGGAAGGCAAATTAATTATTTTTTCAGCTCCTTCCGGTGCCGGAAAAACAACCATTGTTCAATATCTTTTATCCATATTTCCTGAAATTTCATTCTCTATTTCTTGTACTACACGTCCTAAAAGAGAAAATGAAGTTGACGGAAAAGATTATTATTTTCTTACTGAAGAACAATTTCAGGAAAAAATAAAAAATAATGAATTTATTGAATATGAAGAGGTTTATAAAGGACGATATTACGGAACTCTTCATTCAGAGATAGAAAGATTATGGAACCAAGGGAAACATGTTATTTTCGATATTGATGTAAGGGGTGGACTTAATCTTAAAAAACAATTTAAAGATAGAGCATTGGCAATTTTTATAGCGCCCCCTTCTTTAAAAGATCTTGAAGAACGATTGAAAAATAGAAATACTGAAAATTTAGAATCCTTATTAACCAGAATTCAAAAAGCGGATGAAGAGCTTTCTTTTGCCAAAGATTTTGACGCTGTTATTATTAATGATAATTTGGAAAAAGCTCAAAATAAAGCTAAAACGTTAGTAAAGAATTTTCTCGATATAAAAGAATAAACTAATTACTTTCTTCCACCTCGAAAAATAATGCCATTATCATTCCGCTAATTATACATATTGTTTAAAAAATAGTATCATAAAACTATAGGGTTTAAAAATATGAATTTTTAAGAGTTTAATTTACTTAAAAAATTTCTTGGGAAAGCACAATTTACCTAGACATTTTTTTTAATTCATGTAGCATTTTTTAAATTTGAATAATCTTATTTCAAATGAACTAAATAATTCATAATTAACCAACTACTATTTTTTTTTTATATTTTCATGAAAGGAAGAATAAACAAGAAAAACAGTAAAAAGGAAATTCCCTATAAACTCTATTATTGGCTAACGGGTATAATTATTTTTTTATCTGTTCTTTTCTTTTTTAGAACTTCACTCATTATGTATTATTACATTATAAAAGAAAAATTAGCTATCGGTGAATTCGGAAATGTAAATTTCCAAAAGAGCATTAAAATATCTGAAGCCGAAAAGATTCAGGCTGTTTTTAAAAAATATAAAAATTATGCTTTCGGGTTGGATATAAGTCAACATCAAGGTAAAATTCTTTGGGATAGCGTTCAAGACATTCATAAAGATATTCCTGTCTCCTTTGTTTTTGTTAGAGCAACCCGAGGTGCTTTTACTCAGGATGCTTTTTTCAAAAAAAATTGGAAAAATCTTACGAAAAAAAAAATACTCAAAGGCGCATATCATTATTATGATGTGAATAGAAATTCTACCCTACAAGCAGAAAACTTTATTAAAACCGTAACTTTGAATAGAGGTGATTTGCCTCCTGTACTTGACGTAGAAGATCTGCCTAAAAATCAATCGTTGGAATTATTGAAATCAGGACTTATCAATTGGTTGAACATAGTTGAAAAAAACTATAATGTGAAGCCCATTATTTATTCTAATGATTCATATTTTATCTATCATATTTCTGATCTTGATTTAAGTGAATACATTATATGGACAGCAAACTATAACCCTATAGAAAGTCCTTTGCACCAAAAATGGATTTTTTGGCAATTTACGGAAAAGGGGATTGTCAAAGGATTTACACAAAATTTTGTAGACATCAATGTATTTAATGGAAGCATAGAAGAGTTACAAAGACTTACTCTTTAAAAAAATAAGGGTAGAAATATTTCCACCCTTATTGCTCTAACTAAGTATAAATTTATTTGAAAGAAATTTACTTTAAAAAAAATTAATTTACTTTTAAATTATATGATACCAATAAAATCTAGAAATATTATTCTATCATGACTAAATAATTAACATTTACTATTTTATCAATAAAACTTATAATTTAAGTTAATATTTTCAAAAAACTTGCCAAAAAGTCCTTTAGATAAAGAGCATACATAAATAAATACTTGACTTTAGGGGTATGCTTATTGTATATTTGTAATCTAAACATAATTTTAATAATGAAAACTTCAGATTTTGATTTTAAATTACCTCCTGAACTTCTTGCGGATAGACCTTCCAAAAACAGAGATGAGGCACGGCTAATGGTGGTACATAAAAATACAGGAGAAATAGAACATAAATTATTTAAAGATGTCATTGATTATTTTGATGAAGGAGATGTATTTATTTTAAATAATACAAAAGTATTTCCGGCTCGTTTATATGGTAATAAAGAAAAAACAGGAGCTCAAATAGAAGTTTTTTTATTAAGAGAGCTGGATGCCGAGTCAAGAATTTGGGATGTATTGGTAGATCCTGCAAGAAAAATAAGAATTGGAAATAAATTATTTTTTACGGAAGATGACAGTCTAGTGGCTGAAGTTGTAGATAATACTACTTCCCGAGGCAGAACCTTACGTTTTTTATTTGACGGATCTTATGAAGAATTCAGAAGAAAATTAAAAGAATTAGGAGAAACTCCTCTTCCAAAATATATTAAAAGAAAACCTGATTCAGAAGATGCTGAAAGATATCAAACTATCTATGCAAAAGAAGAAGGTGCAGTTGCTGCTCCAACGGCAGGTCTACATTTTTCAAAACATCTGTTAAAAAGATTGGAAATTAAAGGTATTGAATTTGCTGAAATTACTTTACATGTAGGATTAGGTACTTTTGCTTCAGTAGAAGTTGAAGATCTTTCCAAACATAAAATGGAAAGTGAGCAAATTTCCATTTCAGAAAAAACTTGCAAAATAGTAAATCATGCCATTGAAACCAAACACCGTGTATGTGCTGTGGGTACAACTTCCATGAGGGCTATTGAAACTTCAGTTTCTGCTAACAAACGATTAAATCCATACGAAGGATGGACCAATAAATTTATTTTCCCTTCTTACGATTTTGGTATTGCTGATTCCATGATTACCAACTTTCACACCCCTAAATCAACTTTAATGATGATGGTTTCAGCTTTTGCCGGATATGATTTAATTATGAAAGCTTACAAAGAAGCTATTAAAGAAAATTATAAATTCTACTCCTATGGAGATGCCATGTTAATCATTTAATTATAGCATTATAGTAACTTTGAATCAAAATAAGAAAGATATTAGAGCCTTAAGTTTACAAGAACTTGAGGCTTATTTTTCCTCAATAGGAGAAAAACCTTTTCGAGCCAAACAGGTTTATGAATGGCTCTGGAATAAAAATGCTCATTCTCTTTCAGAGATGACCAATCTTTCCAAATCTTTACGTGAAAATTTAGAAAATCATTTCTCGATCAAGCCGGCAGAAATCCACGTCATGCAAAGATCTATCGACGGAACTATTAAAAATGCCGTAAAATTACACGACGGAAATGTCGTGGAATCGGTTCTGATTCCTACCGCTAAACGGACTACGGCTTGTGTTTCTTCGCAAGTTGGATGCAGTTTGGATTGCACTTTTTGCGCTACGGCACAATTAACACGAATGAGAAATTTAACTGCCGCAGAAATCGTAGATCAAGTAACTTTAACTGATAAACAAAGCAGAGAATATCATCAAAAGCCCCTTTCCAATATAGTATTTATGGGAATGGGAGAACCTTTACTCAATTATTCTTCCGTAACGGATGCAATCCGAAAGATCACGGAGGACAAAGGATTAGGGATGTCTCCCAGAAGAATTACCGTTTCTACTTCCGGAATTCCTAAACTGATTGAAAAATTAGCAGATGAAAATTTAAAAGTTAAATTAGCCTTATCCTTACATTCAGCCATTGAGGAAAAACGCAATCAATTAATGCCATTTAGTGTAAAATTTCCTCTAACAAGTATAATGGAATCCCTATCCTATTGGTATCAGAAAACTAAAAGTAGAATAACACTGGAATATATTATTTGGAAAGGAATTAATGACGGCAATGAAGATATAAGAGCATTAATAAAATTTTGTAAATCAATACCGTCAAAAGTTAATTTAATACAATACAATTCCATAGAAGGAGGAAATTACTCTCAAGCCAATTCAAACATAATTCAAAATTATGTTACCGCTTTGGAGCAAGAAAATATCATTGTTAAAATAAGAAAAAGTAGAGGGGATGATATTGATGCAGCCTGTGGACAACTCGCTAACAAGCATTAATATAAAATTAAATTTTGAAGAAAGTTTAACTTAAATACTAAGTTTACTTACCTAATAATTATTTTTTTAATCTGTTGCCTTAGTTATCAGAATTGGTATACCATTTATATATTCCTACTAGCGCATTTATTTCATATAATATGGATTGAACAGCAAAAATATAATTATGCGAAATCAGATTTAATGATAACCAAACTAAATTACTAACACTCCACAAAACCCAGGAAAAAGGTTGTCTCATGATCATAGTAAATTGAGCGGATACTCCTATCATAAAAGCAATACAATTAAGTAAAAGTATGTAAGGAGAAGAATCTTTTTTAAAAAAATAATTCCCAAAGAAAAACATAAGAATTATTCCTATTATACAGAATAAGATCGTACATATTAAGGCTTTTTGATTCATTTTTGATACTTTGATTTTTCCTTCTTGATCTTGATTTTTTTTCTTAGTCCATAGAATCAGCCCGAAAACATGAGTTATAAAATAATATAGATTACTACACGCCATACCTACATTTCCAAATAACAGATGGGTATATATCTCGCCAATATTTGCCGACATTCCCAATAAATTGGATACTATCGGCGATCTATATACCAACACGTTAACACAAACATAACCAAGCAAAGCGGTTACGGTAAAAATTAGTATATGGGAAAGTGTTTCAGCATTGTCTTTCCACATAGCATATCCCAAGTATATGGTTAAAAAAAACGCAACAATAAACCAGGTAATTCTAAGTATTTTTTCAAATTTCTTTGTAAACATTTTACTTAATTATTATATTTTAATTTTGTTTTCTTTTAATTGTTACTCCGTTCTCTGATACATACACCCCCGATAAAATACATACGGTACCTAGAAAAGTAATCATCGTTATACGTTCCTTTAAAATAATTGATGCCGAAATGATTGCTATCAACGGTACTAAGTAGATATAATTGGTTGTTTTAATAATTCCAATTTTCTTTATTGATAAATTCCAGGTAAAAAAACATACCATAGATGCTATAATTCCTAAAAATAAAAGATTAAAAATTACCGTAGGAGTTAGCAATAAATCTTTTTGAAATTTGAAAGGAGCTATTAAAATAAAAGGTATTATAGTTACTATTCCATAAAAAAATAATTTACGGGTTATGAAAAGTATAGAATAGGTATTACTGAGCTTATTTAAAATCAAAGTATAGACTGTCCAAGAAAGTACTGCCGTTAAAGCCAATAAATCTCCACAAAAGTTTATCTCGAGTATGAAATTACCATTAAATATTACTAAAAAAACTCCTAATAAAGCTAATAAAGAACCATACACTAAATTTTTAGTTACTTTTTCTTTTTTATTTATTATTATAGTAAAAAGAGCTGTTACTATGGGATTAGTAGACAATATTAATGATACATTAGAAGTTAAAGATAATTTCAAAGCCATATTTTCTGTTATAAAGTATATTGTTCCTCCAAATAATCCGATTAACAAGAACAGAAATTCATCTTTATAATTTTTTGAAAAAATAACCTTAGGAGAAAAAAACCATATGCAAAAATAAGCTAATAAAAAACGGTATAAAAAGATCTCTACCGGACTTAATCCGTCATTCATTAATACTTTGGTTGAAATAAAGGTAGTACCCCATATACAAATCGTTATTATAGCTAAAATATGATATTTTAAATTTTTATTTTTCATACATTTAGTTAGTATTACAATAAAAAAGAACTGATAGTTTTATAAAACTATCAGTTTATTCCAAGATTAAAAAATATACTAGTTTCTTAGGAATTCATCTATATGCCTAGCCGTTTTTCTTCCGGAAGCGATGCTTGTTACCACCAAAGATTGACCGCTCACACAATCACCTGCTGCAAAAATTTTATCCACATTGGTTTTTCTAGTTTCATCGGTATGAATATTTTTTCTTTCATTCATGATGATCTCCATTTCTTCTAAAAAACCTTCTTGAATGGGATTGACAAATCCAAGGGCCAAAAAAGCCAAGTCAATTTTTAATATTTCGGGTTCTCCCACTTCTTTCATAGTAAATTTTCCTGATGAGTCTTTTTCCCATTCAACTTCTACTACTTCCACTCCGGTTAATTTTCCCTCTTCTCCGATAAATCTTTTGGTATGTAACGACCATCTTCGCTCACATCCTTCTAAATGTGAAGAAGAAGTTTTTAAATAGACCGGAAAAGGAACGGGCCATCGGTTTTCAACTTCTTTTAACTCTTTAGGCTTTGATAGTATTTCAATTTGTATAATATTAGCAGCTCCTTGTCGATTAGCCGTTCCTATACAATCGGAACCGGTATCTCCTCCTCCGATTACCAAAACATTTTTTCCTTTTGCGTTAATAAATTCTTCTTCGGAAATGGTTTCTTTAGCAACGATCTTGTTTTGCATTTTTAAATATTCCATTGCATAATGAACTCCTTTGAGCTCCCTTCCCTCAATTTTCAAATCTCTGGGCATCTGAGACCCGATGGCGATACAAACGGCATCGTAATTTTTTAAAATCTCTCTTCCTTTTATATCTTTGCCCACTTCTGTGTTGACTATAAATTCAATGCCCTCCTCCTTCATCAAATCAACACGTCTTTGAACTACATTTTTGTTTAATTTAAAATCGGGAATACCATAACGAAGCAATCCGCCTATGCTCGTATCTTTTTCATAAACTGTTACAGTATGTCCTTTTTTATTGAGTTGATTGGCTACTGCCATTCCTGCCGGACCGGATCCAATAACAGCTACTTTTTTTCCTGTTCGTGCAGTTGGAATTTGTGGCTTCATGAATCCCTCGGAATAGGCGTGTTCCATTACGGCCGCTTCATTTTCTCTAATGGTAACAGGCGAATCTTCAATCGCCAATACACAAGTTTTTTCGCAAGGTGCCGGACATACTCTGCCTGTAAATTCAGGAAAATCGTTGGTAGATTGTAAACTTCGAGCAGCTCTTTTCCAATTTCTTTTATAAATTAGATCTTGCCATTCGGGCATTTTATTTCCTAATGGACAACCGTATTGACAAAATGGAACTCCACAGTCCATACATCTAGATGCTTGTAAGAATCTATCTTCTGTATTTAATGTCTGCTCTACTTCTCCATAATCCGAAATTCTTTCATGTCTAGGGCGATACCCTGCTTCTTTTCTGTTTATTGTTAAAAATGCTTTAGGATTTCCCATTTTATACCTTATAATATCTTAATAATCGTATTCTAGTTTTGAAATTTTCTCATTTATTGCGCGAATTTTTTCTTCTTGCAAAACTCTTTTATATTCTATTGGAGTAACTTTAATAAAAGAATTTACTTCGTTTATCCAATTATCCAATAACCTTTTAGCTAATGGGCTTGAAGTGTGTTTGTAATGATTGCTAATAAGATCATTTAATTCACGTATATCGCTAATGTCTTCAATTAAGGAAAGTTCAACCATTTCCATATTGCAATAGTAATCGAAATCGCCATCCGGATTGTATACATATGCTATACCTCCACTCATACCGGCAGCAAAATTTCTTCCTGTTTTACCCAGCACTACCGTTCTTCCGCCGGTCATATATTCACAACAATGATCTCCTGCTCCTTCAACTACCGCAAGGGCTCCACTGTTTCTTACACAAAAACGCTCTCCTACTTGACCGTTAATATATACTTCGCCTGAGGTCGCACCATATAAAAGTGTATTTCCCGCTATAATGTTGTTTTCAGGCATAAAGTTAGATGAATCGGGAGGCAACAAAACAATTTTACCTCCTGATAATCCTTTTCCCAAATAGTCATTTGCATCCCCTTTTAATGTAAAAGTGATTCCTTTGGATAAAAAAGCTGCGAAACTTTGACCTGCCGATCCTTTAAATGTGCAATGAATGGTATTATCCGGTAATCCGTCGTTACCGTTTTTTTTTGCCACTTCTCCTGACAGCATCGCTCCCACAGCTCTATCCGTATTTTGAATCGTACGTTTCAATGATACGGGCATGGATTGGTCTATGGCATTGCGACAAGTGTTTATTAATTCTCTATCTAAAACTTTATCTATTTTATGATCTTGAAGTTTATTGTGTTTTAAAGAATTCTTATTTTTTTCGGGATAATATAATATTCTGCTTAAATCTAATTTTTCAAATCTTGGATTTTGAAGAGAGGATTTGGACTTTAACAGATCTGTTCTTCCGACAATATCGTCTAATTTGGTAAATCCCAGTGAGGCTAAATGTTCTCGTACTTCCTCTGCTAAGAAGGTAAAGAAATTTATAAGATAATCACTTTTGCCGCTAAATTTTCCCCTTAATTGCTCATTTTGAGTTGCTACTCCTACCGGACAAGTATTTAAATGACATTTTCTCATCATAACGCAGCCCAAAATAATCAATGCACTGGTTGCAAAACCAAATTCTTCGGCTCCCAGCATTGCGGCTATGACAATATCCCTTCCTGTTTTTAATTGACCGTCTGTTTGAAGGCGGATGTTACCTCTAAGATTATTTAACACCAATGTTTGTTGGGTTTCAGCTAATCCAATTTCCAGTGGTAATCCGGCATGTTTAATTGAACTTAACGGACTGGCACCCGTTCCTCCGTCGCACCCGCTGATTAAAATTAAATCTGCCTTTGCTTTTGCCACTCCGGCAGCTATAGTTCCTACACCACTTTCTGATACCAATTTTACGCTAATTATAGCTTTCGGATTTACATTTTTTAAATCATAGATTAATTGTGCCAAATCTTCAATAGAATATATATCGTGATGAGGAGGCGGTGAAATCAATGAGATACCGGGTATGGAATGTCTTGTTTTGGCTATAATCGTGTCAACTTTAAATCCGGGCAATTGTCCTCCTTCGCCCGGCTTCGCTCCTTGAGCTACTTTAATTTGAATTTCATCTGCATTCACTAAATATTCCGTTGTAACTCCAAATCTTCCTGAAGCTACTTGTTTGATCGCTGATCTCGCATTAGTTGAAAAACGTTCTTTTAGTTCTCCTCCTTCTCCTGTGTTACTTTTTCCCCCGATCGTATTCATAGCAACCGCTATGGCTTCATGTGCTTCTTTACTGATTGATCCGAACGACATAGCTCCTGTAACAAAACGTTTCATAATTTCTGAAGCAGGCTCGACTAAATCTATATCAATGGGTTGGGAAGTGTAATCGATAAAATCTCTTATAAATATTTTATCCTCTTTGTTGTCAACTTCTTGTGTAAATTCTTTAAATTTATTGTAATCTCCGGTTCGTGTGGCAATTTGAAGTTTTGCTATGGTTTCCGGATTCCAAGCATGAGCCTCTCTTCCTTTTCTCCATGCATACATTCCTAAATTGTCGTATATGGTTGAATCATGTACCCCTTCGAATGCTTCTTTAAACGATTGGATGGTATCGTATGCTATGTCTTCTAAATCTATACCTTCTATTTTTGAAATGGTGTGACCAAAATAATCGGATAATACTTTTGAACTTATTCCGATCGCCTCAAATACTTGAGCTCCTATATAACTTTTAAGGGTAGATATTCCCATTTTTGAAAGAACTTTCAATAATCCTTTATGTATGGATTTCATGTAATTTCTTTCTGCTGTTGAAAATACCATTTGTATTTCTCCTTTTTCAACCAAATCATTCAACATGGCAAATGACAGGTATGGATTTACCGCATTGGCTCCGTATCCAAATAATAAGGCAAAATGCATAACCTCTCTCGGTTCTGCTGACTCTACCACCAAATCAATTTGCATACGTTTTCTCTTTTTGATCAAATAATGATGGACAGAAGAAACTGCTAATAATGAGGGAATGGCTATATGGTCAAGGTCAGCTTTTCTATCACTTAAAATAATATAATTGCTTCCTTTGTCCACTGCTTCTTCCGCCGTTTTACAAAGTTCTTCAATACCTTTTTTCAACCCGTAAGCATAATCATCCGGTTGATACGTAAAGGTTATAGGAATCACTGTCGATTTAAATCCTTTATAATCTAAATTTTCGAGAAGATCCAATTCTTTATTGGTAATAATGGGATAGGCCAGTCCGACCATTTTACAGTGTTCGGGCATAGGCTCTAATATATTTTTATGAAGAGAACCTATGTATCCCGCTAAGGACATAACTAATTCTTCTCTTATGGGATCAATGGGTGGATTGGTTACCTGCGCAAAATGTTGCCTGAAATAGGAAAATAAACGATTGGGTTCTTTGGATAATATGGCCAAAGGGGTATCGTTTCCCATAGAGCCCACCGGTTCTTTTCCGTCTTTTGCCATCGGAATTAAGAGTTTCTCTATATCTTCACGATAATAGCCGTATGCTGATAACATGACATCCAAATTCGGAACTTCATATTTCACGCTTCTTCCCGAAGATATATCATCTAAAGAAATCCTGTTTTTATCTAACCATTGTTTATACGGATAAGCATTTGCCAATTCTTCTTTTAATTCTTTATCATACTGAACAGTACCGTTTACAGTATCGATTAATACCATTTTTCCCGGTTTTAATCTTCCTTTTTCCCTGATTTCTGAAGGATCAAAGGTAACTACTCCTGTTTCTGAAGCTACTACCATCATATCATGATGGGTAATGAGATATCGTGCGGGACGTAATCCGTTTCTATCTAACAATCCCCCGGCATATCGCCCGTCACTGAATAAAATGGTCGCCGGTCCGTCCCACGGTTCCATAAGAATGCTGTGGTATTCATAGAAGGCTTTCAGTTCGGATGAGATCGGGTTTTTATCATTCCATGATTCCGGAACCATCATGGCCAATGCATGAGGCAATGACTTGCCCGACATTACTAAAAATTCTAATACATTATCAAAAGATGAACTGTCGCTCATTCCCTGCTGCACAATCGGCCATATATCTTCTATATTTCCTATTTTTTCTGATTTTAAAACGCTTTCACGTGCTTCCATCCATAACCTGTTTCCTTTGATGGTGTTGATTTCTCCGTTATGCCCGACTAAACGAAAAGGCTGAGCTAAGTCCCAAGTTGGAAAAGTATTGGTACTGAATCTTGAATGAACCAAAGCAATGGCGCTGGTAAAATTAGGATGTAATAAATCAGGAAAATAATGTCTTAGTTGTAAAGATGTCAACATTCCTTTATATACAATGGTTTTAGTAGACAAACTTACTATGTAGCACCCGCGCTTATTTTTTATATCTGATTCTAATAGTGCTTTTTCAAATTTTTTTCTAAGTAAATACAGTTTTAATTCTAATACTTCTTGTGAATATTCTTCTCCTTTTATGAATATCTGCTTTATAATCGGCTCATTTGCCATTGATATTTCTCCAAGTATATCACTATTAACAGGTACATCCCTCAAGGCTAAAAAACTTAATCCTTCTTTTTTGATTAATTCGGACAGTAATTCAAATGCCTTTTTTTCTTCTTCTTTTTCTTTAGGAAAAAATAACAACCCGCTCCCATATCTGCCCTTTTCCGGAACTGCTATTCCTTGAAGAAGAACAAATTCATGAGGTATTTGCACCATAATTCCGGCTCCATCTCCGGTTTTATTATCGGCGCTTTCAGCTCCTCTGTGGGTCATATTTTCTAAAACTTGAAGTCCGTTTTCAACAATTGAATGGGATCTGACACCTTTGGTGTGGACTATCATTCCTACTCCACACGCGTCATGTTCAAATTCCGGATCATATAATCCTTTTTTACAGTATTCACTTTTCCACATAATTTTTACTCAGAATTTTTAAAGTTATAAAAGTAATAATTATAAATATAAATTATTGCATAAATTGCATTATAATTTGCAATTAATAAATTATAAACATAAATTATCTAGTATTTTATACCTTAAAACGCATGGGAAGCTTCGATATTATCAATTGATTTTTGAAAAATTAATATCTATCGATGTTTTTTACTGAAAATAAGATATATTAATATTTTTATATTTTACAATTAATTTAACATTAATTTAAAAATAAGACAACTTTCATGTATTATATTTGCGTTATAAATTTAATTAACACAATTTCATTAAGATAATCGTAAAATAATCACTATGTCATTTAAAGCGAAATTAGAAGTAGAAGGGAAATCATATAATGTTTTGAATATTAATTACTCTTTAGCTCAGGAAACAGATCCTACCGGTCGCCCGTCTTCCCAAACCAGAGGGGGAAGGATTGAAGTTTCAATTGAATCTACCGGTGAAACTGACATTTTTGAGTGGATGACAAATAGTTTTGAAAGAAAAGATGGTAAAATAGTATTCATTAAAAGAGACAACAATTCTACTTTAAAAGAATTATATTTTTTTGATGGATATGTTGTAAAATATAAAGAAAATTTTGATTCTTACGGTAAATCTCCTCTTACGGAAACTTTTACTATTTCTGCTAAGAGTATTAAAATGGGAACCGGAGAGCATATTAATGAATGGATTTAAGATTAAAAATCTTTTAATCGTAATTAATAACTGAATTATCGGTTTAATTTAAATTTACACGTATTGTATGGTATTTTTATTTAATTAAGAAATTCTATTATCCATTTTGGTAAGATTTGTAAAGTGGTTTCGGATATTAAGTTTCTAATTTTTAAAAATATTTATTTCTTATAAAAAAAAAACGATGAATTTCTTGAAATTCATCGTTTTTTTTATGAGTGTTATAATTAATAACTATTTTACATATTATTGTTCCGCCAATTTTTCTTTAATGCGGATTTCAATTTCCTCTAATAGTTCCGGATTATCTTTTAATAATTGCTTAACAGAATCTCTTCCTTGTCCAAGTTTCGTATCTTGATAACTGAACCAGGATCCGGATTTTCCGACAATTCCCATTTCAACTCCTAAATCCAGAACTTCTCCTACTTTGGAAATTCCTTCACCATACATAATATCAAATTCTGTTTGACGGAACGGTGGAGCTACTTTATTCTTAACTACTTTTACTTTTACTCTGCTTCCTATTGCATTATCACCATCTTTAATCGGTGAGCCTGATTTACGTATATCAATTCGTACTGAAGCATAGAATTTTAATGCATTTCCTCCGGTAGTTGTTTCCGGGTTTCCAAACATTACTCCTATTTTTTCTCTAAGCTGATTTATAAATATTACGGTACATTTAGTTTTACTAATGGTAGCGGTTAGTTTTCTAAGAGCCTGAGACATTAGTCGTGCATGAAGTCCCATCTTAGAATCTCCCATTTCTCCTTCTATTTCTGCTCGAGGAGTTAATGCTGCTACTGAATCGATAACTACAATGTCAATCGCACCTGATCGAATCAGATTATCGGCGATTTCCAATGCTTGTTCTCCATCGTCCGGCTGAGAAATAATCAGATCGTCTAAATTGATGCCCAGACGTTGAGCATAAGTCGGATCAAATGCGTGTTCTGCATCAATGAATGCTGCTATTCCTCCTTTTTTCTGAGCTTCTGCTATTGCGTGTAACGTAAGTGTTGTTTTACCCGATGATTCAGGACCAAATATTTCAATAATTCTTCCTCGTGGATAGCCTCCGACCCCTAAAGCCAAATCCAAACCGAAAGATCCGGTAGGAATGGTGTCTACTTCTTCAACAGGCTTATCTCCCATTCGCATGACTGATCCTTTACCATAGGTCTTGTCTAATTTGTCTAAAATTAGATTCAACGCCTTCTTCTTTGCTTCTGAATTGTTTGCGTCTTTGCTTTCTTTTTCTGCCATTATTTGTTTTACTTTATATATATATATTTAATTTTTCAATTGTTTTTAAATCCTTTAAAATATTCGTTGTTTACGAATATCTAAGTTAACTAAAGTTTATCTTACAGATTCATAGTATTAAGGATTTGTTCTGCATGATTCTTTGTTTTTACTTTGGTAATAATATTTTTAATTATTCCATTTTCATCAACTATATAGGTATATCGTAAGATGCCTTCGTATTCTTTTCCCAAAAATTTTTTCTTACCCCATGCTCCAAATGATTCTATTATTTTTTTATCAACGTCTGCTATAAGCGGAAAAGGAAATGAATATTTATCATGAAATGATTTTTGTTTATCTACTGAATCTTTACTTATTCCTATGATTTGATATCCTTCTTTTTGAAGCGCTGCATAATTATCTCTAAGATTACATCCTTCAGCTGAACAACCCGGAGTATTTGCTTTGGGATAAAAATATATGATAAGTTTTTTTCCTTTAAAATCTGAATATTTAATTATTTTTCCTTCTTGGTCAAGTCCTTCAAAATCAGGAATCTTATCCCCTATTTTTAACATTGTTTTGGGTTTAAACTTTTGGTTATGTAAAGATATTCATAAAAAATATAAGTATCAATTTTTTCAAAACTCTAAATTACATATCCTTACCAACCATCAATCTAAGCAATTATATATCAAACCATTAAACAACCAAATAATTCTCAGCTATAAATTTTCCATTTCTTTCCATGGAGTGTAACTAAATTTCATGAAATACTGAAATTTTAAACGCTATAGTATAAGATCCTTATAATTTTTGATTACTTCATATCCTTTGTTTTTAAAATAGGTTTCCGAACATTTTAATTTTTCAGCCATAATAAAATCTCCTCCCCAAGCTCCCAGACTCTTAACAAATCCCGGATAATCATTGAATAAAACTTTTTTTACTGTATCTATATTGATAAACTCTGAAATCAATTGTTCATGTTCTGAAATAAGAATCCTAAATTGATTAAAGGTAATTTTTGGGTCAATAATTTCTTGGGTTATATTTGAAATGGCAGCTATGAGATTTTCCGATTTCGTTTTTTGTTTATAATGTTGTATTCCTTCTCTTGAATTTTGTTTTTGATTCAAATAAATAAATAAAAGATTTTCCGTTATTGCCGAAGATATTTCTACCTTTTCAATTTTCTTTACTTCATTTTCTTTTAGTTGATAGGTAATAGGCGTATGGGCTTCGGCACAGGCTATATCATAACCGCTTCCTCCAAAAGTTTTTTCTAATAATTTATAGGGATTTACTTTTGTCCATTGTGCTATATTATTGATTAAGGTTGAGCTGGTTCCCAAGCCCCAATTTTCGGGAAAGTCCAACCGAGTTATACATTCGTATCCAACTTTATTTTCAAATTTTGTGCTTCCTAATTTTTGTACTTCTTGGAAAATATGGAGTAATTGTTTTGAAAAATTTAAATTCGTCGTTTCATCGATTTTATTGCTGTTGATATCTAAAACGGTTTTAAACCATAATTTATCATCACTTTTATAGGCAGTCCATACCAATTTATTAGAAAATTCTTGAGTTTGGTGTATTTGAAGAGATTGTCCTAATCGAGTAGGTACGGCTAAACTTACGGCACCATCCAGTACCGTATATTCTCCGGTTAAAAGTAATTTACCGTTACTTTTAAATTTTTGTAAAATACTCAAATTATGAGAGTTTATTCTGTTTATTTTTGAAGGTATTTAGCAAATGATTCATCTAATAGTGCCGGCATACTTACACGTCCATTGACTACACTTACTACTTCTGCTTTTGCTTCAGAACATACTTTGTTGTCGGACTTGCGTATAATTTTTTGATTAAATATATAACGGATTCCTTCTTTTTCCAATGAATCTATGGTACATAAAAATTTTTCTCCTCCTTTTAGAGAACTCATGTAGCGTACATGAATGCTTATTAACACTAAATCGATTCCTTTTTGGTGCAAATCGTAGAAATCAAGCCCATTATGCTCTAGAAATTCATGACGGCCTACTTCATAATAGTGTTGATAATTTGCATTGTTTACGATGCCTTGTGCATCACATTCATAATCTCGTACTTTTAAATCGATTTCAAAAAGAGGAGTATTCATAATTTAATTTTTTATACGTAATAGTAAACTCTAATTTATGAAAAATTTCGCTTATAAAAAAGGGATTGTAAGATTTTTATTCATGGTTTTTAGGTGAATATATACCAGAGTATTCCTATATTTAAACGAAAATCTGTATATGGATTGAGTGGTGAACTGTAGAATTTGTAACCACTAAAACTGGAGTTGAAATGTTGTCCTTCTAGTATAATCAACATCCTTTTGACTTTAAAATGCAGAAATAAATCTAATACGGGATATTCTCCGATATTATAATTTTCTGTTTTTGATTGCAATCTAAACTCATTGGTTACCGGTAAAAAGAGTCTGGATTGGAATTTATTAAAGTAATAAGCATTTAATCCTAATTGGAATTCTGCATTATTTTTAAATGCTTTTGATTGGTAATAAATAGTTGCTCTACCAATGAAATCCGGCAAGGGTAAGAGTTGTTTATTACTGGTAACATTTTGATATGCTAAATTAGTTTCCAAATGGAATTTTTTATATTGAAAACTGTTTTTCAAACCTACTTGTACTATATCAACCGAAGAACCGGCTTGTTTAGGAAGATAATCACTATCTAAATAGGTATAATTTTTTATATTATAAAATTGTGTAAAAACTCTTGTATTATAGGGTTTTATATGTAGTTCTCCTCCCGCTTGAACTGTTCTTTCTTTTTTCGGATCATCCATAAAATAATTCATGGATTTATAAAAACTTTGATTATACAGCAAGTTTAATGACGGTATCTGGGATTTAACTCCTACATTAGCTTCTAAATAATAATCTTTTAAAGGACTGACTATTAAATGATTGTCTAAGTAATACGAATTTTTAAATTCATCTCCCGTCATTGCCTCTCCTTGTGATTTTAAAACAATTTCTTTCTTCCAGTTAAATGCAAGTTTTCCGGCTATTCCCACTCGATTGTCTTTAAGATTTTTAGGAAAGGAAATACTTGGATCTACTATTCGGTCAAAATTAAATTCTAAATGTTCATATTTAAGTCCTGTTTCCAAATGTAATTTATCGCTCCAATCAAAAACTGCCATGGATTGATTGGTAATCTTTCTAAGTTTTTTGGTGTTGTAATGACTTTTCAAATTGTCTACATCAAAAATACCTTGTTTATCTGAAAAATAGGAATTTAGATTTTTAAATTCTTCATAGGTGAAATGGGAAGATTCTGCCGAAAAAATATTTTTTATAGATAATGGATAGGTGTTATGTCCCGAATTAAGTATTCCTAATTGTTGACCGACATAAAATCTTCTTCTTCCATATTTTGATTGCGCCCCTGTAAGGTTTACTTCCATTCGGTCCCGATCTTTAAATCGGCTGTCTCCATCCTCGAAATTTTTTGGAAATTGAATTCCTCCGTTTTCTTCATCGTCTACATTAGCTGTTATATAGTGAGTCCACAAATTATATTTTTGATTTTTGGTATGATAAGCAAGAGTGAATAAAAGTGAATTATTGGAAGCTAATTGTTCTAAATATTTTCCTTCTGAACGTAATCCTCTGTATTGTATGGAATAATTTAGCCTTGAATTGATATTATGTGTAAATAAACTTGATAATGAATGGCCTTGTTTATATCCATTATTATATTGGAATTCGGTCATCGGGGTCTGAACATCAAAATATCTTACTTCATCTGCTTCTATTAAGTTAAAAGATTTTCCCGTAGGAATTAAATCTATTCCCGAGTTAATTTTAGTTGAAAATAATAAAGGATTAAAAGTATGTCCAATATTGGAAAACGGCATGGCGCCAAAACTATCTTTGTGATTGTACATTTTATTGCTATAGTATTTATCTATAGTTAAAACCGTATCAAAGATTTTTTTCGTATGATCTTCCGTCCAATATTTATAGGATTGTATGGTTGGGTTATAAATTTTAATTGAATCAGAAGAGGTAGTCTTACTGTTTGTAACAGGCATTTCGTTTGTTTTCCCTTCTGAAACCTGAGCAAAAGAAAATATTGAAACTATGCTTGAAAATAAACAGATAAAATATATTCTAATTCTACTCATGTACGTAAACAATATGCAAATATAAAAATAAAAAAACGGCAAAAAAACCGACTGTTTACTCTATATGTTATATTATTCTTAATATCTGTTAAAATAATGCCGAATATCATTATTTACGTTCTGTATTTAAAATTATTTTAGTGTTTAATAAAAAGCTATTTATAAAAAAACCACCTTAAATAAGGTGGTTTTTTGTGTATATAATCTATTAATACCCTTTATTTTGTTGATCTTTGTTCATTCCTGCATTATTATCAATTTCGGATTGCGGTATCGGAAAAGCTAATCTGAAGTCTCCAACAGGGAAAGTAATATCTTGTTCTCCTGTTAAGTCTATTCTTGTTAAGGTTTTATTCCATCTTAACAAATCCCAAACCCTGAATCCTTCTCCTACTAATTCTTTTCTTCTCTCTTCTTTTACATCATCCAAGGTTATTGTTGTTAATGGAGTAATTCCTCTTTGAGCTCTAATTCCGTTTACTAATTCTAAGGCTTCAGCAGTAGAACCTCCTCCTCCCATTAATATGGCTTCTGCCTGATTTAAGGCTATTTCTTCATACCTTACTAACTTTTGATTGGATTCTCCTGTTAGTACCGGATATTTACCTTCTATGTAGGTTGCATTTTTGGAAGAATTTTGACGCAACATTCCGGTTTTGTCTTTACTATCTTTTTTGATTTTAGCTCTGATATCTTCAGGGTCGTATGCTGCAACTAAACTTGGATTTAATCGGGTATTGGCATATCCTTCTGATGAAAAAATATAACCTACACTTGAAGTACCAATTGCCCCTGCAACGCCATAAGCTAATTCAAATATTGAGTTAAGTCCTTCTATTCTCCAACTGGTTACATATAAACCTTTATCGATAGGTGCATATTGAGCGGTAACTTCACTAGCATATTTATAAACATTGTTATACTCTTCTTTGTATAAATAGTATCTCGACATTAATCCGGCTATCGCTCCTTTAGTTAATTTTTGTTTAACATCAATGTTATATACTGATTTTTCATAGGCTTGTTGAAAATCAGATTCGATTTGAGCATAGCATTCATCTAAGGTTGCTCTTGATACAGCGAATGTTGCGGGATTGGTTGTATTTTCTAGAATTAAGGGAACACCTAAATTTTTGTCTTGTGTATATTTTTGTCCAAACAATTTTATGAGATCGAAATATGCCCAAGCTCGGATTGCATAGGCTTGTGATTTTATTTCGTCAATTTTTTCTTCCGGAGTTCCATCTGTTATAGTTGCGTTTATGACGATATTTGCATTGGATATTACTCGATAGATTCTTTTCCATGTATCACTTGCATAACTGTCGGTTGCATTCATGGTAAATTGAGAAACTGTCTGATATCTTCCGGAAGAGCCTGTTGAGAACATTTCATCACTTCCTCTAACTTCTCCGAAAACTACATAATTACATCCGTAATAATATTGGGATCTCATTAAGGCATAAGTTCCGTTCATAAATGTTTCAAGCTGCCCCAAAGTATTAATGGGCGTTTCATCTATTACATCGGTTTGTTGCAATTGTGGGTCTGTAAAATCATCTGAGCATGATACGGTTGAAATTAATGATGATAAAACAGTTGCTAATAATATTATCTTTTTCATGGTTATCTTCTTAATTTTTAAAATCCAACATTAACTCCAACAGTAAATGTTTTTAATATAGGTTGTTCAAAATTACTTCCTCCTCCATTGACATTTTGTTCAGGTTCTATTTTCAGATGTCTTACTTTACTGTCAAAACAATAGGTCCAAATATTGGTTCCTCGTAAATATATTTTCAGGTTAGTTAATCCTATATCATCTAATACTGATTTTGAAAAAGTATATCCGATGGTTAAGTCTCTTAATCTAATGAAATCACCATCATATAAAAATCTTGTTGATGAATAGTTGGATTTTGAAGAATTGGTAAGTATTGGTTTTGGATTTGAAGCATGAGGGTTATCCGGTGTCCAGAAATCGCCTTGTTCTTCATATCCTCCATATATATGTATATATTGTCCGTCACTCGTAGTGTAATTTCTCCATCCATCATATATTTTATGTCCGAAATTACCACTGAAGGTTGCAGATAAAGATATTCTTTTATAAGATAGATCTGTTGAAAGCCCTGCCATGTATTTTGGAAGTGTAGTTCCTTGAACGGCTCTTTCTGCTTTATTATAATCGGTAGTTACTTCTCCTCCTTTTCCATTTACATACCATTGTCCTTCTCCTGTAGTAGGGTTAACTCCCGCCCATTTCCTCATATACCAACTTTTTACGGCTTCTCCTTTTCTAACAATATTTACTCCTGTGATGGATTCACCTAATGGAAGATTTGTTACTTCATTTTTTACGTAAGTGAAATTACCGGATAGATACCAGTTGAACCCGTCAGGAGTATCTGATTTGATTATTGTTCCTCCTAAATCTAATTCAATTCCTTTGTTTACCATATCTCCGGCATTAACTAATACGGTAGAGAAACCTGTGGTTAATGATATACCTTTAGGGAATATTAAATCTTTTGTCTTTTTGTGAAAGTAAGATGCTGAAAAATTCAATCTGTGATTAAAAAATTCTGTTTCGAAACCTGCATCAAACTGTCTGATTTTTTCCCAAGTGAAATCTTTATATCCTAATTGATAGATATATCCTCCCGCAGCATCATTATAATTTAAATCATATCCATATTGTGCAAATGAATTTAAATCATCATATAATAATTGATTTCCTAATTCTCCATATGAAGCTTTGATTTTCAGTAAATCAATGGATGATCCGATTAAAAATCTTTCATTGGAAATATCATAAGCTGCTCCCACAGACCAGAATGTTCCCCATTTATTACCTGAACTAAAGTTATTTAATGCTTCTCTTCTTATCGTTCCGTCCAGAAAATACTTTTTGCTGTAATCGTAACTTACATTTGCTGCATATGCATTTCTCGTAGCGATATAGCCATTTCCTGTGGTTTCTTCATTTTTAACAAAATTATCTGTAGAATATAACCCCAGTCTTCCTAATGTAGTATTTGAAGTGCTTAAGTATTTATAGTCTTTTTTATAAGCTTCTTGTATAATTCGTGTATCAAAGTGATGGTTTTCTCCTACTGTGAAAAAGTAATTTAAAATATTCTGAACATTCCAGTTAAAATATCGTACTCTTTCATTAATCATTCTTCCATTTGTATTTGCTCCGTCTCCATGAATTGGATTATCATATTTATCTCTTTCCATGTTTATATACTCCGGTGCAAAATTTATCACATATCTTAAATTATTAATAATCTTGTATTCACCTTGTATATTAGCAAAAACTCTGGCTGTTTTAGTGGTTATGTAGTTATTTTCCAATAAATACGCGGCATTAAACATACCGTTAAACATTCTTCCACCTTCTCCTAAATTATAACTTCCATCCGGATTTTTAGCAGGGTCAGTTGGCAGCATAAAGTATTTAGTTAATAATGGATTTGAAAAATATCCTCCATTTAAAACACTATTTTGTTTGGTATAAGCCGCATTGATATCTGTACGGATGGTTAATTGATCTGTAGCTTTATAATCAGTAGCTAATCTTCCACTTACCCTATCAAAGTCTGTACTTCTTACAGTACCTTCTTGTGAGAAATAATTAAGAGAGGAAGCATATTTTAATTTATCTGAACCTCCGGTTACTCCAATATTTAGACTGTTTTGAGAGGTATAATCTCTTTCCACAAGTTTAGTCCAATCAGGAACCTCAGTTTTACCATCCCATAACGGCAAGGTGGTTTCTTTTGGAGCCAATTCATTGTTTATATAATCGATGGCTTCTTGTTCTGTTAAATTTCTTTTATTTTTAACCGCTTCTGTTAAAACTCTGTTCCATGTTCCCGGAGTGATTGATTTTGGGCCTTTTACCGCTTTTTTTCCAAAACCTCTTTCCAAGTCAACTGAAAATTTAGCTTTCCCGTTTTTTCCTTTTTTGGTAGTTATCACAATAACCCCCGCTCCTGCATCAGCACCATACAGAGAGGTAGCTGCTGCATCTTTTAAGACCGTATAGGATTCTATATCATTGGGATTTATGGTTGCTAAAACATTCGTTGAAGGGTCTGTTTCGGATTTGTTACGATTATTGGTTAAATTACCTGAAGAAATTCTTACCCCGTCAATAATGTAAATCGGATTGTTATTTCCGTTTACAGAAGTAACTCCTCTCAATCTTATTTGTGCAAGTCCTCCCGGCTGACCTGTAGAGGAGTTTACTGATAAACCTGAAACTCTCCCGGCTAAGGCTTTATCAAATGATGCAATCGGGGCATTTGATATATCTGATCCTTTTACCACAGATGCTGTTCCTACCACATCTTTAGCATCTCTTATTCTACCGAATCCTAAAACAACTACTTCTTCAATTTCCTTTTCGTCTTTTTTCTCGATTTTTTTAGAAAATTTAAATGCTAAATCATCTTTTGCTATTACTTCTTCAGATTCTTCTTCTAAATTCGTAATTACTAAAACATCCCCAACTTTTCCTGCTGATAATTCAAAATTACCGTCATCATCGGTTCTTGTAAAAGTATTCGTTCCCTTAATTTCGACCTTTGCTCCTATGGCAGGTTCACCATCAGCCTCTTGTACATTTCCTTTAATTTGCCCAAAAGCAAATTGACCGGATAAGCACAATCCTAGCACACTTAAAATTTTAAGTTCTTTCCTCATACAATAATATATACTTAGTTAAACAACAAAATTCTAACATTTTTTTAATATATCCAAAAATAATATTAAATTATCTTAAAATAATAGCTTTTTGTTATAAATATAGTTAAATTATTATGTAAATATTAAATAATAAAAAAATTAGACGTAATTCATTGAAAGAACACTATAATATAAGATGGTTGGAAATAAAAAAAGCTGTATGAAATTTCATACAGCTTTTATATTAGTTATGTATAATTTTAAAATTTAAATCTTCAATTTTTTCTTAACTTCTACTTCTTCGTATACTTCCAATAAATCTCCTATCTGAATATCATTATAATTCTTAATATTCAATCCACATTCGTATCCTTTGCTTACTTCTTTTACATCGTCTTTGAATCTCTTTAAGCTTTCAAGCTCACCGGTATATACTACTATGCCTTCTCTAATGATACGTATTTTAGAATTTCTGTTAATAGTTCCATCTAAAACCATACATCCGGCAATAGTACCCACTTTTGAAATTTTAAAGGTTTCTCTGATTTCAACATTTCCAATAATTTGTTCTCTGATTTCAGGAGAAAGCATACCTTCCATAGCTTCTTTAACATCGTTAATTACGTCATAGATAATGGAATAGGTTCTAATTTCGATTTCTTCTCTTTCTGCTAATTCTCTGGCACTTTGGTTTGGACGAATGTTAAATCCAATCAATATGGCATCTGAAGCTGCCGCTAATAAGATATCAGACTCTGTAATCTGTCCAACTCCTTTATGGATGATATTGATTTGTATCTGATCATTAGATAATTTTTGTAAAGAATCTGTTAATGCTTCTACTGAACCATCTACATCTCCTTTTAGGATAATATTTAATTCTTTAAAATCACCTAACGCAATTCTTCTTCCAATTTCATCTAAGGTGATATGTTTTTGAGTTCTTATGGATTGTTCTCTGATTAATTGCTCTCGTTTATTAGCAATTTGTTTGGCTTCTTTCTCATCCTCAAATACCCTAAATTTATCCCCAGCAGTTGGTGCTCCATCTAAACCTAAAACCGTAACGGGAACTGATGGACCGGCTTCTTTCATCGGTTTTCCTCTTTCATCCATCATGGCTCTAACTTTACCGTGATTTTTTCCCGCCAAAATGTAGTCTCCAACTCGTAAAGTCCCATTTTGTACTAATATGGTTGATACATAACCTCTTCCTTTATCTAAGGCTGCTTCAATAACCACTCCATTAGATAAACGGTTAGGATTGGCTTTTAAATCCAATATTTCAGCTTCTAATAATACTTTTTCAAGAAGAATATCAACATTGGTTCCAAACTTAGCGGAAATTTCTTGGGATTGAATATTACCTCCCCAATCTTCTACTAATAAGTTCATTTGCGATAATTCTTCCTTGATTTTATCAGGGTTGGAATTAGGCTTATCAATTTTATTAATTGCAAATATCATAGGAACTCCCGCTGCTTGAGCGTGACTGATCGCTTCTTTGGTTTGAGGCATCACATTATCATCTGCTGCAACTACGATAATTGCTAAATCGGTTACTTGAGCACCCCTTGCACGCATGGCGGTAAAGGCTTCGTGTCCGGGTGTATCTAAAAATGTGATTTTTTGCCCATTGGAAAGCTTAACATTATAAGCCCCTATATGTTGTGTAATCCCTCCGGATTCACCGGCAATTACATTGGTATTTCTTATATAATCCAGCAAAGAAGTTTTTCCGTGGTCCACATGTCCCATCACTGTAACGATTGGAGCTCTGGTAACTAAATCTTCTTCTTTATCTTGTTCTTCTTCAATGGCAGAATCATCCACTTCAGAATCGGTAAATTCAATTTTATAACCAAACTCATCGGCTACTAATACCATGGTATCAGCATCTAACCGTTGATTCATGGTTACCATAACACCTAAAGAAAAACATGCAGAAATAATTTCAGTTGCAGCAACATTCATTAAACTCGCCAATTCGTTAACTGTGATAAACTCAGTTACTTTTAGGGTGTTATCTTTTCTTTCTTGTTCGTGTAATTCAGCTTCTTGCTCTCTTCTTTGAATTCTTTTGTCTCTTCTGAATTTTGAGCTCTTAGATTTTCCTCCTTTGGATGTTAATTTTTCTAAGGTTTCTTTTATTTGATTTTTTACTTGTTCATCCGTTAATTCTGCAGGACGAACATTTCTGTTTCCTCCGCCTGAATTTGGACGTCTGTTTCCTCCGCCTTTTTTAAAGTTTTTATTTTGTCCTTGACCTGATCCGCCTTTTTTATCTCCGTTGTTGTTTATTGATTTAGCAACCGCATTTACATCAACTTTAGAGTCTTTAACAATTCTTTTTCTTTTCTTTTTCTCAGAATTTGAATTTTCTTTATTGACTTTTTTAGGTTTTTGAAATTGTGTTAAATCAATCTTTTGACCTGTAATTTTAGGTCCATCCAACTTTTGGTATTGGGTTTCTAACTTTTCAGGTTCGTCGTCTTGTGATTTTTTTTCATTCTCCTCAACTACCGGTGAAGAAGAAACGACCTGTGGTTTTTCTGATTTTTTTTCTTCTTTGATTTCCTGTTTCGGCTGCTCTTCTGCATTTTTCTCTTTCTGTTTTTTAACCGGATGTGTAGGTTCCTTAGCTCTTTGTAGGTCTTCAGGAGATATTTTTCCAACTATTTTAATACCCGATTTTTTTTCTTCTACAGGTTTAGTTTCTTTTTGCTCAACATTTTGAGAGGAAGTTACTTTTTCTTCTTCTTTTTCTTTCTCTTTTCTAAAATCTTTTTTAGTCTTTCTATGAGCATCTAGGTCTATTTTACCTATTGTTTTAGGTGCAGCTATTTCATCGGCTTTAACCTTAAATATTTCCGGTTGCTCCACCTTCTCTTCCTTTCTTCTTTCCGGAATTTTGTTTATGACCACATCTAAAGACGCATCTTTTTTCATTTTATCTTCTGAAAATTCAGTAACTAAGAGCTGATACGCTTTTTGATCTAACTTTACGTTAGGGTTTTTCTCAATCCCGACATTTTGAGAATGTAAATATTCTACTGCTCTGTCAAGAGAGATATTAAGGTCTTTTAATACTTTACTTAATCGAATACCCGACATATTATACTTTGTTGTTATTCTATTTTTTTTACAAATATGATAATTTATTGAAAGAAATTTACATTATTCTTCAAATTCTTCTTTTAAAATACGGATCACATCTATAATGGTTTCTTCTTCTAAATCCGTAAGTTCTAATAAATCATTTACATCTTTTTCTAATACAGATCGTGCTGTATCTAATCCTACTTTTTTCAATTCTTCAATAACCCAGCTTTCTATTTCATCGGAAAATTCTGTCAATTCAATATCTTCTTCTTCCGGCTCATCTCTTCGTACATCAATCTCATATCCTGTTAACCAACTAGCCAATTTAATATTTTGTCCTCCTTTACCTATCGCTTTGGATACTTCTTCCGGTCTTAAGAAAACTACTGCATGTTTGTTTTCTTCATCCAATTCCATGGAAGATACTTTTGCGGGACTTAAAGCTCTTTGGATAAATAATTGCTGATTGTTGGTATAACTGATTACATCTATATTTTCATTTCTCAATTCTCTTACAATTGAATGGATTCTAGATCCTTTCATACCGACACATGCTCCTACCGGATCTATTCTGTCATCATAGGATTCTACTGCTACTTTGGCTTTTTCTCCCGGTATACGAACTGTTTTCTTAATGGTAATTAATCCATCATATATTTCAGGAATCTCAAATTCAAACAGTTTTTCCAAAAATTTAGGTGAAGTTCTTGAAAGGATAATTAATGGTTTTCCTCCCTTAAAGCCCACTTCTTCTACCACGGCTTTTACGGTTTCTCCTTTTCTGAAGAAATCGGATGGTATTTGATTTTCTTTTGGAAGTATCATGTCATTTTGATCTTCATCCATTAAAATAACCTGCTTATGACGAATATAATGGACTTCACCGCTTACAATTTCTCCTTCTATTGATTTGAATTTTTCATATAAATTAGAGTTATCGTATTCGGCTATTTTTGTGTTCAATACTTGTTTGAATGCAAGAATATTTCTTCTTCCTAATTCGTTTAATTCAATCTTTTGGGTATATTCTTCTCCAACTTCAAAACTTGGATCAATTTTTCTAACTTCGCTAATTTCTATTTCTAACAAATCATCTTCAGACATTTCATCTTCAACGATTTTTCTATTTAAATATATTTCCAAGTCCCCTTTATCCGGGTTAACAATAACATCAAAATGATCATCTGAACCATATCTCTTTCTTAAAACGGTTTTCATTGATTCTTCAACGATCGCCATTAAAGTAATTCTATCTATATTTTTCTCGTCTTTAAAATCTGCAAATGATTCTATTAACTCTATACTATCCATCGGTCCGTTCTAATTTAAATTAAAATTTTATATTAATTGTTGCTCTTTTTATATTGCTGTAAAATATTTCTTCTTTGACTTCTATAGTTACTTTTCCTTTTCCTACTTCTTTAGCCCTTCTTTCCTTCCATGTAAGAACTACTTTTTCTTCGTCTGCATCAACTATAGTCCCATTTAACTCTATATTTTCTATAGTAATAATCTGTAGATCCCTTCCCTTATTTTTCACATACTGTCTTGGATATAATAAAGGATTGGTTATACCGTAAGAATAGACTGACAATTCAAAATCTTCTTCTTCTCTGTCTAAGTTATTTTCAATTGCTCTGCTGCAATCTAAACAATCTTGCACAGAAACTCCTTCGTCTCCGTCTATGGTAACTTCTATTTTATTAGTTTGAGAAACTTTACAAGATATTAAAAACAAATCTGCTCTAGTTTGAAGAAATTCTTCTAATAATACATTTACTTTCTCTTCCAATGCCATAATAACATCCTCTAATAAACAACTAAATCTTAACAATAATTTACTATACTATTTTTTCTAAGAATAAAGTACAAAAAAAAGCCCTTGTAGATAGGCTTTTAATAATCTTTTAAATCCCAAAAACTTTACAAATGTAATACTTATTTTCTAAATAATAAAATTATACTCTCTATGTATAAGATAATTACAGTTTTATATTTTATAAAATTATTTTATAAACTCTGCCATATCGATTTTAACTGAAAATATATTAGAATATAATGCAACTGAAGAATTTCCGATATTAGTAAGTGCATAATCTACCGTTACTCCTTTATAACGAAACCCTATACCTGCATTGGGCTGAATTGTTAATTTTCTTGAATCGTCAAAACGGGTTTCATATTGCATATTATTTAAACCTGCTCGTAAAAAAACCACATGATCATAATCTAATTCTATCCCTAAAGATGGGGACATACTCAGCGCTTCTGATGAAAGCCAATCATTGTTTTTATCAAATTCAAAATTTAAATCTAACTCAGCTAACAGCCCGAATTTATCATTTAAATCGAATTTTTTGGCTGCGCCTAATTTTAATTTAGGCATGGTTAACTCTATTTTATCTTTAGGCGCTTCATTAAGTGTTTCTCCGTCTAATTCTAATTTATTTAATTTTTTTTCATTTACGGACCATGCATTAAAAGTGGTTGTTATATCTCTAGCCATGATCCCAAAATAAAATTGATCTTGGGTTCGATATTGCAATCCCGCGTCTATTCCAAAACCGAATGCATTGGCAAATTTACCGATATGCCTATATACTATTTTTGCATTAGCTCCTATTGAAAGATTCGGATCATTGAATAAATTACCGGCATAGGAGGCCATAAAAGCATAATCTGCCGTTGAAAATCGACTTATTTTGTTGTAATCTATATTCCCTTGATTATCGATCAATTGAGTAGTATTCATAATATCATCTACCGCAAATCGGTAGAGTGAAAAACCAATCGTTCCTTCCGTTCCACTATTTAAGGGAATTGCTGCAGCTGCATATTCATATTTGGCTATGGATTGAAAATATTCTGCATGCATCAAAGCTCCTTGCCAAGCATCTCTAACTTCCGTCAATCCTGCCGGATTCCAATATCCTGCATTTACATCCGATACATTAGCTACTACTGAATTACCCATCCCAAATGCACGAGCATCTGCTCCTATATTTAGAAATTCATTTGAATACTTTCTAAATGCTTGCGCATGAAGATTCATATTAAAATGAACAGCCCAAATGAGGATGCTTAAAGTAATTTTTTTTTGAATTTTCCCTTTCAATAAATAGTATTTTTATGTATAAACAAACTATCGTATAAACGTTGAAAACCGTTTTTTATTATTTGGGCTACCCCGGATTTTTAAAAATAATTATTACTTTTATAACTTAATTTGCTTTGTATTTAACAATACATTATTTATAAATACCTGAAAAAATGAAATATCTTCCTAATACACTAACTCTTGCTAATTTACTTTGTGGTAGCATTGCGTGTATTTTAACTATAATAAAAGCTCCCATTGAATATATTTTAATCCTGCTTTTATGTTCTTTGATTTTTGATTTTTTCGATGGTTTTGCCGCCCGTCTTGCAAAGGTTTCCGGACCTTTTGGAAAGGAACTTGATAGTTTGGCAGATATTGTTACGTTTGGCGTTTTGCCCGGCTTATTTATGTTTACCATGTTGGGAGGAGATGATTTTTATTCTCGTATAAGTACGTTTTCAAACGGATTTATACATAATAAATACATTGTTTTGTTTCCATTTTTCGGACTGTTGATTACTTTGTTTTCTGCTCTGCGTCTTGCTAAATTTAATTTAGATGAGGAACAAAGTTATTATTTTAAAGGGTTGCCTACTCCTGCAAATACTATTTTGATATTTTCATTATACTATTTACATCAAAATCATACGTATTTATTATTAGATAATTCTTGGTTTTTGTTATTCATTACTGTCTTATCAAGCTATTTACTGGTTGCCAATATTCCCTTACTGGCTTTTAAATTTAAAAACTTAACCTGGAAAGATAATTCTCTTGTATACTCTTTCCTTATAATTTGCATAGTTTTATTAATTTTCCTTAAAATATCAGCTATACCAATACTTATATTAATTTACTTAATTTTATCAATTATATTTCGAAAAAAAATTATTTCAAATGGAACTAAAACTACATAAATCAATCTGCTTTTTCGATCTTGAAACTACCGGAATAAATATCAGCAAAGACCGGATAGTTGAAATTAGTATATTTAAAGTAAACCCTGACCAATCAAAAGAGAGTAAAACTTGGAGAGTTAATCCTGAAATTCCAATTCCAAAGGAATCGTCTTTAATTCATGGAATTTATGATAAAGATGTTGTCGATGCTCCTACTTTTAAAGAAATTGCTCCTCAGGTTCTCGAAATGATTAAAGATTCTGATCTTTCAGGATATAATTCCAACCGATTCGATATTCCATTACTTGCGGAAGAACTTTTGCGAAACGGGTTTGAATTTGACATAAAAAAACATCGCCCGATTGATGTTCAAGTAATCTTTCATAAAATGGAACCCAGGAATCTTTCCGCAGCTTATAAATTTTATTGCGATAAGAATTTAGAAAATGCTCATTCTGCTTCTGCAGATACTTATGCTACGTATGAAATATTAAAGGCTCAACTTGAAAAATATGAGGATATTCAAAACGATGTGAAATTCCTTCATGAGTTTACCATGCAAAATAAAAATGCTGATTTGGCAGGATTTGTTGGAATAGATAAAGATGAAGACGAGGTTTTCAATTTTGGAAAATACAAAGGTAAAAAATTGAAAAATGTGTTTTTAAGTGATTTAGGATATTATTCTTGGTTAATGAATGCTGATTTTCCTTTATATTCGAAAAAAATTTTTACAAGAGCAAAATTAAAAAGTGTTTTATGAAATTTATCTGTGTAGGAAGAAATTATAGCAATCACGCGAAAGAATTAAACAATGAGATACCTAAAGATCCGGTTTTATTTATTAAACCGGATACCGCTTTAGCCAGACCCGGTGATGATTGGTATATTCCAGAATTCACTGAAAACCTTCAGCATGAAGTAGAGGTTCTTATAAAAATTTCTAAAGTTGGAAAATATATTCAACCGGAATTTGCCGGAAATTATTACTCTGAAATTGGACTTGGCATTGATTTTACTGCTAGAGATTTACAAGATCGGTTAAAAGAAAAAGGGCTTCCCTGGGAAAAATCCAAGGCTTTCGATCGATCTGCTTTAATTGGAAATTTTGTAAGTAAAGAGAAATTTAATTTAGATAGTTTGAATTTTTCTTTAGTTAAAAACGGCAATATTCAGCAAAAAGGAAATACTTCAGAAATGATTTTTACATTTGATTACCTCATCTCATATATTTCTCAATATTTCACTTTAAAAATGGGCGATATTATTTTTACCGGAACGCCATCGGGAGTTTCTAAGCTTAGTGAAAATGATTTTCTGGAAGGTTTTATTGAAAATGAGAAGTTTTTTGAGGTTAAAATCAGGTAATAGTTTTAATCATTAACCTTTAATTTATAATCCTGACTTTTAGGTACAATAAAAAATTTATTCGGAGACCACTGTGCAAGGAAAATTTTGGATACATCATCATATCCTTGTTTTCTTAATTCATTTTTTAGCCAATCTTCTGTTTTATCAATTCCCTCTAAATAGACATGATTAATTTTTCCATCAATAACCAATAAAACTGCGTATTTATCATAATCATCCGTAAATGCTGTAATGGAACCGTCTTGTTCC
Organism: Apibacter sp. wkB309; assembly: GCF_002964915.1. Taxonomy (NCBI): domain Bacteria; kingdom Pseudomonadati; phylum Bacteroidota; class Flavobacteriia; order Flavobacteriales; family Weeksellaceae; genus Apibacter; species Apibacter sp. wkB309. The sequence continues at coordinate 125,597 of NZ_PSZL01000001.1, forward strand.
ATTTGAGCAAAATATACTTTAGATATATCATATATACCATTATTTTTTAGTACACTGGCATAAGTCATTATATCAATCTTTGCTTTTTTAAATCCTTCTATATTAAATTTTCCTTTTAACACTAAAGGTATAATAGGGCCTTCTACTAATCCTCTTAAACGACTATATTTTTTTGTGAGAAATGCTATTAAATACACAATGAATGTCCAAATAAACAATACTAAGGCAAATTCCATAATAGAGATATTCGGATTATATATAATTCCACCTACCAAGCCCCCTAAGACTATATTCTGAATTAAATCAATTCCGGAAACTTGGTTTAAAATGGTTCTTCCTACTAATTTAATGTAAATTAAAACGGCGATGAATGCCACTACTAATTTTATCGATATAAATATGTTATCATATATATTGAAGCTTCCGAAAACTGCATTTTTTAAATCCATGATATTCTATATTTGTAATTTAGTGTTATATACAAAAATATAAATTAATTTAATATATTAATGTATAATTATTTAAATGTTTCTTATTTTATTTTAAAGAAATATATACATATAAAATTATAATAAAATGAAAATAAGCTGAAAACATAATGCTTTCAGCTTATTTGTAACACATAAAATGTATAATCAACTATTGTTTCTTATCCTATTTTAGCTATTTAAAATTAAAATTCTACTAAGACAATTATGATTTTCTTTTAATAAATCAATTTTAAGTTTTAATTTGTCGAACTCTAGTATCTATTAAATTTTCAAAACATTCTAACCTTTTGTTTAAAAAACTTTTAAGAAGTTACGATCATATATAAACATTTATACCTATTATACCGACCGATACTAAAAGGATCGTCTAGTATTGTTCTCGCATTTCTGTTGCTGCTCCTACCATTTCAATTAATGCTTTTTCTGTTTCTTCCCATCCTCTTGTCTTAAGTCCGCAATCCGGGTTAATCCACAGTTGCTCTACCGGTATGCTTTTTATTGCTTTTTTCAATAAGGAAACCATTTCATTTTTGGACGGTATTCTCGGAGAGTGTATATCATAAACACCCGGACCAATATCGTTAGGGTATTTAAATTCTGAAAAAATGTTTAACAACTTCATATCTGACTTAGAGCATTCTATGGTAATTACATCCGCATCCATATCTGCTATGTTTTGTATGATATCATTAAATTCTGAATAACACATATGAGTATGAATTTGTGTTTGATCTTTTACTCCACAGGATGCAATTCTAAATGCTTTTATAGCCCACTCTAAATAGGTTTGCCAATCTTTTTTACGTAACGGCAGCCCTTCTCTTATGGCCGGTTCATCTATTTGAATAATTCGTATTCCTGCTTTTTCCAAGTCTACTACTTCTTCTCTAATGGCTAATGCAATTTGGAAACAGGTATCTTTTCTCGGTTGATCGTCTCGCACAAAACTCCATTGCAATATGGTTACCGGTCCGGTCAACATACCTTTTACATTTTTATTTGTTAAGGATTGTGCATAGGAAGACCATTTCACAGTCATAGGATTAGGCCTGAATATATCGCCATAGATGATGGGTGGTTTCACACAACGGCTTCCATAACTTTGTACCCATCCGTTTTTGGAAAATGCAACTCCTTCTAATTGTTCTCCAAAATATTCCACCATGTCGTTTCGTTCAAACTCCCCGTGAACCAATACATCTATACCTATTTTTTCTTGGAATCGTATAGTTTTTTCAATTTCCTTTTTAATTAGCTCTTCATATTCCAAAGGTGTTATCAATCCTTTTTTTAGTTTAGATCTCCAACTTCGGACTTCGGATGTCTGAGGAAATGAGCCGATCGTAGTTGTAGCAAATAAAGGCAACTGCAAGGCTTCAGATTGTTTTTTCTTTCGTTCTGAAAATACGGAATTTCTTTTATCTTCTACATTTTCTATATTCCTTATTTTTTCTTTTACTTTTTCGTTATGTATTAAAGCTGATGTTTTTCTGCTGGTTGCAGCCGCTATATTTTCCTGTAATTTTTTTTGCAAACCCGGGGAATCTTCTTTTGCCGCAAGCTTTTTTAAGGTTACTACTTCATCGATTTTCTGTTTTGCAAAAGCCAACCAATTTTTAATTTCCGATGAAAGGGCTTTTGTATCTGTTTCCAATTCCAGGTCAACCGGACTGTGAAGAAGTGAACAAGAAGGAGCTATTAAAATTCGGTCTTTACCAATTTTGGAAACAGCTTTTTGAATAAGTTTCAATGATTTTTCGAAATCATTTTTCCATATATTTCTTCCATCAACGATCCCTAAAGAAAGGATAAGTTTTTCCGGAATATTTTCTAAAACTTCATCTAATTGTTCCGGACAACGTACCAAATCTATATGTAATGCTTGTACGGGTAGATTAAAAGCAAGTGTTAAATTGTCTTTCAATCCGTCAAAATAGGTAGTTAGTATTTTATTTATATAAGGAAATTGTTTATGAATTTCTTTATAGGCATATTGGAAGGATTCTTTTGCTTTTTCATCCAAATCCAAAGCCAAGAAAGGCTCATCAAACTGCACCCATTCAACTCCTTCTGCCTTTAATTTATTTAGGATTTCTATATAGACAGGAAGAATGTTTTTTAGTAAATCCAACTTATTGAAGTTTTCCTCTTTTTCTTTTCCCAACAACAAATAAGATACAGGGCCTATTATAACCGGCTTTGTATGGATTCCTGCATTTTTAGCTTCTAAATATTCATCAATAATTTTTGTTGAAAACAAGGAAAATTTCTGATTACTTTCAAATTCAGGGACAATGTAATGATAATTGGTATCAAACCATTTGGTCATTTCCATGGCTTTTATATCAATGCCTTCTTTTTGATGTCCTCTGGCCATGGCAAAATATAAATCTAATTCCGTATTTGATTTATCCAGTATTACCTTATTATATCTTTTAGGGATAGCTCCGACCATTAGTGACATATCAAGTACCTGATCGTAATAAGAAAAATCATTAGATGGGATCCAATCAATCCCTAATTTTTGTTGAGTTACCCAGTTTCGGTGCCGGATATCTTTACTTGTTATCATCAGTTCTTCGACTGACGCTTTACCTGCCCAATATTTTTCACAGGCTTTTTTAAGTTCTCTGTCACTACCAATACGCGGATAGCCAAGATTGTGTGTTTGCATTTTTATAACTTTTTAAACGATTATATTATAAAAAGCTCTTATTGCTAAACTTCACAATGCTCTCTTTCTTTGTTAAATAAAATCAAATTTCAAAACAATTTTGACATACAAGTAAACTAATTATTCTAATGATCTTAAAGTTTCTTGTAGCCCAATTATATTTTTTGTGATCTTGCTTTTACTCGCGAAAGCATTGTCAATTAAGAACAGGCAGGTCTCCTGGCTTATAACATTTTATCTACCTTCTCACCTTTTAAATCGGCAATGGTTTTTATTGATAAAATTTTTTAGGTTACTTACAGTTGCGCGTCAGCTCATGATTCACACATGATTCCCTATTAAGTCGTTTTTACACAGCACCTTATTCTTGTTGATAAAGAAATTAAGTAAAGAACTTATATATACAAAGATAAAAAACCTTTGCTTTTATTTCTTTATTAAAATAAATAAAAATTAAAACTTGGTTTTTGTTTTTATTTTACTACTATTTTATGTTTTTATTAGTATAATTCTTTAAGTTGATCCTTAGAAAATCCTTTAAACTCAGATAAGTTTCCATTTTTAATCTTTAATGCCCATTCAGGATCTGCAAGTAGCGCTCTTCCTACTGCTATTAAATCAAATTCGCCCGCATCTAGTCTTCTATTTAATTCGTTAAGAAAATTATCAGACGCCTCAAAACTTTGTCCTTTGAATGCTCCTAAGAAATCTCCGGTAAGCCCCACAGATCCAACACTTATGGAAGGTTTGCCCGTTATTTTTTTTGCCCATCCTGCAAAATTTAAATCAGAATTTTCAAATTCGGGTTCCCAAAATCTTCGTTGTGAGCAATGAAAAATATCAACTCCGGCATCTGATAACGGTAGTAACCATTCTTCCATTTCTTCCGGTGTCTTTGCCAATTTAGCGGAATAATCTTGTTGTTTCCATTGTGATAAGCGTAAAATTATAGGAAAATCTTCTCCTACCGCATTTCGAACCGCTTTTACAACTTCAATGGCAAAACGGTTCCTTTCGGACAAGGTAGCTCCTCCCCATTTATCATTTCTTTTATTGAGCTTATCCCAAAAGAATTGATCGATCAAATATCCGTGCGCTCCATGCAATTCCAGGGCATCAAAACCTATTTTTTTGGTTTGGTAAGCTGCTTCTGCAAAAGCCTCAATTGTATTTTCAATATCACTTTCGCTCATTTCTTTTCCGCCTTTTGTTTCCGGATTTAAAAGTCCGGATGGTCCCTCAAAAGACTCTGATGGTTTCCAGTTTTTATGGGCCGGTATTATTCCCATATGCCAAAGTTGCGGAGCTATTTTACCACCTTTAGCATGAACTTCTTCAACCACCTTTTTCCAACCTTCTAAGGCTTGTTCTCCATAAAATACAGGTATATTTGGGTCATTGGAAGATGCCACCCTGCGAACAACGGTTCCTTCTGTAATAATTAAACCCACTTCGGCCTGTGCTCTTCTTTGATAATAATCAGCTATTTGTTTACCGGGTATTCCATCATAAGCAAATGATCGGGTCATAGGCGCCATGACTATCCTGTTTTTTAATGATAGTTTTTTTGATGTTAACGGTTGAAATAATTTGTGCACCATTTTAATTTATATCGTAGTTATTAATTAATTTCATATTCTAGACGAATGGTAATGCTTGCTGTTTTTTTCTTGGATGATACATTAAATGCCCCTCCCCAAGAGTAGTCATCTTCAGATGAATTTTGAGCAGTTATTTGAAAAACCCCTTGATTGGCATTTTTTAATTTACCTAATTTACAACCGGCGTTAATTGCTATTTCTTCTGCTCTTTTTTTTGCATCTTTGGTTGCATCTGAGATCATCTGTATTTTTAAATCAGACAATTTAGTATAGTAATATAAAGGCGATCGGGAATAGAGCTCTACTCCGTTATTAATCAATTCTGTAATTTGACGGGAAAGATCTTCTACTTTTTTCACATTTTTAGATTCTATGGTTATGGTTTGATTTAATTCATACCCTGTAAATATATTTTGATTTATTCCTTCTTTGTATCTACTATCATATTGTTTACTTATTTCTACTGAGGAAAAAACTATTTCTTTATCGGAAAATCCTTTGGAAATCAGATATTCTCTTACTTTTTTCCTATCTGTATCTAATTCGGCATAGGCTTGTTTTAAATCGAGATTTTTCTTTGAAAAATCGGCTTTCCATACTATTAAATCAGATTCAAAATCTTTTGAGCCTAGTCCTTTTACTGTTATTGTATTGGATTGATTTCTTTTTTGGTAAGAATTACCTAAAAAATATGCAGCAAGAACGATTGAAATGGAAGCTAGTAATGTTGATACTATTAGATAATTTTTCATACTCTCTTTTTTCCAAATATACAAAAAAAGCACCTTAAATAAAGGTGCTTTCATTTTTTATAAATAAAATTTATATTTTTTTACTATAATGTATTGATATTATTTAAATCTTCGAAAGCTTTTTCCAATCTTTTTGAGAACCCTTCTTCACATTTTCTCATCCAAACTCTTGGATCATAAAATTTCTTGTTTGGTGCTTCATCTCCGGTTGGATTTCCAACTTGAGTTCTTAAATAATCAATATTTTTTTCTACATAATCTCTTGCTCCTTCGGTATAAGCGAATTGTAAATCTGTATCAATATTCATTTTAACTACTCCGTAGCTTATGGCTTCTCTTATATCTAACAAGGAAGAACCTGATCCTCCATGAAATACAAAATTAATCGGTTTTGAAGGTCCGCCCACTTGTTTTTGAACGTATTCTTGTGAGTTGTGAAGTATTTTAGGCTCTAATTTAACATTTCCCGGTTTATATACTCCATGTACATTACCAAATGCTGCTGCAATTGTAAAATTAGGACTTATTGCGCTTAATGCTTTATAGGTTTTATAAACATCCTCAGGTTGTGTATATAATTTTGAGCTTTCTATATCTGAATTGTCAACTCCGTCTTCTTCTCCACCTGTTATCCCTATTTCAACTTCTAGAGTCATTCCTAATTTTGCCATTCTTTCAAAATATTTAGAAGAGATTGCTAAATTTTCATCTAAAGGCTCTTCTGAAAGATCTAGCATGTGTGAAGAGTATAGTGTTTTTCCTTCTTTTTTATGGAATTCTTCACAAGCATCTAATAACCCGTCAACCCAAGGTAATAATTTTTTTGCACAGTGATCTGTATGTAATATTACAGTTGCCCCATAGGCTTCTGCCAACGTATGGACATGTTTTGCTCCAGCTATAGCCCCTAAAACATCTGCTCTAAGGGAAGAGTTTTTATATCCTTTACCTGCATTAAATTGAGATCCTCCGTTTGAAAATTGTATAATTAAGGGAGCATTTACTCTAACAGCTGTTTCAAGGGCTGCATTTACATTGCTTGATCCTATAACGTTACATGCCGGTAAAGCAAATTGATTTTCTTTAGCATAATCGAATATTTCTTTTACTAACGAACCGGTTGCTACTCCCGCTGGAAATTTTCTGCTCATGATATTATAATTTTTTTTGTTATACTTTTTTAAATTGTAAATGTAAAAACTATTTATATCTCAAAGAGTTATTTTATGTTGAAATTTCTCATGTTTTATTTTTTTTAACAAAAAGTTATAATTTTACTGAAATTATATAGTTAATTTTTCATAATACAACTGACGCTTTATAAAAACTTTAGTACTTTTTAAGAATTCACCGTATTTCTTTTAAAATATAAATTTTAATTACTAGTTCAAGAGTTAGTAACAATTTTTACATTACATTGAATTCAAATAATTAGTATTCTCAATTATCATACTAATCTTTCATTTTGAGAAATTAGATAAAAATATAAATGCCTCATATTTGAAAAATACAAGGCATTTCTTTTTCTTGATAGATTTTTTATTTTAATATAGCTGTTACTTTTTCATAATTAGGCTCATGAGTAGTTTCAGCTATTTGTTCTTCATAAATAATTTCTCCTGACTCATCAAGAACAAGTACTGCTCTGCTAAGTAATCCTTTTAACGGACCATCTGCAAATTCTAAATTATATACTTTACCAAAATCTGAACGAAAGGCAGAAAGCGGGATAACATTATCTAAACCTTCTGCGGCACAAAAACGTTTTTGAGCAAAAGGAAGGTCTTTTGAAATACATAGAACCACAGTGTTTTTCATTTCAGATACTTTTTCATTAAATTCTCTGACAGACATTGCGCATGTGTCTGTATCCACACTTGGAAATATGTTTAAAACAACTCTTTTTCCTGCATAATCCGATAATTTTTTTTCTGATAAATCCGTATCCACTAATATAAAATCCGGAGCCTTACTTCCTATTGATGGTAGGTTTCCCAATGTATGGACTTCATTTCCTTTTAATGTTATTGTTGCCATTGTATTATTTTTATTTACGGTTAATTATTACTATGAAAGATTTACAAAGACTAATGTATGAAATAATATTAATTTTGATAATTTGTAAAATATTATATTATATAATTCTTTTATTAATAATTTCTATTTAAATGTTACTATTTATTTTGAAAAGAATTTTCTATTATTTTCATATAAAATAATTTTCGATAACTATATTTTTAAAATACTTAATTAAATTTGGGTATTAAAACTTATGTGATATGCAACCCATTTTCAAATTCTGCCCAAATTGTAAAAGTGATCATTTAGAATATCCGCATGGATCAAAAATTGTATGTTTAGATTGTAATTTTGAATACTATCACAATACAGCCGGAGCAACCGCTGTGGTTATTCAGAAAAATGACGAAATATTATTTACTATTAGAAACAAAGAACCTAAAAAAGGCTTTTTAGATCTGGCAGGAGGATTTATTGAAGCCGAAGAAACCGCTGAACATGGTAGTTTTAGGGAATTACAAGAGGAATTAAATATATCGATTGATTTATCTAAATTAGAATATATATGTTCCCATCCTAATACTTATTTATACAAAAACATCCTATATAATACCATTGATTTATTCTTTCTTTATAAAGATGAGAATTTATCTATCGGAGATTATGACCCAATTGAATTAAAAGGATATGTATGGAAAAAATTATCCGATATAGATCTTAATGAAATTGCTTTCGACAGTCACAAGAAAACGCTAACCCTCTTGAAAAATAATTTAAAGGGATCTTAAGTATACTTGTTTTCTTGTAATTTATGAAAGCGTATCGGTATTTTGATTATTAATTTTATATTAAATTTTAAACCACTATAATTTAAAAACAAGTCTAAAAAAGAAATGATTCTAATTAAATTAGAATCATTTCTTTATTTTTACTTTCAAATTTAATAAAAAACAATAATTATTTATAGAAAGTAAAAATCTCAAATTCTCATTTTTTTTGATATGTTTGAAGCCTAAACTTCCTGTTCTGCTAATTTAATAAATTATATTTTATATATAAAATTTAAAGCAAATAATTTAATAATAATCAATAAATTTTATTCTTTACTTGTAAAATTACTAATAGAAGAACACAAAACGTATTATCTTTTTTTCTTACTTTTCAGTACTTAAAATGTTTTAAAAAAATTTAGTTACATCGCATTTTATTTGCTTACACTAGTTAATTATTGAAAATTATTTTTTTCATTTATTCCATGGAATCTACCAATTTTTATGAAAGGGTATATGAAATTGTACGAAAAATACCTTACGGTAAAGTAACCACTTACGGACATATTGCGGCTTATTTGGGAGTTAAAAGTTCCTCCCGAATGGTAGGTTATGCCATGAATTCTTCCCATTCAATATCAGACATTCCGGCTCACAGAGTTGTAAACCGAAACGGAATGTTAACCGGAAAGTTTCATTTTCCCACTCCAACACTTATGGAAGAACTTTTAGAAAATGAAGGAATCCCAATTAAAAACGATAAGATCATTAATTTTAAAGATTATTTATGGATACCTGAAAATGATTGATATTATATTTTACAATGCAAAAATTTTATTTAAATTTGCAAATATTAGAAAAGCCTAACAATTGAGTAAGAAATCTCTTCAAGAAGTTCATGAAAGTATTAATACCGAAAATCCCAAAAGATGGAAAAGAATACTTTCTTTTTTCGGGCCGGCTTACCTAGTAGCCGTTGGATATCTTGATCCCGGAAACTGGGCAACTGACATTGCCGGGGGCAGCAAATTTGGATATGCTTTAATCTGGGTTCTATTAATGAGCAATATTATGGCATTATTGCTTCAAGCATTAAGTGCTCGTTTAGGTATTGTTCGCGGATTAGATTTGGCACAAACTAACAGGGAATACTATCCGAAATGGATGAACTATATTCTATATGGTTTTGCTGAAATAGCGATAGCTGCTACAGATTTAGCCGAAGTTTTAGGAATGGCCATTGGTTTACAGCTTCTTTTCGGGCTTGATCTTATTTGGGGCGTTTGGTTGGCTGCGTTGGACACATTGCTGTTACTTGTTTTACAACGGTTTGGCATACGAAAAATGGAAGCGTTTATTATCGCTTTGGTGGCTATTATAGGGGGGTGTTTTCTTATCGAAATGTTTTTAGCTAAGCCTGATCTTATTGAAGTTTCTAAAGGATTTAAACCTACTCTTCCCAATACTGAGGCTTTATATATTGCAATTGGAATTATCGGGGCAACTGTTATGCCGCATAATTTGTATCTTCATTCCGCTTTGGTTCAAACCAGAAAAATTAAAAGAGATTATGAATCCATAAAACGAGCCATTAAATATAATTTTTTTGACAGTCTCATCGCATTAAACATGGCTTTTTTTGTAAATGCTGCCATTTTAGTGCTTGCTGCTTCAACATTTTACAGTGCCGGATTACATGATATAGAAGGATTACATGATGCATATAAAATGCTATCCAATTTATTAGGTCCTCTTTCTCCTGTTCTTTTTGCTATTGCTTTAATTGCTGCCGGTCAGAGCTCTACCGTAACCGGAACGCTTGCTGGTCAAATTGTTATGGAAGGGTACTTGCACTTTAGAATGAATCCTGCCTTGCGACGATTATTAACACGTATTATAGCTATTATACCGGCTGTGATTGTAATAAGCCTGTTAGGGGAAAGTTCCGTTGATGAAATGCTTATTTTTAGTCAAGTGCTTTTAAGCATGCAATTAGGTTTTGCCGTAATCCCTCTGATCCATTTTGTTAGTGATAAAGAAAAAATGGGAAAATTTGCTATTAAATTACCTTTAAAAATTATATCTTGGATTGTATGTACAATCATTATCCTGTTAAATATAAAGTTAATTTACGATGAAGAAATTAATGTTTACTACAATGAGGATATAATTTTAAGTGTAAAAATTATTTTGGGAATTATATCTTTAGGCTTATTATTATTCTTGATTTGTATTGTTTTATATCCTTGGATAAAAAAGTCCCAAAAAATAAATTTTGGTATTCACCAATTACCTTCTGAAAAGAGTATAGATAAATTGCATCCATTTAAAGTTATTGGCATAGCATTGGATTTTACTAAAGGTGATCAGCGGGTTCTCAATTACCTACCAATTTTCGCTGATATTAGTTCACGTATCGTATTGTTTCATGTTACTGAAAGTGCTTCTGCGAACTATAACGGAAAATTAGCGAATGATTACGAAGTGAAGTTTGATCAAAATAAATTGGATGATTATAAAAATTTTCTACTAAAAGAAGGATATATGAATGTCGAGACTAAATTAGGATTTGGTAATCCTACTATTTCACTTCCTAAATTAATTAATGATACTAAAGTTGATGTCTTACTAATGGCAAAACATGAATATAAAGGAATCCCTGATTTTACGTTTGGTATAATGTCTAATCGATTAAGCAATAAAACAAACGTTCCTATTTTAGTAGTATAAATTTGAATTTAGATTATTTTTACTTCTATATTTAGCTTTATAATGATCATTTCAAACATCAAAATACATGGTTTTACAATTATTTAAATCAATTGTAAAATGAACTCTAACTTTTCATCCTACCTTATAAAATTTATACACGAGTTAATCTTTAGTAAATTTACTATTCATGAGAATATTTTTTAATTTAATACTTATTTTTTTGGTGTTTTTCAGTATTGGTACAGAAACCTATAATTACGTCTATGGTGACATACATCCATCGATCTTAAATGAAAAATCCAAATTCAATCGATTGATTTATTATTACAGCTATTTTACTGTTCAATCTAATATTGCGGTTTGTATTAGCTCTTTATTCTTGCTTTTCAAACCTGATTATTCTAAAAAATGGTTTCGCATTTTAAGAATAGACGGTATTATTTGTATAGTTATTACATGCATCGTTTATAATTTAATGCTCAGGCATGATCATAATGTAAAAGGTATTATGCGATTTACCAATGAAGCTTTGCATGTATTCATACCTTTTTTGGCTGTATTGTATTGGTTATTATACGGTCCTAGAAAATTATTAGATAAAAAAACTACTTTTTTTGCAATTATTCCTCCTTTAATTTATGTTATATATATTTTTATAAGAGGTCATTTCACCAATATGTATCCTTATCCATTTTTGGATGCCGATGAAATAGGCTTACTACAAGCTTTATTGAATACAGGGACTATTGTGTTGTTATTTTTATTTCTAGAATTTATCCTTATTTATATAGATAATTTATTGATAAAAAAGGATCAATCTTAAATTAAAGTTTTACATTTTTAGAATTGTGGAAGATACTTATTTAAAATAAAAAAGACTGCAATATGCAGTCTTTTTATATATACTATTTGAAATTATAATCGTATAAATCCGGTTATTTTAACTTCAGGATCAATTGATTTTACATAATCTTCTACTGAAGTTTTTTCGCCCATAATATAATCTTGTTTTAACAAAGTGTTATCTTTAAAGAACTTGTTAAGTTTTCCTTTGGCTATATTTTCAAGCATAGCTTCCGGTTTTCCTTCTTGACGTAATTGATCTTTAGCAATTTCAAGTTCTTTTTCAATTACACTTGAATCCACCTGAGTTTCATCTAATGCAATAGGATTCATAGCTGCAACTTGCATAGAAATATTTTTAGCTACTTCTGCTGCCTGATCAAAAGACTTTGATAAACCAACTGCTGAAGCTATTTTATTTCCCGCATGTATATAGGAACCTACAAATGGAGCTTCCAAAGTTTTAAATCCGGATATTTCAATTTTTTCACCGATTACACCTGTTTGTTCTATAAGCTTTTCACTTACTGGAATACCATTGAAATCGGCTGCTAATAATTCTTCTTTTGTATTGAAATTTAATGCAAGATTTGCAAAATCCTTAGCTAATTTAACAAAATCTTCATTTTTTGCAACAAAGTCAGTTTCACAACTTAATTTTATTACAACAGCTTTTGTATTGGATTCGTTAACTGCAGCTATTACAGCTCCTTCAAGATTTTCTCTATCTGCTCTGTTTGCAGCAACTTTTTGTCCTTTTTTTCTTAATAAGTCAACCGCTTTGTCGAAATCTCCTTCAGCTTCAACTAAAGCTTTTTTTGAGTCCATCATTCCTGCTCCTGTAGCATTTCTTAGTTTTGCTACATCAGCTGCTTTTGGTGAATATGACATCTTTATTTTTATTTAAATTTAACTTTATTCTGCGTTATTTTCTTCTTGATTATCAGAAACTTCAGAATCATTAGTGTCTTGTACTAAAACATCTTCTTCTTCTGCAGCACCTTCTTCTTTGGCTTTCGCTTTTTCTGCTTTTCTTACACTTAACCCTTCTTTAATAGAGTTAGTAACAGTTTCTAAAATCAAATCAATTGATTTGGATGCATCATCATTTCCGGGAATTGGGAAATCAACCAATTGAGGATCTGAATTCGTATCAACGATTGCAAAAACAGGAATACCTAATTTTTTTGCTTCTGTTACAGCGATATGTTCTCTTAGTATATCTACTACGAAAAGAGCAGATGGTAAACGAGTCATATCAGCAATAGATCCTAAGTTTTTTTCAAGTTTAGCTCTTTGACGATCTACTTGTAATTTTTCTTTTTTAGATAGAGTTTCAAAAGTACCATCTTTTTTCATTCTATCGATAGAATTCATTTTTTTAACAGCTTTTCGGATGGTAACAAAGTTTGTTAACATTCCTCCCGGCCATCTTTCTGTAATATAAGGCATATTTACAGATTCTGCATGTTTTGCAACAATGTCTTTTGCTTGTTTTTTGGTTGCAACAAACAAGATTTTTCTTCCTGATGTAGCAATTTTCCCTAAAGCGTTTGATGCCTCATCTAATTTTACAGAGGTTTTGTGCAAATCAATAATGTGGATTCCATTTTTCTCCATAAAAATGTAAGGAGCCATATGTGGATTCCATTTTCTGGTAAGGTGACCAAAATGCACGCCGGCATTTAAAAGGTCTTTTACATCTACTTTTGCCATACTTTTTTTAGTTTACGTTCCGCAGTTTTTGCAATCAACTTAAAGTTTAACTTTAAAGTTTGGATGCTAAACTAAACGGCAAGTTTAAATTATTTATAAAATTGTTATTTTTTAATATAAAATAACCACTACAAAATAGTGGTTATAAGTATCGTTATTAGTCAGATTAACGTTTAGAGAATTGGAATCTTTTACGTGCTTTTTTCTGACCGAATTTCTTTCTTTCAACCATTCTAGGATCTCTAGTTAGAAGACCTTCTGGTTTTAAAACTGTTCTGTTTTCTTCATTTAAAGAAACTAAAGCTCTAGATATTGCTAATCTGATAGCCTCAGCTTGTCCTGTTACTCCTCCTCCATATACATTTACTTTAATATCATACTGACCTAAAGTTTCAGTTAATTGGAAAGGTTGTGCAATTTTGTATTGTAATACTTCTGTAGGAAAGTAAACTTTATAGTCTTTTCCGTTTATGGTAAACTCTCCTTTTCCTTCAGAAAGATATACTCTTGCAACAGATGTTTTTCTTCTTCCTATTTTATGTGTAACTGCCATTATTTTTTAGATGAAAGCGTTAATATCAAATGTTTTAGGTTGTTGAGCTACTTGTTCATGCTCTACTCCTTCATATAAGTATAAATTTTTAAGTACTTTTCTTCCTAATTTATTTTTAGGAAGCATACCTTTCACTGCATACTCCAACAATCTCCTAGAATCCTTTACCTTAACTTCGGCAACACTTGAAAATTTTTGTCCACCGGGATATCCTGTATGTCTTACATATTCTTTTTGATCTGTTTTATCTCCGGATAAAACAACTTTTCCTGCATTGATAACAACAATATTATCACCACAATCTGCATGTGGAGTAAAATTTGTTTTGTGTTTCCCTCGCAAAATTTTAGCTATTTTAGAAGCTAAACGACCTAATTTTTGTCCTTCTGCATCAATAAGTAACCACTCTTTATTTGCAGTCTCTTTATTTGCCGATATGGTTTTGTAACTTAGTGTATTCACTTTTCTTATTTTTCCTTTATTAAAAAATCGCCCTAAATAGGGTTGCAAATTTAAAAAATATTTTTAATTTAACAAATATCTCCTGAACATTTTATCGTTTTATTTAAGTTATTGTATATATCTCTAGATCAATGAGTCTTCAACTCCTCTAATTTTCCCGCTTTATAAAGTAAATACCTTAAAATTTTAATTAAGTTAAATTCTGTTTTAATTTAAAATAATCTTAATTTTATTTTCTAACTTATTATAATGCACAAAAATAATTGTTATTTTTCAAGGTTGAGTCTTTCAACTTCAATTAATAACAATTATTCCAATTGCTTCATGAAATTTTACTGAAAAGAAATTTCTAAAATTCAAAGATTATAATCCAATTTTATTTTTAAATAAAATAAATCTGTTATGAGATATTTTTCCCATAAATCTATTAATTTTACAAGCATTACATATAATTTCTATGAAAAAGCTTAGTTTTTTAATTTTATTAATTTTTACCGGTCTTTGCAATAGTCAAAATACCAGATGGAAAGATTATTTTTCTTATTTTAATATTAAAGCTATTCAAAAAGTTGACAATCTTATTTTCAGTGCAACTCAAAACGGTTTGTACTCTTATAATGAAACAACCGGAGAAATTAAGAAATTTTCAAAAGCTAATGGTCTTCACGAAGTTAATATTACTGCTTTCGCTTATAATTCCGATAATAAAGCTTTACTCGTTGGCTATAAATCCGGTAAATTGGACATAGTTAAGCAAGACATGATCCATTTAATTGTGGATATTCCTTTTGATCGAAATTATCAAGGAAATAAAAGAATTAATCATATATATACTGAAGGTGATTATGCGGTACTTTCCATGGACTTTGGAATTACTTTATTTGATTTAAAGAAGCTTGAATTTAAAGAAACTTGTTATTTTAAACAAGGTCTTAACTATTATAAAGTGCAGGAAAGTGTAATTGTTAATAATAAAATATTTGCCGCTTCAACTAATGGGGTTTATTCTCATCCCATCGATCATTTAGTTCCAAATTTTACTGCTTGGAATCTTACCAATTCAGGAAATAATTTTAATCAAATAATTAAAAATAATACATCTTTACTTATAAGCTCCAACCAAACCATTTATAAAAGTGATGATGAAGGGGTTAGTTGGCAAAATAAAGGTAATTACATTGATTTAAAAGATATTATTTCTATTGATGGGGGCTATTTATTGGTCCAAAAAAATAAATTGGTTGTACTAAATGAATCTTTTCAAGTTTTAAAATCTATGGAATTTTCAGATGATCTTACCACCGGTTTTTACTCAAATGGAATTTTTTATGCAGGAACTCAATTAAAAGGTCTTATTAGAAATAACTCATACCTGGTTCCGGACGGCCCGTTTAATAACCGTTCTTATTCATTAACTATCTATGATAATCAATTATGGGTAGCACCGGGAGGAAGAAATATTGATAATTATTTCGAATTGAATCCCAACTCTTATGGTTTTTATCATTTTAACGGTCAAAAATGGAATCATATAGATTCTAAGAGTATTAATAACGAGCGGTATATTATGAAAGTTATACCTAATATTAACAATACTCGTGAAGTTTTCGTTGTCTCCTATAGTAATGGATTGATAAAAATGGTTAATGATCAGATGAAAATTATTTATAATCGGACCAATTCACCTATAATTGAATATGAGCGATTAGTTGGCGGTGACTTTGATTCCAATGGTAACTTAATTATGGTTCAATCATTTGCTGCGGAATCTAACAACGGTTTCAATAATGCCATTATCATAAAAACGCCTAATGATCAATTTAAATTTTTAAGTCTTTTACCTAAAAGATTTAACTTGGCCGGAGGAGCTATGAATCCGTATATTGATTCCCAAGGATATATATGGGTTCCTTCTCCAAGAAACAACGGACTAGTTGTATATAAATATAACCGAACCCCACTTACTACGTCTGATGATAATATTTATTTAATAGATTCCAATAAAAATAGCGGAAACTTACCTTCTAATAATATATTATGCGTAGAATTAGATAAATTCGAAACTGCTTGGATAGGAACCGACAGCGGTCTTCGTATTTTTAGAAATCCTTATCAATCATTAGAATCAGGAAACTATAATACCGAAAGAATTATTATTACTCAAAACGGTTTAGGTGAAGAAGTCTTACGAGAAACTAAGGTTACAGCAATAAAAACCGACGGCGCTAACAGAAAATGGATTGGTACACATAGTTCAGGAGTTTTTTACTTATCGGAAGACGGAACAACTCTTTTAAATAGATTTACGGAAGAAAATTCTCCTTTACCTTCTAATCTTATTACGGATATACAAATCGATAAGACCGGAGAAGTTTATTTTGTTACTCCTTCAGGTATTGTTTCTTACAGAGGAGACATTATTGATTCTGGAGATGATTTTGGAGAAATTGTTGCCTATCCTAATCCGGTTAGACCCGGTTATACAGGAAATATCACGATACGCGGATTAGCCCATGATGCTTTTGTTAAAATTACTGACGTAGCGGGTAACCTGGTGTATGAGACTAAAGCACCCGGAGGCGTTGCAACTTGGAATGGAACTAATTTTAATGGTAAACCTGTTGCTTCAGGGATTTATTTAGTTTTAATGAGCAATTCTGAAGGGAAAAAACATGCTACAACCAAAATCGCAATTATTCGCTAAGTTTAAAAGAAATGATTGAAACTACTAGAGCTATAGTATTGTCTTTTTTAAAGTATGGAGATTCTTCCCTTATTGTAAAATGCTATACCGAAAATTTTGGTTATAAAAGCTTTATTTTAAAAAATTCTTTTTCTAAAAAAAATAGAAAAAGCCATTTTATCTTTTTATTTAATGAAATTGAAGTTACTTTTTATTCTAAAAAAAACCATTCTTTAGAGTTGATTAAAGAAATTCATCAAGCTCATATTTTCAATACCATTCATACAAATATTATCAAGTCTTCGATAATAACATTTATTGGAGAAATGGTGAACCAAACGCTAAAAAACGAGGAAGCACAGGACACATCTTTATATAATTTTATTAAAAGCAGTTTAATTGATTTAGATGCAAAAGACAGTTACTTTTCTGATTTCCATCTTTATTTTTTACTGCATTTTTCGAAATATATTGGGTTTTATCCCTTAGAAAACGATTCAGAATTTCCTTATTTTAATATTAAAGAGGGTATTTTTTCATTAAAAGCTGACACTGTTTCAAGAGAAGAAAATGCTCATTTATGGAAGCAATTACTTTCTTATGATTTTAACTCTTTAAAAAATTGCTTTACTAATTCACAGCGTAAACAAATGCTTTCAGAAATAATAACTTATTATGAAATGCATTTGTCTAATTTTAAAAAACCTATTTCTTTAGATATTTTAAAATTAATTTTTGATTAATACTACTGATTATAATCAAGAAATTACTCCACTTCCGATTAATTCGTCTTCAACATACCAAGCCGCAAATTGCCCTCGGGTAATAGCTGATTGCAAATTTTCGAATTCAATGAAAATTCCTTCTTCAAATTGATGCAAAACTGCCTCTTGCAAAGATTGTCTATATCTTATTCTGACTTGAACACTCATCGTTTCTCCTATCTTCATTTGTAGGTCTTCTCTAACCCAATGCACTTCATTTTGATCTATAAATAAGGCCTTTCTAAATAATCCAGGATGATTTTTACCCTCACCTACATAGATTGTATTGTTTTGCACATCGGTATCTAATACAAAGCATGGTTCGATATGCCCTCCTATTCCTAAGCCTTTTCTTTGACCGATGGTATAATAATGCGCTCCTGAATGTTCACCGATCACTTTGCCATCCTCTATAGTATACTTAAAAGGAGTTGACAAATAAATTAATTCTTCTTTTTTAGTTGGAAATGATTGTTCTTCTTTTTTGTATATAGGATTATCTGAAAAAATTTCAACCAGATTTCCTTTTTTAGGTTTTAATTTTTGTTGTAAAAAGTCAGGCAATCTTATTTTCCCAATAAAACATAATCCTTGAGAATCCTTTTTATTTGCAGAGACTAAACCAATTTCACTTGCAATTTTCCTTACTTCCGGCTTGGTTAAATCTCCTATAGGAAATAAGGTTTTGGAAAGCTGGTATTGGTTAAGTTGACATAAAAAATAGGATTGGTCTTTGTTGGAATCTTTACCTGCCAAAAGCTGATAAATTGTTTGGCCTTCATTATTCAATGAATGAACACGGGCATAATGACCGGTTGCCACTTTATCTGCTCCTAAAGATAAAGCCGTTTTAAGAAATATATCAAACTTGATTTCTCTGTTGCATAACACATCCGGATTAGGGGTACGTCCTGATTCGTATTCATGAAACATGTAATCAACTATTCTTTCTTTATATATTTCAGAAAGGTCTATGACTTGATAGGGAATATCAAGTTTTTGAGCTATTAGCAATGCATCATTGCTATCTTCTACCCATGGACATTCATCTTCCAGTGTAAATTCAGAATCGTTCCAGTTCTTCATGAATAGACCTATAACTTCATGACCTTGTTGTTGCAATAAATATGCTGCAACACTTGAATCTACTCCTCCCGATAAACCTACTACTACTTTCATTTTATATAATTAAAAAGCATATTCTATGGTATATAGAATATGCTTTATGATTTATTTATAATCGTTTACTTCTTTGCAGGTGCATTTTCCGGATATCTTGCTATAGACAATTCTCTGGAAATTGCTGATTTTTCGATTTTTATTTTTCCCGCCATAGTTTCAATAATAAGTCCATCATCCATTATTTCCGCAACTTTTCCATGAATACCGGAAGTGGTAACTATTCTTGTTCCTTTAGCTATATTATCTTGAAAATTCTTTTCTTGTTTTTGTCTTTTTGTTTGCGGCCTAATAAAAAAGAAGTAAAACACCACAAATAGAAGGACTAGGGGAAGGAATGCTCCTGCTTGTTCCATAAACCCTCCTTTTGCTTGTAAAATTATTGTTAACATTTTTATTTAAATTTATTTTTAATTAACTTTTGCTTGAAATTTAATTACTTTAGTTTCAAAATTTCCTGAAACAGCTATTGTTTTAAGTACTTCTCCTTCAAAATTTGAAGAATCAAAAGTCACTGTAATTTCTCCTTTCTTGCCCGGATATACGGGTTCTTTAGTATATTTGGGAGTGGTACATCCACAGGAAGGACGTACTTCCGAAATTAATAAAGGACGTTTTCCAACATTGGTAAATTTAAAAACATGGGAGACTTCTTGTCCCCTTTTTATATCCTTAAAATCATACGTATCTTCATTAAATTTTATAATAGATTCTTCGGTTATTTTGGGTACACCATGAGTATTTTTAGTATTCGTATTATCCTGTACGGTACTTTTGATTTGCTTTTGAGAAGAATTTTCTTTTTTGCAACCGATGGTGAATAACATACCTATTAATAAAAATATTACTGCTGACTTTTTCATTTTTCAGGATGTTTAAACTTTATTCATATCTCTAGCATATCTGTCTAAAATACCATTAATAAATACATTACTTTTAGCGCTAGAATAAACTTTTGCTAATTCAATACATTCATTAATAACAACTTTAGCCGGAACTTGAGGGAAATAATTGAGTTCTGTAAATCCCATTGCCAATATGATTTTATCTATTTCCGCAATTCTATCCAACTCCCAGTTATTTGATCTTTTTTCAATTAATTTTAAACTTTCCGGATAGTGTTTAACCGTGGTCCTGAATAAATTTTTTGCAAATAAAATACCCTCATCCGATTTTAAAACTTGAATTAATGTATCAAAGGGTGCTCCTTCCTCAATAGACTTGATAGTCTTCAGGGTCATATTATTGGCAATATGAACATCATCTGCCCAAGAAAGTTTTAATTCCTCAAACCATTCATACATGATGTCATTATCTGCTATATGCTTTAAAAACAGTTTAAGCAATACTTTTTTTTCCGACTCAAAATCTGTTTCTTTACTTTGCATATACTCTAAATAACTTCGCGATGTTTGAAATTTTTTAAAGATAATTGCCGGATAATTATTATTTAAATGCCACGATAATTCTAAATGTTTGTCCGAATACTCTTTTCTAGCTTTGTTTTTCTCTAACAGCTCAAATATCTTATTATTAACAAACTTAAGATTAGGATTTTTTTCCTCATCTGTGGCAAAACGTTTTTGCTTTTTCCTTTCTATTACTTCAAGAGCATAATCTCTCACAGCCAATAGAAGATTTAGTTGATATATATATAAATCATATATCTCATCTATAGACTGGAACATTCTATTTTCAACATATTCTAACTCATTCCCACTTATATTATACGCATACAGAACCTGTAGAATTTTTTCTCTAATTTGCCTTCTTCCTAACACAACAATAAATTTTTAAGAACTTTGTTAATACTATTTTTAGTGTTAATTATTACAAGTATATTTTTACTTAACGTTAGTTTTAGGCAAAGCCTGTTCTTGTTGAGGGGTTGAAGACTGTTTTGAGTTTTGGGTTGGAGTTGATGTATATATAGTTGGCTTTGCAATCAATACCGATGCAAAAATTGACAATACTACTATTACTCCTCCTAAGGTCCAAGTTGCCTTCTCCATAAAATCATTTGTTTTCTGAACACCGAACATTTGTGTTCCACTACCTCCGAAAGTTGAACTTAAACCTCCTCCTTTTGGATTTTGCGACAAAACAACTAATATTAGCAAAACGCATGCGATAATGATAAATATCATTAGTATTCCATATACTGCTGTCATATTATTTTGAATTTTTTATCTTTTTTATTCTTCTTATTTCCGAGGCAAAATAACTACTTTTTTCTGGATATTTCAAACTTAATATCTTAAAAGCTGTTAAGGCTGTATCATATTTACCTTGCTCTACATATAATTGAGCTAAGGTAATAGTCATTAAATTTGCAATATCCTGAATTTCTTCTTTTTTAAATTCTACGTCTTTACTATATTTCGTGTCTTTTGCAACCGGTTTTATCTTGGGATTATTTTCAATAAAATTTGAAATAATGCTATTTTGTTTTTCTTGTTGTGGTATTACTTTTTCAGATTTTAAAGCTTTTTTTTGCTTGGAAAGTGATATCCATTGATTAAAAGTTAATTTGTCCGATTCCAAAGTAATTTCCTCTTGTTTGTTTTCAATACTTGGTTCGCTTAACTGAATTTCATTGATTTCATTACCAACCAAATCTTCCTTTACTTCTTCTTCAATTTTCGAATGTTCAATTTCAGTACTTTTTTCTTTATTCTCGAAATTTTCTTCATTTTCTTTTTCTAAGCTTGAAGTAAATAAATGTGATATTCCTAACTTTTCTATATTGGTATAGGAGACATCACTGTTTAAAAAGATTTTCTTATTATCCTTATTATCTTCATTAGTTAAAAGTAATTGAATTTTAGAATGATCTTCTATATGTTCAATTTCTATATTGTTGTTACTTACTAATTCTTCGGATATTTTTTGTTCATTTATAATTTCAGAATTTGAATCTATTGCTTTCAATTGGGTTAAGCTGCTATCCTCTTCCATAAATTCATTACTAACAATATTTTCAAGAACTATAGTTTCTTCAAATTTATTATTATCTGCTTGTAAAATTTCATCTTCTTTTTTATCGATCAATTCCTCTGCTGTAATTGGTTCTATTAACTTCTTGTTAGTATCAATGGTTTTTTTTATTAATTCTCGATAGTTCGTATAAATTGAAACCTTTTTAATATCTTCATTAGTTAACGGTTCTGATACATATCTATTTTTCCAATTTAAATAAATTAAATGAAATGATTGAGAAAATGGATAGTGAGTTATTAAATCTTCCACATAATTCTTATCGGAAAATTTAAGTTTTTCAGGGTTTTCTATTAACTGTATAATTCTACTATTATCCATAATTTACCAATCGGCTACTATCGCTAAAAATATTTGATCAATAATTCTTTGATTGATTTTCTGGGCAAGATCATCTTGAACGTTAATCAATAATTCTTTGCTAGAATAATCTTCATAATCGGAAAAAGTTTTTTCGAAACTCTTTTCAGGCTGCTTTTTATTTTCGTATCTAACAGAAACGCTTATCGTTAATCTGTTTTGCGTTGCTTCGTCGGAATTACTTTGTATATTTACCGGACTAGTTGAAAAGTTAGTTATTTCTCCTTCTAAAATGATATCCGGATCTATATTAGTCTCTACAAGCTTCGTTCTTTGATTAAATCTACTTTGTAAGGCGGTAGTAAAATCTACACTTAAATTCGGGCTTTGATAAGCTGAATAATTAGGAAATGATTTTATTTCTATAGTTTTTATATCGGGATCCAAAGAAGCCCCTGTGAATGAATAACATCCGGACAAAGATATAAAAAAAATTCCTATTATGAGTAATATGATTTTATTCTTCAATATCATATTGTTTTATTTTTCTATATAATGTTCTTTCCGAAATTCCCAACTCTTTTGCTGCTAATTTACGTTTTCCATTATACTTTTCTAAAGCTTTTTTAATAAGTTCCTCTTCCTTTCTTTGTAAAGATAAAGATTCCGAATTGTTGGACACATCTTCATATTCGTAGTCATCCAAAATTTCGTGATACTCATTAACTGATGAAGGAACAGTCGGTATGACGGGTTTTTCATCATAGTAAACAAGAGAATCTCCCGATTTAGGAATATCATAATCTTTATATACTCGTTGGAAAAGATCCTGATCATTTGAGTTTAGCATCAAATCGCCTTTATTTTTAATGAGCTCTAAAGTCAACGCTTTCAAATCGTTGAGATCTTTTTTCATATCAAATAAAAACTTATATAATATTTCCCTTTCACTGGAAAAATCGGAATGATTTTCATTTTGCTTGGAAAAGTTTACTAAAGACGTGGTTTGTGGAATATCTTTTAAATATTCTTTTACCTTATCTATAGACAAATTTCTGTTGGTTTCCACCACCGTAATTTGTTCGGTAAAATTTCTTAATTGACGGATATTTCCCGGCCAATAATAATTTTGAATATAGGACATGGCTTCTTCTGATAAACTCACTGAAGGCATTCTATATTTTTCTGAAAAGTCAACTGCAAATTTTCTGAAGAGTAAAGGAATATCATCCTTCCTTTCCCTTAAAGCAGGTATATCAATCTGTACTGTATTTAACCTGTAATATAAATCTTCCCTGAATCTGCCTTTTTTAATTGCTTCTAATAAATTAACATTAGTCGCAGCTACAATTCTTATATTTGTTTTTTGAATAGTAGATGATCCGACTTTCATAAATTCACCACTTTCCAACACTCTTAATAAACGAACTTGCGTTTGCAAAGGCAATTCTCCTACTTCATCTAAAAAAATAGTTCCTCCATCTGCTACTTCAAAATATCCTTTACGAACTTTATCTGCACCCGTAAAAGCTCCTTTTTCGTGACCAAAAAGTTCTGAATCTATAGTCCCTTCAGGAATTGCTCCACAATTAACAGCAATATATTGTTTATGTTTTCTTGGTGAAAGATTATGAATTATTTTAGGAATAAACTCTTTCCCTACCCCGCTTTCTCCAATTACCAAAACAGAAATATCTGTAGGTGCTACTTGCATAGCTTTTTCTAAAGCCCTGTTAAGTGCTAGGTTATTTCCAATTATTCCGAATCTTTGTTTTATTGCCTGTAATGAATCCATAATATTTATGTTATGCGATCTCTCCTATCAAGGTAGCTGAAGTGCAATCATTTACCAATACATTAACAAAATCTCCAACTTTTGTTTGATCTGTTTTAGTAAAAACAACCACTGCATTTTGAGAAATCCTTCCGTACCATTGATCTTTACTTTTTTTACTGGTTCCCTCTATCAAAACTTCGTGTACCTTGTTAGTATACGTTTTCATTCTTTCTAATGAAAGTTCTTGTTGAAGATTTATAATTTCTTTAAGTCTTCTTGACTTTATTTCCGCAGGTACATCGTCTTCCATTTTTTTATGAGCTAGCGTACCGGGACGTTCTGAATAAGCAAACATGTATCCGAAATCGTATTTTGCATATTTCATTAGAGATAAGGTTTCTTGATGCTCTTCTTCCGTTTCTCCACAAAAACCTGCTATGATATCATGTGAAATCGCGCAGTCAGGTACGATTTCCCTTATTTTATCCACTAAATTAATATATTCTTCACGTGTGTGTTGACGATTCATTCGCTGCAAAACTGTAGTGCTCCCACTTTGAACTGGTAAATGGATGTATTTGCAAATGTTATCATATTTAGCCATTACGTGCAATACTTCTTCATGCATGTCTTGCGGATTAGACGTTGAAAATCTTATTCTAATTTCAGGACAAGCTTCAGCTACCATGTTCAATAATTGTGCAAAATTTATCGCTGTTGCCCTTTGCAATTCACTAGCTTTTAAGAAATCTTTTTTAGGACCTCCTCCATACCATAAGTAACTATCTATATTTTGTCCTAAAAGTGTAATTTCTTTATATCCGTTTTCTCTCAACTCTTTACATTCTTTAAGAATTGAATGTGGATCTCTACTGCGTTCTCTTCCTCTTGTAAAAGGAACCACACAGAATGTACACATATTATCACATCCTCGGGTTATGGACACAAAAGCTGTAACTCCATTTCCGCCTAAGCGTATCGGACTTATATCTGCATAGGTCTCTTCTTTTGATAAAAGTACATTAATGGCATTTCTTCCATCATCCGTATTTTTCAATAAGTTCGGAAGATCTCTGTATGCATCGGGACCTACCACTAGATCAACCAAATGCTCTTCTTCCAAAAACTTTGTTTTTAATCTTTCTGCCATGCAGCCGAGAACGCCTATAACTAGATCCGGCTTTTTTCTTTTTATGGCATTAAATTGAGAAAGTCTTTTTCTTACCGTTTGCTCTGCTTTTTCACGAATAGAGCAAGTATTGAGAAGAACTAAATCTGCTTCTTCCAGTTGAGAGGTGGTATTATATCCTTCGTTACTAAGTATTGAAGCTACTATTTCACTATCAGAAAAATTCATTTGACAACCATAGCTTTCTAAAAACATTTTTTTTGTGTTTTTAATAGAACTTTCTTGTATTAAGATTTCTCCTTGTCTTCCTTCTATAATTTCTTTTTCCATATTTAAACGTTCCCTACGAAAAAAAGTACCGGGATATTACTAAATCAAAATAAAAATAGTCTGCAAAGATAAAACTTTATATGCCAAGTTGACAGATTATTGTTTTAAATATTTCTTAAAATATATGTTAAGTAAATATAATTTTATTTATCTGCTTGTTAAGACCATCTCAAAATACCCCGTAAAATTTTGCAAAAATAACACCCAAGCCATGATTACTACAGTTCCTACTATTGCGGCATAAAAACCTCCAAAATAAAAGTCTGATTGTTTAAGCATTCCTGTACTGTATACTATTGCATTGGGAGGTGTTGACACGGGTAGGAATAGTCCGCACGAAGCACAAAGACCAACTACTAAACCGATCGGCAGTATTTGTTCCGGAGGAAGTACCACCGCAGCAATATTTATAACGATGGTTGCTGTAGCCGTACTACTCATTATGTTTGAAAAAATCACAGTCACTACAGCAAAAATCATCATCATTAAATATTCATTAAACGATGCATCTCCCAATAATTCGGAATAATAGGGCGCCAGCAATTCCTTTATTGCAATCCCTAGTGATAATCCACCGGCGACCAACATTAAAGTATCCCACGGAAGCTTTCTTATATCCTCAGCCGTTATAATCCCTAACATAGGAAGGAAAACAATAGGAATTCCTGAAGTGGCTGCACTTGGAATTTTCAATTTTGAACCCATCATCCAAAAGAAAACGGTTATAAATAAAATTAGTATTACAAAAAACCTTTGTAATCTGATCTTTTTGGGAATCGGGGCTAATTCTTCTAAGAAATTTAAATTAATTTTTTCAACTTTAGAAGTATATTTTTGCTTAAGCAAAATCCAAAAAAACAATAACAAAACTATAGCTACGGGCAAACCCAAGATCATCCAATCAAAAAAAGAAACCTCAATACCTTTGGATTTCAAAACGTCTACTACAATCAAATTGGGAGGAGAAGATATTAAGCTGCCCATTCCTGCAAAAGTTGCCGAAGCCGGTATACTTATTAATATTGCTTTTGTCATGGGCGAATCTTTACCTTCTCTGTCTAAAAAAGGCATAACAGCTGCCAAAATCATGGCTGATGTTGCCGTATTGGATATAATTAATGATAAACAGGAAGTAGTTAGCATAATTCCTAACAACATATGCGACGGCTTACTACCAAAAATAGATATGGTACCCCTAAATAAAGAAATATCTATTCCTGTTTTTCTCATACTTTCACTAAGAAAAAATCCTCCCAAGAAAATCCATATAACACTATCAGACCATGTATTAGAAATAGTTTTCGGATCGATTGTTGATCCTTCTATATTCCCCATGGTATATATGAGAAAACCTGTGATCAGAATCCCTACAGCAAAGGGGGGGATTGCTTCGGTAACCCATAGAAGTATCGAAAACATCAGAATGAACAGAGTGTATTCTTGAGCTTTAGTAAACTCTTGTGGAGAAAGAAAATAGGTGCCTAATAATGCAATACCTAATGAAAAAAAGAATAAACCAACTTTAGTTTTTATATTCCAAACATCTAAAGATTTTTCTATAAGAAGATCACTATAGACTCTAATATTCGTATTAATCTTTTTAAAATCTTTATTAATTCTATGAAAATCAAAATCCATATACAGCCCTAAATTAAATTTTATCTACTCTTGAAAAATTTGCTTAGCTTAATGACTCACAACAAAACTCTTTATAAATTTACTATTTATTTCTAATAGTTTACTCTTAATTGAGAAATTAATTTTTAAATTTGTATCCTAATTCTCACATTAATAATACAGGTAAAGTTTACCTCTAATATATATTATGAATAATTTTTCTAAGCTCTGGATTTTTCAATCTAGAAGATTCCTTACCCTTGAAGAAATTCAAGATATCAACAAAACTCTTACTGACTTTTTGAAAACATGGGCGGCACATGGTGCTGATTTAAAATCTGAGCTTACAATTATTAAAAATAAATTCATAATTATAGCGGTTGATGAAAATCAAGCGAAAGCCACCGGATGTTCTATCGATAAATTGAATCAATGCATTAGACAAATTGATCAAAAATATCAATTAGATCTTTTAAACCGATTATGGGTAAGCTATGAAGATGATAAAGGGGAAATTACTACTGTTCCTATGAATTCTTTCAAGGAAAAAATCAAATCCGCTCAAATTTCTCCTGAAACCTATATTTATAACCTTGCTATAAGTACTTCTAAAGAATTTGAAGAAAAATTTAGACTTCCTCTTAAAGAAAGCTGGGCAAGAATATTTATGTAATTTTAATTTATAATAAGGTTTTCATTTTATTAAAAGGCGATATAAGTTACTTCTCAATGAATAATTTCTCATTTTAAAATAATTTGAAACTCCATATACCTTATTTTTAACAAATAGACTAATTTTATCTCTTAAAATTAAACACCCCCATTTATTGACTTTATTATATTTTTTACCTTGATGATTTTGTTTTATACTATACTATAAATCAAAAAAAACCGCTTTCATTTTATCTCTT
This sequence comes from Apibacter sp. wkB309, assembly GCF_002964915.1. Classification (NCBI taxonomy): domain Bacteria; kingdom Pseudomonadati; phylum Bacteroidota; class Flavobacteriia; order Flavobacteriales; family Weeksellaceae; genus Apibacter; species Apibacter sp. wkB309. Next base: position 153,877 of record NZ_PSZL01000001.1, read on the forward strand.
TTTTAAAAAATGTTAATAGCAAAATTATAATTTATAATTTTATAATTAATAATCATAAATAAACATTAATATTATTGCTTATTAATTTATAATATATATTTTTGTTTTTACAATAACATAAAAAATAGAAATACATGAAAATTTTCTTATTAATTATTAGTGTTTTTATGTTCAGTATTCCTCTTTCAGCACAAAATTATTGGAAGAGAACAAGCTTAACAGGAAAGAAGATAAAAAGTGAAAATATCAATTTACCTATTGAAGAACTATATACCGTTGATTTTTATTCTTTGAAAAAACAATTAAATTCGGCCTCATTAAGAGGTACTAACCATGCTCCTGCAATAGTATACGTTCCAACATCCGAAGGAAAAATAGAAAGATTTTCGGTTTATCATGCTCCTGTAATGGATGAAGAAATTGAAAATAAATACGAATTGTATTCATACGCAGGAATCGGTTTAGACGATACAAATAAATATATTCGATTTAGTATTTCTCCCAATCAGTTCAATTCAATGATTATGGATAATACAGGTAGCATTCAGCTCATTGATCCTTATACAACCGATGGAGAAGTTTATTCAGTTCGTATTAGAAAGGAAAATATATTTAATGATTTTAATTGTAATACGGTTGATGAAATTAATTCGGAAGAATCAAGTTCCTATAAAATTATATCGAGTGATCGAAAATTTCGCACATATAGATTAGCTCTTTCAGTAACCGGTGAATATACTCAACATTTTGGTAGCGTAACCGGAGCTTTACAACAAATAAATATCACCTTAACCCGAGTGAATGGTATTTTGGAAAAAGATCTAGCTGTAAATCTTAAAATGATTAATAATATTTCTCTTATTTATGAAGATCCAAATACGGACCCTTATTCCGATTCTTCTTTAATGGATATCTGGAATATTGAACTTCAAAGAACATTAACAGCTGTGGTTGGAGAAAATAACTATGATATTGGCCATCTTTTTGGCGGTAATGGTGGAGGAGGAAATGCCGGGTGCATAGGGTGTATTTGTGTCAGTCCTTTGATGGATCAAAATGGAATTCCCACTTCTTTAGGAAAAGGTAGTGGGATAACTTCTCCCTCAAATAACAATCCGTCAGGAGATCATTTTGATATTGATTACGTAGCTCATGAAATGGGACATCAGCTGGGAGCTAATCATACTTTTTCGTGTTGGCTTGAAAATAAAGGGGTTAATATTGAACCGGGAAGCGGAAGTACAATAATGGGATATGCCGGTATTACATCTGCCAATGTACAATTAAGTTCGGATGCTTATTTTCATTCTGCAAGTATTCAGCAAATTAATAGAAATCTACAGCGTAAAATCTGTGGAACAATCAATCAAATTCCTAATCATCCCCCCGTAGTAAATGTAGGTCCCTCTAGTGTGACCATTCCTATAGGGACACGGTTTTACTTGGATGCAGAAGGAACAACAGATCCTGACGGGGATGAGCTGACTTTTTGTTGGGAACAAATTGATAATGCTCGTAAGAATGTTATTCGAGTCGATTCTTCACAAAGATCCGGTCCTATATTCAGATCTTTTATACCGACTTCATCTACCAGAAGATATTTTCCCGCTTTAACTACCGATAGTTACTCTCCAAATACTTGGGAGACTGTTTCTAACGTCAAAAGAGTCCTAAATTTTACTGTAACCGTGCGTGACAATAATCTTAATAAACCTCAGACTAAGATTGTTACTAAAGAAGTTATGGTTTCTGATAGCGGGGGGCCATTTATCGCAACATTTCCTACCGCTGATTATATTGCTAAGAAAGGAAGTTCAATTAAAGTAGCATGGAATGTTGCTAATACAACAGCACAGCCATTTAATACACAATATGTGAATATTTCATTAGTTACGGATGAGGGGCAAACTATTACTCCTCTGGCTGATCATATTCCTAATTCGGGAAATGCAACTGTGGATTTACCTGTTGATCTTGTTGCTAAAAAAGCAAAATTAATGATTGAGGCTAGTAATAATATTTATTTTGCCTTAACCGAATATTTTTCAATAGGGTATGAATCGGAAGTAATTTGTAAAAAATATATGCCAAACTTTTCTCCGATTCCGATTCCTGACGGAAATGGTGATCATTTAAATTCTGATTTTGCTACCATGGGAATTATTATTCCTGAAAATGAGAATTATGATGAATTAATTAATTTACAGGTATCTGTTGATATAGATCATCCAAATATTAATGATTTATACATCGTTTTACAAGACTCCGGTCCGGATTATAAATCAACTGTTTTATGGAATCATTCATGTGAATATTATTCAGATTTAAAAGTTACTTTTGATGATAACGGAGCTGCCGTAAACTGTTCTTCTCCTACTACAGGTACGATTAAACCTCGTAATGCAATTCATTCACTTTATAAGAAAAAATATAGCGGTGAATGGCTATTAGGAGTAGCAGATCATTATGCTAACGATGTTGGTACATTAAATTCTTTTTCTTTGAATTTATGCAGTTTGAATTATAAGCAACTCCAAACCGATGAAAATTTTTCAGAAACCTCAACATTTAAAGTTTTCCCTAATCCTTCTGAAGGAGTTTTTACTATCGATTTAGGTGTTATTCAATTTAGAGGAAATACAAGCCACGTTAAAGTTTATAATTTGGCCGGTAGCTTATTATTTTCAAAAGTTGAAAAAAATAAGCTTTTTTCTATAGATCTTACTAATTATCCTGCGGGTATATATACCATAAATATTACGGGGAATGGTAATTCTATATCCAAAAATGTTATTAAGAAGTAATCCTTTAAGCTAAAATAAATAAAGCACTCTTTTATATATTTATGAGAGTGCTTTAAATTTTTCTTTATTCTTAAAATTTAAATTCTTTTTCAGGAATGATCTTGTTAATTTCAAGCGATTTAAATACAAGAATAAATTCTGAGTCATCCTCCTTGTTTTTAACAACCAAACGATACGGAAAGATTAGTCCAGAGACTAATTTAAAGTTTGAATATAATTTACTTTCATTTGAAGTATCTTCTCTAATTAATTGATAGCTGGTTTTATCAAAATAATAAATTTCTGATTCTCTGTTATTAGTTAGCTTAATTTTATAACAATTCTTATTATCAATACGTTCTTCTCCGAGAAATATAGGAAGAAACCCTTTTGCAGAATAATCAATTAAATCTGATTCAAATGCTTCAGGAACGTAATTATTATCTTCTTCAAGGGAATTCGTTTGAAAGTTATATTGTATAGCTTTCTTTCCGTTGTAAGCATTTAAAATAATTTTTTTTCCTTGTATTTCTATACAAGTTTTATTAAGATTCGGTCTCTGCTGATAAATTTCTATAGGATATGACTCATTTAATCCTAAAATTATATCTCCTTTAATTATTATTGAATTCAATTCTTTCCAATGATCTGTTCCTCCGGTAACTTCCAAATGCTTTTTAATTATTTCTTCTACCGTCTGAGAATAACATATGTTCAAAAGGAATATCAGCAAAACAAAAAAAAGTTTCTTCATATAAAAATTAAAATGGGTTGACTGTAAAAAAATTCCAGGCAACTATAAAGTTATCCTGGAATTACATTTTTCTTCAATTTATATCTTTGCATTAATTGAATTATTATCTTTCGAGTAATGGTATTACATTTCTTCGTAAAGTGCTCTTAATTTTTCTTTAGTCATTATTTTCTGCCAATCTTTACCTAATGCATTTTCCCAAAGCGGAGCCATTCCATAAGAAACATTAATCATGGTATTGAATTGTTCATCAGATAATCCTTTGCATACACCTTGTGGAATTTCAATCTGATTTTTTTCAACCATATATTTAAATTCCTTAACTCCTTCAGGATAATACTCTTCTAATCGGTCAAAAACAATGCAATTACCTACTCCATGATGAGTTCCTAGTAAATAAGAAAGTCCGTAACTCACCGCATGAGCAATTCCTACTTGTGAATAAGCGATGCTCATTCCTCCATGCCAAGATGCCATCATTAAATCTTCATCAGACTCATCATCCCATTCAGATTTATGAACATATACTTTTTGGCAAAGTTCTAATGCTTTTTCTCCATAACTTTTGCTGAAAGCATTAAGATATGTTCCTGTTAAAGACTCAATGCAATGAATATAACAATCCATACCGGTAAAAAAAGCTTGATTTTTTTCTACTCCTTTTACTAAAGAAGGATCCAATATGACTTGATCAAAAGGGGTAAAGTCTGAATTAATACCTAATTTTCTTTCCGGTCCGGTTAATATACAAGTTCTGGAAACTTCTGCACCTGTACCACTAATTGTTGGTATACCTACATGATATACAGCCGGATTTTTCACTAAATCCCACCCTTGATATTGCGAAGAAGACCCTTCACTATTCATCATGATTGCAACAGCTTTTGCCGAATCCATTACACTTCCTCCACCTATACCAATAACTCCGGAAACAGTTCCATATTCCTCTTTTAATGAATCTCTAATCGCATCAATTCCTTTGGTTTTGGGTTCATCAGTAGTATCTATAAATATAATTTTATCTTTTCCTTTTAAGGGAATTCTTTTTGCTAATTCTTTTCCTTCAAACACTTTATCTACTAAAAAAATAAATGGATAATCTTTATTTCTTTTCTCTTCAATAATTTCTGAAGTTTGATCAAAGCTTCCACGTCCATAAATTACACGGGGAACCATTGGGAAATTTCTGAATTTCATATTTTTAATTTTTCTCGTTTATCTGTTTTTTTAATATTTCATTTGCTTTTTCCAAATCCTCCGGAGTGTCTATTTCAACTCCTACAAAATCAGTCTCTATTACTTTAATTTTCATGCCATATTCTAAATATCGTATGCACTCAACCTTTTCTGCTTGTTCGTTTTGTAACATCGGTAATTTTGCAAAATCTAGTAAGGCTTGTTTACGAAAAGCATATACGCCTACATGCTCATAGTAATCCGCCTGAAATGATTTTTCTCGAGGATATGGTATAACTGAACGCGAAAAATATAGTGCAAAGTCATTTTGGTCTTTAACTACTTTTACATAATTAGAATCTTCAATTAAATTCCAATCGTCCATTTTACGAATCAAGGTAGCAACATCTATTTTATTTTCTTGATCTTTCTTAAATACTTCAATTAGCCTTGCTAACGGTTCGGTTTTTACAAAAGGTTCATCTCCTTGTATGTTTATGATGATATCGCAGTCTAAATTTTCAACAGCTTCTGCAATTCGATCACTTCCTGTCTCATGTTCCTTTTTACTCATAATGGCTTTACCTCCGTTTCTGGTAATTTCATTATGAATGATTTCGGAATCAGTTACTACAAATACATCTGAAAAAAGATTGGTTTTGATTGCATTTTCATAGGTTGACCGAATGACTGTTTTTTCCCCTAACATACCCATCAGCTTTGCAGGGAAACGAGAGGCTGCATATCTTGCAGGAATAACTGCTATTATTTTCACGTTATTTATAATTTAATTACAAAGTTAACTAAAATAGATTTTGTTAACCGGTATTATCCCTATTAAAAAAACATTTTAAATGAGCTTATTTTTTATCTTTAAAATATCTTTAACAGCTATTATTTTTTTATAAATCATTTTAAATGTTTGTATAATTCTATAAAGCATTTATAAGTAATTAATAAAAAAAGTCATCCAAGATTTGGATGACTTTTTTATTATAAAAGTTTGTTTAGTAAATTATCTTCTTCTGTGACTAGGAGTTTTTACTTTAACTTCTTCTGTAATTGATACTTTTGAACCGGTTTGATCTAAGATCACAACTCTTCTGTTTTCTCTATCACAAGTTTCTTGATCCGGATAAAGAATATTTCCTTTATCGTCTTTCTTAGCATTGATATCATGTTGTTTACATAACAATTCTGATTTACCGAATCCTCTTGCTATCAATCTATCTTTGCTTACTCCATTTTTAACTAATTCGTTAACTACAGATTGTGCTCTTTGTTTTGATATTCTATTGTTTACGGCTACAGAACCTACTCTGTCGGTATGTCCGTCTACAAAGAATTTTTTACCATCAAAACTTCCGTCATTTAACATTTTTGCAGCATCGTTAACTAATGGTAAAGATTCTGCTGTTAATTTAGAGCTGTTAAATTCAAAGTTGATATTTTTTAATTTGAATGTAACGTCTTTAGTTTCCCAAGGACAACCATTATTATCAACTGGTCCTTTTACTGTTGGACAATTATCATCAATATCAGGGATACCGTCTCCATCTGTGTCAGGACATCCTTGGAATTGTGCTGGTCCTGCTGCATTCGGACATCTGTCTTGATCGTCCGGAATACCGTCTCCATCTGTATCAGGACATCCTTGGAATTGTGGTAATCCAGGTGTATCCGGACATCTGTCTTGATCATCTGGTATACCGTCTCCATCTCTATCGCTCGGTGCTACCGGAGGTGGTGGTAATGGTTGTTCTTTCTTAGCTCCAAATTTAAATATTAAAGATGCTGAGTGTTGAAAGAAGTCAGAATAATCTTTTGATTGATTAGTTACCCAGTTATATTGAGATTCTATGTTTAAACCAAAGTTTCTGGTAAACCAAAAGTTAATACCTACACCACCGTTTAACACAAACATATCATCTTTTCCTGTAAATTTACCTCCTAACTTATAATTTTTATCTGAGTTATAATCATCATCATAAGCGTCTAAGTGAGTAGATGGATCATCCTCAACAATTTTAATTCCTTTATAAGAATATTTGTGATAGTTGGCACCTACTCTCACATATGGGTCCAGCCATCTTAATGATTTTGACTCACTAAGTGGAGTAAATCTAAGACCTAAACCTGCTAAAACAAAAAATTCGTCTTTTATTTTTAATCTTTTGTTATCCATATCACTTATTGAAGCTTGTAAATCAACTGCAAAGTTTTTACCAATACTTCTTGCTACAGTTAATTTTGATAATGGAAAAGAAAAACTATAATCATCGGTATCAAAATATCCGTCAAAGATACCACGCACTGACGTATGGTCAGTAGCATGCATCCCTATCCCTACATACCACTTTTCTGTAGTATTTTGAGCTTTAGTTACAATGGCCATTATAACAGCTCCTATTGTAATCAATAATTTAAATTTTTTCATATTAATTTCTTACTACTATGATTTATTTTATTCTACTAAACAAATTCTATTCCAATATATAAAAAAACCATCCTAATAAGGATGGTTTTTTTATTTGTAGATCAATTATTTCTTAATTTTCACTTCTTTAGTTACGGAAACTTTATCTCCTGCTTGATCTAAAACTACCACTCTTCTATTAGATCTGTCACAAGATTCTTGGTCAGGATATAGTATATTTCCTTCTTCGTCTTTTTTAGTATTGATATCTGCTTGTTTACATAATAATTCTGTTTTTCCAAAGCCTCTAGCTATCAATCTATCTTTTTCTACACCTTCATTAACTAATTCGTTAACTACGGATTGTGCTCTTTGTTTTGATATTCTATTGTTTACGGCTACAGATCCTACTCTGTCGGTATGTCCGTCTACAAAGAATTTTTTACCATCAAAACTTTCATCTTTTAATAATTTAGCTGCATCTTTTACTAATGGTAAAGATTCTGCTGTTAATTTAGAACTGTTAAATTCAAAGTTGATATTTTTTAATCTGAAAGTAACGTCTTTCGTTTCCCAAGGACAACCGTTGTTTTCAATTGGTCCTTTTACGGTTGGACAACCATCGTCTACGTCAGGAATACCGTCGCCGTCTGTATCAGGACATCCTTGGAATTGTGCAGGTCCTGCTGCATTCGGACATCTGTCTTGATCGTCCGGAATACCGTCTCCATCTGTATCAGGACATCCTTGGAATTGTGGTAATCCAGGTGTATCCGGACATCTGTCTTGATCGTCTGGAATACCGTCCCCATCTCTATCACTTGGTGCTTCAACAGGTGGAGGCGGCGGAAGTGGCTCTTCTTTTTTCGCTCCAAATTTGAATATGATTGAAGCTGAATGTTGGAAGAAATCTGAATAATCTTTTGACTGATTAGTTACCCAGTTATATTGTGATTCAATGTTTAAACCAAAGTTTTTTGTTAACCAAAAGTTAATACCAACACCTCCATTTAATACAAACATATCATCTTTTCCTGTAAATTTACCTCCAAGTTTATAATTTTTCTTAGGATTATAATCATCATCGTAAGCGTCTAAGTGAGTAGTTGGGTCGTTTTCAACGATTTTAATTCCTTTATAAGAATATTTGTGGTAATTTGCTCCTACTCTAACGTATGGATCTAACCATTTTAAAGATTTGGATTCACTTAATGGGGTATATCTAATACCTAATCCTGCTAAAACAAAGAATTCATCTTTAATTTTTAATCTCTTATTGTCTATTTCTCCAATTGAAGCTTGCAAGTCAACTGCAAAGTTTTTAGCTATGCTTCTAGCTACTGTTAATTTAGACAACGGTGGTACAATACTATAATCATCGGTATCAAAATATCCGTCAAAGATACCACGAACAGAAGTATAGTCTACCGCATGAGCTCCAATCCCGATATACCACTTATCCGAAATGTTTTGAGCAAATACAGTAGTTGCTAACGTTGTAGCCAATCCTGTAAGTAACAAATTGAACTTTTTCATATATAAAAATCTAATTTTTAGGTTGCAAAGTAACATTTTTATTATCTAACTCCCAAGAAAAAATTAATATTTCTTTACCATTCTGTTAATATTTCGTTTGGATTCTCTTTCTTTTATCGCTTCTCTTTTGTCATATAATTTTTTCCCTTTCGCAAGATATACTTGGATCTTCGCAATTCCTTTTTCATTGATATACAATTTTGTAGGAACAATCGTTAATCCTGTTTCTTTAGTTTTTCTTAACAGTTTGTTAATTTCCTTTTTATGTAATAACAGTTTTCTTTCCCTTTTTATTGTATGATTATAACGAGTTCCGTAATAATATTCGTCAATGGTCATATTTATTACATATAATTCGCCATTAATAATCTGACAAAAACTCTCTGCAATACTTGCTTTCCCTAATCTAATAGATTTTATCTCAGTACCATGTAAAACTATTCCTGCCTCATATTTATCCAATAATTCATAGTTAAATCTAGCTTTTCTATTCAGTATATTTACTTTATTTTCAAATTTCATAATCAAAGTTTTTCTTACTACTTTTGTACAAATTTATTAAAGTATATGCTTACAGTATCAAATTTATCTTTACAATTTGGAAAAAGAGTACTCTTTGATGAGGTTAATGTAAAATTTACGAAAGGAAACTGTTATGGAATTATTGGAGCTAATGGAGCAGGAAAATCTACATTTTTGAAAATTCTATCCGGCGATGTTGAACCGACTACAGGAAGTGTAAGCCTTGAAACAGATAAAAGGATGTCTGTATTGGAACAAAATCACTTTGCTTATGATGCATATCCTGTACTGGAAACGGTTATTAAAGGGAATCAGAAGCTTTTCCACATAAAGGAGGAAATGGATGCTTTATATGCCAAACCTGATTTTTCTGATGAAGATGGAGTTAAAGCGGGAGAACTAGGTATTATTTATGAAGAAATGGGGGGATGGAATGCTGAGTCTGACGCTGGAACTTTATTATCTAATCTTGGAATAAAAGACGATGCACATTATAAAATGATGTCTGAATTGGAAAATGCTGGCAAAGTAAGAGTATTACTTGCTCAAGCTTTATTCGGAAATCCTGATGTTCTTATTCTTGATGAGCCTACGAATGATTTAGACATTGAAACCATATCTTGGTTAGAAGATTTCTTGGCGGGATACGAAAATACTGTAATTGTTGTTTCGCACGACCGTCACTTTTTGGATGCAGTTTGTACTCATACCTGCGATTTAGATTTCGGAAAATTAAATTTATATACCGGTAACTATTCTTTTTGGTATGAGGCCAGTCAATTAGCTGCCCGTCAAAGAGCTCAACAAAACAAAAAGGCTGAGGAAAAAAAGAAAGAACTTCAAGAGTTTATTTCTAGGTTTAGTTCTAATGTTGCTAAAGCAAAACAGGCCACGGCTCGTAAAAAAATGATCGAAAAATTGAATATTGAAGATATCAAGCCGTCTTCAAGAAGATATCCGGCAATTATTTTTGAACAAGAACGTGAAGCCGGGGATCAAATATTGGACGTTAAAGGATTGGAAAAAACTAAAGATAGTGAATTGTTATTCAGCAATATTGACTTGAACCTAAAAAAGGGGGATAAAGTTGCCGTTCTTTCCAGAAATTCTTTGGCTATTACCGAATTTTTTCAAATATTATCCGGAGAGTCAGAACCTGATAAAGGGAGTTATTCTTGGGGTATAACTACTAAGCAAAGTTACCTTCCTTTAGATAATACTAAATATTTTCAATCGGACGATAACCTTGTAGATTGGCTTCGTCAGTATGTGAATACAGATGAGGAAAGACATGAAGAATATATCCGAGGATTTTTAGGTAAAATGCTATTTAGTGGTGATGAAGCTTTAAAATCTTGCAAAGTTCTTTCGGGAGGTGAAAAAATGCGTTGTATGTTTTCAAGAATGATGTTATTTAAAGCTAATGTTTTACTTCTTGATGAGCCTACCAACCATTTAGACTTGGAAAGTATTACGGCTCTTAACAACTCGTTAACAAATTTTAAGGGTACTATTTTACTTTCTTCTCATGACCATGAATTATTATCTACTGTTTGTAACAGAATCATTGAATTAACCCCTAAAGGTATCATTGACCGCTATATGAGCTATGATGAGTATTTATCTGACGCAAAAGTTAAAGAGCTTAAAGCGCAGTATTATAGCTAAGAAATTATTGGTCGAAATTTAAATCGTAAAGATTTTTATTTCATCAAAATGATAATACTATAAAACCTTTTAATCGTATTAAAGATTAAAAGGTTTTTTTATATAATAAACTTCGAATTATACGGCTGGCAAGCTTGTTATTCTAAACAATATTTTTACTTTAACTTAAAGTATCCTTTGTGCTTTTTTAAATTTATTTTTCCAATAAGTTTCTTCGAGAGAACTAATTATAACCCCTTTAGATGTTGAGGCATGTATGAATGTAATTTCGCCTGAACCGGATATGTTATAGACTATACCTACATGATTTATTGAGCTCCCCCCTGTATTAAAAAATAATAAATCACCTTCTTTTATTCGAGAGATACTTACATCTTTTCCTGCATTAGACATATCTATGGAACGTCTTGGTAACTTTACATCTATTCTTTGGTAAGCATTGCAAACTAAACCGGAACAATCTATGCCACTCAATGTGTTTCCTCCATATTTATAAGGTGTCCCTTTATATTTTTCTGCTTCTTTTAGAACCAAAATAACATCCGTAGATTTTATATTTTTATGAACTCCGTATTTTTTTGATTCTGAATTCGATTCTTTCTTTATCGGTTTGGAAATATGGGGTGATTTATGCGATGGTTTTGAGTTTGAAATATGTTTATTTGTTTTATTGGAATTATAAGTATATCTTTTCGAATGAGGATGTTTTGATTTTTTATATGAAGAAGTAGCCTCGTAAGATACACAAGATGTTATAAATGAAAATAACATCAATCCGAACACATAGATTACCATTTTACTTTTCATATATCTTATTTTTTAATAATCTTTGTGCTAATTTATAAAATTATGAACATTTTTTTAACACGTTATTTACTAATTTATTAACAAATTATTTTTCTAACGGTTTAGACTATTTAATTAAAAAATATTATTGTTGTCTGATATAAGATTTTCATACCCTATATCAATTGACAAATTTTCTCCTTTAGCTGCAGTAGTTGCCAACTGATCCGCCTTTTCATTGTAAAAATGCCCATGATGACCCTTTACCCAGTGGAAAGTTACTTTATGTTTTCTGTATATTTTAATAAATCGAATCCATAGATCAGGATTTTTAACTTTTTCAAATCTTTTTTTCTCCCAACCATAAATCCATTTATTATTAACGGCATCGACTACATATTTTGAATCAGAATATATTTCAACTTCTTGATCGGGTTTGTTAATTTTTTCCAAAGCAATAATCACGGCCAATAATTCCATTCTATTATTTGTAGTTAAGCGAAATCCTTCTGAAAAGTTTTTTTCATATGAAGTTCCTTTCAGCTTCATTATTATGCCATACCCTCCTTTTCCCGGATTTCCAGAAGAAGCTCCGTCTGTATAAACTTCTATCATAATATCTATTTAAAAGATATTTTTTAACTCTAACAAATTTTCAATTATGGGAATCTCTGCACTTTTATGATGCTCTTCTTTTTTGTAATTAAAATAGACCGGAAACATCCCTATTCTTTGAGAACCTAATACATCTGCTTCCCAATCATCTCCGATAAACGCGGATTCATTCTCTAATGCATGGGCTTTTTTAAGGCCTAATTCAAATACTTCTTTAGCAGGCTTTCTTTTATTTATTTCTTCTCCGCTGGTTAGGGTGGTTATATAATCTTTAATACAAGTTTTTTGAACTTTTTGTTCGGTTTGTTGTATAAAGCCATTGGAAACAACATGTAATTGGTAACCATTTGTTTTTAGATATTTCAAAATTTCCTCTGCATACTCAATTAAATTATTGTTTTCCATGATCTGAGTTAAAAAATTGGCATTAAAATAATCCCAAATTTCAGGATCATTTATACGAAATTCCAAAAACGTATCCTTGAATCTTTTTTCCAATATATCTGCTTTGCTTACCTTATCTTGCCTATATAAGGACCAAAGATTTTCATTCCTGTTGTAATAACTTGTATAAAAATCTGAAAATTGTAATTGATATCTTTCTTCAATTTTTAAATTTTCATAAATATTTTTAAGAGTTAACTTTGAATTTTTATCTGTATCCCAAAGCGTATTATCAAGATCAAAGAATATGTGTTTTATGTTATTTTTCATGTATAGTTTTTTAAAGGCTTAATCCCATTCCAAAGAAAACGGAAAAACATAAGGCTAACAATGCTGTAGGTTTTAAGTATAAATCTAAATCTTTGGGGTTTTGGGTGTAAAGAATTTTTCTGCGTACTATAGTATTCGGAATAAATAGTATAAAGAATAAAAATGGTTTTAATGATGACCAACTATCTAATTTTATAACAAATTCTTTCTGATGTATTAACAGGAAAATGAGACAAAGAATAAAAGGAAGATTCATTAGTACCATTTGATAATACTTTGCATTTTGAAATCCTAATCGTAATGCCAGCGTTTTTTTATGGCTGATTCTATCCGATTCAATGTCTCTCATATTATTTAGATTCAAAACAGCTACACTAAATAAACCAATTGCAGAGGCGGGAAGCAAATTATCCCAAGTAAAAGACTTTGTATAAAGAAATTCACTTCCTAAAACAGAAACCCATCCAAAAAAAATGAAAACAAAAAAATCCCCTAATCCCATATATCCGTAGGGCTTTTTTCCCATAGTATAAAATATAGCCGCCAATACACAAGCAATTCCCAAACCAATGAATATAAAAAATTCACTTTTATAATTGGGGATAAAAGCACACCAAAGCAGAACTATTGAAGAAAGTAGGGATAGAAATACAGTAATTAAAATTGCACGAAACATGGATTGTTGCGTAATAGCTCCCGATTGAATAGCACGAACCGGACCAACTCGTAACTCATTATCGGTTCCTTTGGTTCCATCTCCATAATCATTGGCAAAATTGGACAATATTTGAAATAATATGGTTGTAAGACAAGAAAGTCCAAAAATAATTCCATCAAAATTCCCTTTCCATTTGGCAAGTAATCCTCCTAAAATGATTCCACTTAATGAAAGCGGTAACGTTCTTAATCTAGCGGCCTCAATCCAATTTTTCATCTGTTTTTCTTCTATTTTTTAACTTTTTACAAAAATACACTAATTATATGATAGATTTAACGCATCTTGAATTGGATAATAATTGCGTCAAAACATACAGAATTATACCTTTCTTTAAGATCCCCGATTTATCAATATATTAAGGTAAGAAATTCATCAAGTGTGATTTTCCCAAAATATGTTGATAGATCAATATCTTTTAATAAATCGGCAACGGAAGCTTTTGTGTATTTTTTTCCTAATAATCTGTTCTCTATATCTTCAAGGTCTCCCACTCCGAAAAAATCTCCGTATATTTTAATTGCAGTAATGTTTCCTTCTTCTACATTTAATTTTAAATCAATGGAACCTATTGGAAACCGTTGACTTCTTTCCATATAAAATTTGGGAGAACGTCCGTAATTCCAATCCCAATTTGAATACCTTTGATGTGAAATTTTATTTATTTGTTCCCAATCTGTTTCCGTCAATTCATATTTATTGACATCTTCTGTTTTATCTACATTAAAAATTGAAAGTAGTAATTTATCTCTAAATTCTTCTATGGTTAAATCTGTTGTGACAAAATCAGATATATTGGCTACTCTGCTTCGGATTGATTTAATTCCTTTCGATTCAATTTTATCTTTTCTTACCTTTAAAGAGTTAACAACTTCATCCATGTTGCTGTTGAATAATAGTGTTCCATGGGTAAACATTCTTTTGTTAGTGGCAAATTGAGCATTTCCGCTTATTTTTTTTCCTTCCACTACTATGTCATTCCTTCCCTTAATTTCCGCATTGACTCCCATTTGCTTCAACGCTTCTAGTACCGGATGTAAATATTTTTGATAATTTGAAAAACTATTACCATCATTTTTGGTAATAAAACTAAAATTTAAATTACCTCTATCGTGATACACAGCTCCTCCTCCCGATAACCTCCTAACTACTTTTATGTTTTTTTCTTCTACATATTCAGTATTGATTTCTTCTATAGTGTTTTGGTGTTTTCCTATGATTATGGAAGGATCATTTATATAGAAAAGAAGATATGAATCTTCCTCAATTGGCAAGTTCATTACAAGATACTCTTCAATAGCTAAATTAATTTCGGGATTGTAATTGTTTTTATTATCTACAAATAACATTCTCATTTTTTTTTGGATCAAAAATACAATAAATAGTTTTTACGCCTTCTTTGCTGAATATACAGCGGCTCATAGGTATTCATTATAAGTAAACCAATGTGATATTAAATATTATAATATATATTTAATTTGTTTAGTTAAAACCGTAAAAAAAGTATAATTTATGCTTATAAATGGAACATATTCATCGAAAAATTATAAATTTGCCTGTTGAAAAATCTAACATATGAATTCTTTTATTGAAGAGTTAACTTGGAGGGGATTAATTCATAATATAATCCCGGGAACAGAAGAACAATTAAATAAGGAAATGACGCTGGGTTATATTGGTTTTGATCCGACTGCAGATTCTCTTCATGTAGGAAGCCTGGTGCCTATCTTACTTTTAGTTCATTTTCAAAGACATGGTCATAAGCCTGTTGCTTTAGTGGGTGGTTCCACAGGTATGATCGGTGATCCATCCGGAAAAAGCACAGAGCGCAATTTACTGGATAGTGAAACTTTACAAAAGCACATTTTAGGAATAAAATCTCAATTAGAACGATTTTTAGACTTTGACAGTAACAAGTCAAATGCTGCCATATTGGTTAATAATTATGACTGGATGAAGGATGTTACCTTTTTAGACTTTGCCCGTGATATTGGAAAGCACATAACTGTTAATTATATGATGGCTAAAGATTCCGTCAAAAAAAGATTAAACGGTGAATATCAAGAGGGTATGTCTTTTACAGAATTTACATATCAACTTTTACAAGGTTTTGATTTTTATCATTTATACAAAGAAAAAGGGGTTAAACTTCAAATGGGTGGTTCTGACCAATGGGGAAATTTGACTACAGGAACGGAACTTATTAGAAAAAAAATCGGTGAAGAAGCTTTTGCTTTAACTTGTCCACTAACTACAAAGGCTAATGGTACTAAATTCGGTAAAAGTGAAGGAGGTGAAAATGTTTGGTTAGATGTAAATAGAACTTCCGTTTTTAAATTTTATCAATTCTGGTTAAATATTACAGATATTGATGCTGAAAAATATATAAAAATATATACATTCCTCTCCAAGGATGAAATTGAATCATTAATTAGAAATCATAATGAAAATCCATCCCTTAGGATTTTACAAAAAAAATTAGCTGAAGATGTTACCCGTTGGGTTCATGGTAAGGTAGAAACGAATAAGGCCATTAAAGCTTCCTCTATTTTGTTTGGGAAATCAACTAAGGAAGATTTCCTATCTTTAGATGAAACTACTTTTTTATCTTTATTTGAAGGGGTTCCGCAAAAAGAAGTTTCTTTAAATATTCTTAAAAACGGAATTTCAATTCTTGATGCATTATCAGAAATAAGCGGTTTTTTATCTTCAAAAAATGAAGCTAAAAGAGCTCTAAAGGAAAAATCAATTTCTGTTAATCAAGAAAAAGTTAGCGATGATTTTATTATTAATGAATCAAATTTAATTCAAGGAAAATACGTTTTACTTCAACGAGGAAAAAAATCATATTTTATCCTTAAAGGAATTGAATAAAATAGTTTTTATTTTAAGTAAATAAATTTTATAAAATAACACAATATATATTTTTGCAACACGTTATATAACAAATAGATGAAAGGGCTTATTAAGTTTTATCATCCTGATGAAACCTTAGTGTATCACATCAGGAAATGTTTTTGTAAGGTTGTTTTTCTTAACATGAAAAATACATTAGTAGTTGAAATAGAATCAGATGATGATTTAGACCATGTAGAGGAAGACTCATATCAAAATGAATACCCGCAAGTGTCTTTTTCCATTGAAGACTTCGAGATTCCAGTAAAAACTATACAGCAACTTTGCGGAAAATCATTTCAAATACCTTCATATGAAGAAAAAGAAAATGAAAACGGAGAAGTAGAAGAATTATACTATACAAATCTGAATATAAATGATGAAGAAGATTTGGAAACTGACAATAATGAATTGAAATTCGGTAAAGATGAACAGGGTAATTTAAAACTTATATGGCAAGGCTATTGTGAAGATTTTATTACTCAAGAAGAACCCTTACGATTTAAAGTATCTTGCTCATTTATTAACGATATCTTAGAAATAGACGAATAACCTGAACCATACATAATGAAAAAATTAATAGTACTTTTTTATTTTTTAGGGCTGATTTCCTTTTCCCATGCTCAGAGTTTTAGAGGTATTGGAGACCAAAAAGTACAGTTAGGAATTAATGCGTTCGGATATGGAACCGGAATTACTGCTACTTATGATTACGGAATAATGGATTGGCTTTCCATTGGTGGGGGTACCGATTTTTATTGGAGTGCCGATGATGATAATTTTTTTATTTATGGACGGGCTAATTTTCATTTAAATGACCTCTTAGACCTTCCTCATGCTATGGACTTATATCCCGGAATAAATATAGGAGGAAGAAATGACGGTTTTGGTATAGGTGTACATATTGGGTATCGTTATTTCTTCGATGATAAATTTGGTGCATTTGCAGAGCTAGGCAGCCATGGTTCTATTGGAGTTACTATAAACTTATAAAAATATTCGGCATATCGGATTAAATCAGGAATTGTACTAATAGATTTTTTTTCTGAACTTTCTACATTTTTATTCAAAATGACGATAAAAAGGATCTGTCGCAAGTTCTAACATATTTTTATCTCCTTTACTATCTCCAAATGCGTATATTTTGGAATAATGGGCTAATTGTATTTCACTAATTATTCTAACTACTTTCTGTTTATAATTACAATTAGGTGTAGCAAATTTACCGGTAAAAACTCCATCAATATATTCTGCTTCTGTAGCAATCAAACGTAATCCTAAATATTTTGCGAAAGGCTTAACCCATAGATCTAAGGAAGCTGTGACGATATATTTATTGGGTTCTCTTGATAACGCTCGTATGTATTCCAATGCCTTGGGCCTGATAATAGTATTTCTCCTACTTTCAAAATAATATTGAGCTAATTCTTCTAATTCTGAACGTGTTTTACCTTTTAAAAATTGAGAGATAAATTTTTGCTTAATTTTTCCTGCATCGAATATTTTAAATCTTACCAATATAAATAAAGGAATAAATTTAATAAAGACTTTTTTGTATTTATGAGGAAAAGAAAAATGTAAAAAATCAAATAAAGTATCTTTGTTTGTTAACGTTCCATCAAAGTCAAATATATATAAACAATTATTCTCCATCTTTTTTAATAAAATAATATTTTTGAAATAAATAATAATTCTTTTTATCTTTTTCGTAATCTTTTATCGAAACAACTTGAGCATTTACCCCATATTCTTTAAAATAGAATTCTTCACTATCATAATCAACTTTTATTTTAATAGTTTTATCGCCAAAACACTTTTTTAACATAGACAGACATTTTCTTTTTTCATAACTATTATATATTGTTTTACTATAGTTATATCCTCCTATAATGAAAATCTTAATTGCAACTAAAACTAAACCAATTTGGCTCACAACTTTTAATGTTGTATTTCCGAAATAATAAGATATAAAAAAAATAAAGATCGGAAAAATCCATAATTGTGGTATAAAACGAGCCCACCATGCCCCTTGTATATAGGGTAGGATGCTAGTACAAATAAACATCACAAAGAATAACATTAAATTTCTTTGATCTTTTTTTAGATAAAAGCATAATGCTATAAATAAAACAATTGCTAGTATAAAAATTCCACTAAACCAGAAACCGAATCCTGAAATTCTAGCACAAGCTATTGATGAATATTTAATCTCATAAAATTTAAAGGTAAATGGTATTTTAAATTCTTCGATATTTTCATTTATAGTACCATTTGACCAAGAATGTGGTGCATGGTTTACTCTATAAAATAGAGATTTAGAAGCAGCTATAATTGATAAATCATTTTTTAATGATGGCGGCCTTTGATGCTCAATAATATCAATTTTATTTTTTCCAACAACAGGATATATGGGATTTCCTTTTTTAAGTAAATTTTGCCCAAAAGGATACCAGGAAACAATTCCTATTGTTATACCTAAAAGTATTAATAATTTTAAATTATATATAATTTCTTTAATCCTTTCTTTATTTAATAAGTAAATAAAGTAAAAAAAGAACAATAAAAATACTAATACAAAGGATGTCAACTTAATATTAACAAATAAAACAACGATCATTAATAATAATAAGTCTAAATAAGGACATCTCTCATTAAAGGATTTTAAGAGTAATAGTGACAAACTTATTAATAATGATAAATAAATTATTCCATCTACGTAAAAGGTAAATAGTTGATTAATTACAATAGGATTAGCATTTAAAAACAAAGTAAATGCTACTGAAAATATTTTTTTATTAAATATTTTCTTGATACTAAGATATGTAAAACATAAAGATGATAATAAAAATAAAAAATTGATAACCTTGGAAGATTCAATATTACGAGTTAAACAGAAAACAGAATATTGCGAAAATTCTATTCCTTTTACATAATGATTATATACATATTGAAAAGGAATATCTTTTGTCATCTCTTCGTATATAGGATTCCATTTTTTACTAATTTCCAAGATAATGCCTTTATGATATAACATGCCATCCTGACTAAAATCAATGATAAAGCTATTAATGACTATAGTAATTATTACAAAAGCAGTAAAATAAAACATAGTTCCATTTACCTTGCTTGTTGGAAATTTAAATAATGCTAAAAAATAGGACAGAATTATAGCTAAAGGAAAAACAAATAAGTTAAATTCTATCTTGAGATTTAAACATAAATTTATAAGTAAAAAATTAAAAAATAAGGTTGATATACATAAAAAGGCAATTAAATATATATCAATTTCTTTTAAGGAAAAATATGATAAAATTTTTTTCATTAATTTAAATGATCATAAATTACATTTTTAATTTTTTAAATATAAATTCAGGAATATTCCTTACAATTAGCATTATATATCTCCAGATGCCCGTAATATAAATTTTATTTTTTTTCTTCTTATATGCTTTATAAATAATGTCTGCGGCTTTTTCCGGTGAAGCGGTTAGAAGTTTAGGTAATGCCATTCCCAAAGTCATCTTGGTATCCATAAATCCGGGAAGAACGGTCATAACATGAACATTTTTATGATAAAGATAATTACGCAAACCGTCTAAATAAATCATAAATCCGGCTTTAGAACTTCCGTAAATAAAATTACTTTGCCTACCCCGTAGTCCGGCAACAGATGATAATCCGATGATAGTTCCTGATTTTTTATTTTCAAATTTTTGAGCAAAATAATTTACTAATGGTACAAGTTTAGAATAATTTATTTCAATAATCCTTTGTGTATTATTTTCATCATATAATCTCTCTTCTGTATTTTTTCCTAAAAAACCTGTTGCACAAAATAATAAATCCGAATCTATAGAATCAAATACGGAATAATCAACATCTTTAGTTAGATCGAAATTTATAATTTCGGAATCTTGTTTAAACTTAATTAAAATATGCTTTGATAATCGTTGAGTTTCTTCCGGATTTGACGTTATTAAATATATTTTGGGATATCTGTTTATATTTTCAGATAATAATTTATTAATAAATGCTTGAGAGATATCTGAAGTTGCTCCTAGAACTATCATTTTATTTCAGAATTGTATAATATTAAACTTTTATTTGTAATTGAATTGTCTTTTTGAATGGTTTGGATATCAGGATTAATTGATCTTACAATATTAGAATTTATATAACCTGATTGTAAATAAGGATGAAAGTATTCAAATTTTTTATTAAGTAATGGAATTTTATATATGGAAACATGATCGTTACCCGTATCGTTTAAAAAATATTTTAGATTTTTTCTTTCTTTTAAAATTTTAATCACTTTTGATCTATAAGAAAGGTAATTTACAGGCGATTTAAGTTGATATATTATATTTATTGCTAACGATAAAATGCTTAACATAAAAATATAATGCAATTTGTTGGGATAAGTTTTAAAAAATAATATTAAAAATGAAAAACAAAAACAGAAAGATGCCGGGGCCAACATTCTTGTGTTTAATGATTCTATTCCTTGTGTAAATTCTGAAATAAACATTAAAATGAGATATATACATCCTATAGTCAGTAATAATTGATGAAATGTGGTAACTTTACCTTTAAAAGGCATTCGATAAAACCATATATAGGATAGTAGGAAGAATAAATCTATTAACAATATACCTATCATTAAAAAAATTATTACCGACGTCGGTTCCAGTATTTTAATTGAAAATATAGGATTAACAACATTTAGTACACCTAACAAATTATCTAATGTATGTTTCCATAGATTATCTAATGAGGGAGCTGATCTTATATGCTCACCAAAAAAACTTCCAAATTCCAGGTAATTATAGATTAAATATATACCGATTCCTAAAGATGAAAATAACAAATAATAAAAATAATTTTTATAAATAAGTTTATCGAAGAGCTTATATTTAATTGTATAACATATAAAGTATATTGTTATTGCTATAAAAATATATAAGCCTGTATATCGTACTAAAGTTAAAAATACATTTAAGATAACTGCCGGATAAATAATTTTAAATTTTAACTTGTTTTCTGTCAAAAATTTATTTAAATAAAAGATTAAAATATAAAAAAATGTTAAGAAAATACTTTCAGAAATAGAAAGAATATAGAGAGAAATAATAAATTTAAAAGTAACCAGTAAAGCCGTCTCCTTAAAATAAAATTTTTTAAAATATGAGAAGCTAATTATAACAGCAAAACTTAGGCAACTAATAATTCGAGAACTAAAATAAAACTCATTTGTAATAAAATATCCAATTCTTAAAACTATTGGATATCCGATAGGAAACAAATTACTTTTACCATTGGGTATATCTTTTGCAATCTTAAAATAAGATATTGAATCAGGTGCAATACCCCCAAACGGCAAAAACAAAGGTAATAAAGCAATGCTTAATAATGTAATTATGATGAGAATCCAATATTTAACTTTCTTATAATCCACCATTATCAAGATAAATAATTGGTAATTCTTTTTCTTTGTAAGGAATCAAATTTACCTGTTTCTGGAACTTTGACATAGTCTATAAGTGATTTTTTGGACATGGAATCTTTGGCTAAATAAATCCTTCCCCCATAATGTTCCACTATTTCATCTAATTCCTTAACTAAAAATGGTAATTTTTTATTGATTTTAAAATCCAATGCTAAACTGTATCCGTCAATAGGAAACGAATTATGAGCATTTATATTTCCTTTTTTATATAATTTTAAAACTGCAAGGAATGAACCTTGGCCACTTTTTGCTATGGTTTTTAAAATCTCCGTCATTCCCTCTTTACCAACTTTTTTAGGTATTATAAATTGATATTGAATAAATCCATTTTTACCATAAATTCTGTTCCAATTGTTTATCGCATCTAAAGGGTAGAAAAATGTATCATAGTCTACTACATTACTTATGATTTTTTTTCTTTGTTTCAAATAATATAAAAAATTAAAAGCCTTAACAGACCATGTATTCAATACAAATGACGGAAAATCAAAAGGAACATTTAATTTTAATTTTTTCTTAGTTTGTAATGGATTTTCTTTCCATTGAGTGGGTAATTCAGACAATTTTGCATGTTCACCCACCATTAATATTGATCTCCCCATTTGGTTGCCTTTTTGTAGGCAATCAATCCAAGCTACACTATATGTCCAGTTTTCACTTTCCTCGAAAAATTTAAAAATTTCCTCAAGGTTTTCAGCTTTTAGAACTTTTTGTTTAATATAAGCTGTCTGTATTCTTTTTAAGGTAAATTTAGCAGAAATAATGATACCGGTTAATCCCATACCTCCAATGGTATTCCAAAATAAATCGGAATTTTCCTCACGGGAGCATTTTTTTATTTCTCCATCTTGGGTGATTATTTTGAAATCAATTAAATAATCCCCAAAACAACCTTCTGAATGATTATTTTTTCCATGAACATCAGATCCTATAGCTCCTCCAACTGTAATTAATTTAGTACCCGGTGTTACAGGTAAAAAATAACCTTCCGGAACAATTACATCAAGAATATCAGACAAAATAACTCCGGATTCACATTCAAAAATACCATTTTCTCTATCAAAGGATAAAAATTTATTTAATCGCAGAGTAGATAAAATATGATCGCTGTTTAACGAATTATCACCATAGGACCTTCCGTTTCCCCTTGCAATAATTGAAGTACTATTTTTTATTATTTTTATTATTTCTTTTACGTCAGATGTTATATGAAAATTAGTTTTAACTACCGGATATTTCCCCCAATTAGTTATATTTATTTTATTTTCAATTTTACTCATCTTTTTAATTTAAATATTTTAGTATAAAAATCATCACGATCCAAATTGCTAAATCTATTTGAAGAAATAAATCTCTGTAAAGCACCTTGGTAGGTGATTCTGTTTTATTATATACAAAAGTTAATTGTAAATATCTTAGAATACCAATAACAGCAAATAAAGAAGTATATATAATATAATAATGGAAGTTCGTTTTTATTACAGGGTCTAAGGTATACATAATATAACAAACGACAAAACAGGTAGAAACCATCGTAATTGCAATATCTATAAATTGTAGATTATATCCGTCTAATGCTTTTCTAGTTTCGCCTGTTAATTGAACGTTTATTAATTCTCCCCTTCTTTTCCCTAAAGCCATAACTAATGCTAAAAAAAAGGTAACTAATATTGCCCACACGGATATGGGTAAATTTGTTGCAAATCCCCCCATATAAATTCTTAGTAAAAACCCTAAAGAAATAATTACTACGTCTACAATAGCAATTTGCTTTAATTTAAAGCTATAAGCTAAATTCATTATAAAGTAAACAGAAATTATTAAAATTACCCCCCAAGAATGAGTAAAATAACCAAAAAAATAGGATGCAATGACTAGAAATAGAAATACTATAATTGCATGATTAATTGGTATCTTGCCGGCTGCTAAAGGTCTATTTTTTTTTTCAGGATGCATCCTATCTTTTTCGATATCTGTATAATCATTAATTATATAAATAGAACTTGCTATAAATGAAAACGAAAAAAAGGCGATTATTGAATTTAACAATAAATTCATATCTAATATTTTACCTGCAAAAAATATAGGAAGAAATACAAAAACATTTTTTAGCCATTGCTTGACCCTTATTAATCTTAAATAACCCACTTTTATTTTATCCCATTGATTTTATAAGTCGTAAAGATATAACATTTATGTTAATTATATATTCACAGGAATTAGCTAATAATTTTCTAATTCAGAAATTTAAGGATAATTGATCGTCTAACAGTTTAAAAGTCTTTCTATGAAGATAAGTAATTCCATAATTTTTTATTGCTTGTCTATGAGCAGTCGTTGGGTATCCCTTGTTCTTTTTCCATAAATAATCAGGAAATTCTTCATGGAATTTATCCATTAAAAAATCTCTGTGATTTTTAGCCAAGATAGATGCAGCAGCTATATTCATATAATTAGCATCACCCTTTATCGCACAAAAATGCGGTATTTCTTTATATTTATGGAACCTATTTCCATCAATTAATAAAAATTCCGGTTGAACTTTTAATTTATCTACAGCTAAATGCATAGCTAAAAAGCTGGCATTTAAAATATTAATTTCATCAATTTTTTGTGGGGAAACTTCTGCAATTGCATAATCAATTGCATTTTGTCTAATAATACTATCTAATTCTTTTCTTTTCCTTTCACTTAGCTGTTTGGAATCATTGATTTCTTCATTAAAAAAGTCTTCAGGAAGCACGATTGCTGCTGCAACTACAGGACCGGCCAAACAGCCCCTCCCTACTTCATCCAGTGCAACTTCAAATTTATATTTTGAATATTTTAATTTCATTTAGAATATTCTTCTGATAAAACGCAACTGATGCGTATATTTATTAAGATCTGAATTAAAAATTCCTGTATAATCTAAATTGTCAATGCGCACTTTTCCGTGGGCATGTAGAATTTTCTGATCAGGAAGTATAAACCCCACGTGTATAATTTTTCCATCCTGATTTTCAAAAAAAGCAAGATCTCCCGGTTCTGCTTCTTCTATAAAACTTAATACTTGCCCTTCTAATGCTTGTTGACCGGCATCTCTAGGTAATTTATACCCGGCTAATTTATAAACCATTTGAACCAAGCCACTGCAATCAATACCATAGGTTGTTTTCCCACCCCACAAATAGGGAGTATTTATGTATTTAAAAGCCAATTCTAAAATTTGATCTTTTTTTTGTTTTCCTTTTAACAAAGTTTCATCAATAAAAAAATGTTTATCGGGAGCTAATTTAAAAACGCTATTTTCAATAGCACCGTGAACCTCTGCACCAATAGTAACCGGAAAAGGTTGATTATTTAAAATTAATAGGCTGAAAGGCTCTGATATATATGAATGATCTTGAGAAAAATTAGCAAATTCTATCTCACTGAGAATGGAAACCTGTTTATAATCTACCCATCCTTCATAGCCATCAAAATAGATTTTAATTTTAACCCATTGTTGTTTCACTTCTAAAATCTCACATAGCTCACCAAACAACAATTGAGTAACCATTTCTGAAGAATCAGACGGTTCTTTTCGTACTGGGGCAACACTTACCTGACAAATAGATTTACTCATAAATGCAAATTTATTTTTTTCTAACAATACTTATACCATCTCTAATAGGTAAAATTAGCACTTCTAGTGATGAATCCGATCTTATAAAAGAATTGAATTCCCTTATACATTCCGTTTTTTTGTCTTTAAAATCTTGAACTACCTTTCCCTTCCATAAAATATTATCTGCTATTATTATTCCCCCTGAACGCAACTTTGGCTTAACTATCTCAACATACTTACTATAATTCTTTTTATCGGCATCCAGAAAAATCATATCAATTTCCTGATTAATTTCTTGTAAAACATTTATAGCATCATCCAAAATAAAATTAATTTTTTGGGAGTATTCTGATTTTAAAAAGTATTTTTTAGGTATATATGCCGTTTCGCGATTATTATCTACTGTAATTATTTTACCGGACTCTGCAAGTCCTTCAGCTAAACATAATGTTGAATATCCGGTAAAAGTTCCTATTTCAACAATTAAATGGGGAGAAATTAATTTCGAAATCATACTTAACAGCCTTCCTTGCAACAAACCGGACAACATATGTGGTTGTGTCGTTTTTAAATACGTTTCTCTCCTTAATTCTTTTAATAAAGTCGGTTCTTCTGTACTGTTTTTTTCTATATAATCTTCCAGTAAAGGGGTTATCTCCATTATTTTATATTATTCTTTACAAATATAAATCGTTTCTAAAAAATCGTTACCATTAAATGGCATTATATCTAACTAATAATTAGGACATTTAATCATAATAATATTTACACCCTATCATATAAAACGTCTTCTATAAAGCAAATTATAAACAAAATTCTTTTATCAAAAATTTAATTACACATATTTTTAATGAATTTAATAACATAAATTATAATTACTTTTTAACAGTATAACATAATGGATAAAATACCATATTTTTGTACACATAAAAGTTACAAAGAAAAAATATAACCATAAAGTATATATAAGATAAACTAAAATCATATAAAATTGCATGCAACTAGTGAAAAATGCAAAAATGTCAGTATACAATTTTGTGTACATCATTGTAAAAATTATCTTAAAAAATGTTAAAATTTAAATTATAAATTTTATTCAAAATAAGCTACAATCCTTTATTTTAGCCTATCCTATGAAATTATCACATTTTTTATCTATTGTTAAAAAAATACAGAATAGTTTTGTTTATAAAATAATGGCATGATTTTTTCCTACCTTATGCCATATTAACACTAAATAGTATAACAATATGTTTGAAATTTTCAAAGACAAAGAAGGAGCTTTTTTCTTTAGATTAAAAGAAAAAAATGGTCAAATTATTCTTGAAAGTGATGGATATACACAAAAAACAAATTGTCAAAAAGGAATCAGTTCAGTAAAAAGAAATTCCAAAAATGAAGATCGTTTTGAAGTGAAACAAGCTTCCAATAAAAAATGGATGTTTAGTTTAAAATCCGGAAACGGACAATTAGTAGGGACCAGTTCTTATTTTGATTCTGAAACCGATGCTAAAAACGGTATAAGAACAGTAATGAAAACTGCACCTGTATCCGAAACAGTTGACTTGTCAAAATAATAGATTCCATAAATTGTTATCAAAAAATGAAAAAACCATCCGATGGATGGTTTTTTTTTATAATTAATACGATACTAATTACATTTTTTAAAAATTATTTATTTCCCTACCTTTGTATATACTATATTTATAGTAAAATAGCGTTACTTTTCAATTTAGCTAATCAAATACAAACTTTTGAAAACAAATAATAAAATTAAAACACATCCAGATCAAGATGTGGTTTTCATAAAAAATGCACATCTTCATAATCTTAGAAATATAGATGTTTCCATTCCCAAAAATAAATTAACCATAATAACAGGTGTATCCGGAAGTGGAAAATCTACCCTGGCTTTTGATACCTTATACGCAGAAGGTCAAAGACGATATGTGGAAAGCTTAAGCTCTTATGCGCGGCAATTTTTAGGAAAATTAGAGAAACCTCAAGTAGATGACATTAAGGGACTTGCTCCGGCAATTGCCATTCAACAAAAAGTTATTTCAGGAAATCCTAGATCAACCGTAGGAACTTCTACTGAAATTTATGATTATTTAAGACTATTGTTTTCTCGTGTTGGTAAAACCTATTCGCCCGTATCAGGACAAGAAGTAAAAAAAGATGAGGTTACAGATGTTATTGATTATATACTCTCTTTAGCGGAAGGTGGCAAATACATCTTATCTGCTCCGATTACTACGGTAGATAAAGATTTTAAAGTATTTTTAAATACATTGAAAGGCCAAGGATATGTCAGGTTGGAAGTTGGTGGAAATATTGCTACTATTGAGGATTTGGAAAGTTTTGGATTTGTACCGGATAGCAATACCCCTATAAATTTAGTTATTGAACGTTTTTCCGTTGAACATAATGAGGAATTCTTACAAAGATTTGCTGATAGTGTTCAAATTGCTTTTTACGAAGGCAAAGGCTCTTGTTCCATTAAAAATGTTGATACCCAAGAAATTAAAACTTTTTCTAATGCGTTTGAACTGGACGGAATTAAGTTTTTGGAGCCTACCATACATTTTTTTAGCTTTAATAATCCTTATGGAGCTTGTCCGGTTTGTGAAGGATATGGTAAAATATTAGGTATTGATGAAGACCTTGTAATTCCTAACAAAAATTTATCAATCTATGAAGATGCTGTTGTTGCATGGAGAGGGGAAAAAATGAGTGAATGGAAAGATGATTTTATTAAGAAATCATCTAAATTCAACTTTCCCATTCATAAACCTTATTTCGAATTAACAGATAAACAAAAAGATATTTTATGGAAAGGTACAGGGGATCTTAGTTTTCCCAGCCTGAACCACTTCTTCAAAATGGTTGAAGAAAATACGTATAAAATTCAATACAGAGTAATGCTTTCCAGATATAGAGGCAAAACTATATGCCCGGAATGCAAAGGAAAACGTTTACGACCTGAAACCAATTACGTTAAAATTAACGGATATTCGATTAACGATTGGATTGATTTACCTATTGACCAATTACACGGTATAATAAAAAATTTAAAACTTAACGAATATCAACAAAAAATTGCTAAACGATTACTTTTTGAAATTAATAGCAGAATTGAATTTCTTTTAGACGTTGGTTTGGGATATTTAACTTTAAATCGAGCTTCTAATACCCTCTCAGGGGGAGAATCTCAACGAATTAATTTAGCAACGTCATTAGGAAGCAGTTTAGTAGGTTCAATTTATATTTTAGATGAACCTAGTATCGGACTACATGGAAGAGATACCAACCGCTTAATTACTGTTCTGGAAAAATTAAGAGATCTGGGAAATACCGTGGTTGTAGTTGAACATGATGAGGATATTATGAAAGCTGCCGATTATTTGGTTGATATTGGACCAAAAGCCGGTAGTCTGGGAGGAAATGTCGTATTTTCTGGCACTTATTCGGAAATGATGCAAACCCATACATTAACCGCCGAATATTTAAATGGTGAAAAGAAAATTGAAATACCTAAAACTCGAAGAAAAACTAAAGAATTTATTGAAATAACAGGAGCCAGACAAAATAATTTAAAAGGCATTAATGTTAAATTACCTTTACACTGCTTAACGGTTATAACCGGAGTAAGCGGTTCAGGTAAAAGTACTTTAATGAAAAATATATTAACTCCTGCATTACAAAGAAAATTGGGAATAAACGGTGATAAGCCCGGTAATTTTTCTGAATTAAAGGGAAATTGGAAGGAAATTAAACATTTAGAACTGATTGACCAAAATCCAATCGGAAAATCTTCCCGATCTAATCCTGCCACCTATGTTAAAGCTTTTGACGATATACGCGATTTATTTTCCAAGCAAAAACTAAGTAAGCTTAACAATTTCAAACCGAAACATTTTTCATTCAATGTAGAGGGCGGACGTTGTGAAACTTGTTTAGGAGAAGGATTTATAACTGTTGAAATGCAGTTTATGGCAGATATTGAATTAGAATGCGAAACCTGTCATGGCAAAAGATTTAAGCAAGATGTTTTGGAAGTAAAATATGAAGGTAAAAATATTGCTGATGTTTTAGAAATGACCATTGATGAGGCCATAGCCTTTTTCAACGAACACAACCAGGATAAAATTTCAACCAAATTGCAACCTTTACAAGATGTGGGCTTAGGTTATTTGGAACTGGGACAATCATCCGGTACACTATCCGGAGGAGAAGCTCAACGAATTAAATTAGCATCATTTTTAGTAAAAGGTAATTCTTCCGAAAATACCTTATTTATTTTTGATGAACCAAGTACCGGTTTGCATTTTGATGACATAAATAAATTACTAAAATCATTTAATGCATTAATTGAGAAAGGCCACAGTGTAATGGTTATTGAACATCATCCGGATATCATCAAATGCGCAGATTATTTGGTTGATATCGGCCCTGATGCCGGAATTAACGGAGGAAATATTGTCTTTCAAGGCACTCCTGAAGAAATTATTAAATGTAAAGAATCTTATACCGGACAATTTTTAAAAGAAAAGTTTAATGAATAATGATACGTACACATTGTTTACACGTTTAAATGTTTATTTAAAAATGACAAAATTTCAGTAATCAATCATTATATTATTAAAAGAAAAAACACCGGAATAAACCGGTGTTTTTTTATGATTGTTTTTTTATTTTTTATTAAATATTACCCTCATTTTTCTTAATTAAATTTAATGCTGAACCTGCCTTAAACCATTCGATTTGTCCATTATTATAAGTATGATTAGCTATGATATTTTCTCTAGTTCCATCAGAATGAACTAATTCAATAGTAATAGGTTTTCCGGGAGAAAATTGATCTAAATCTAAAAAATTAAATAAATCATCTTCCTGAATTTTATCGTAATCTTCGGGATTAGCAAAAGTTAAAGCTAACATCCCCTGCTTTTTTAAATTTGTTTCATGTATTCTTGCAAAGGATTTAACCAAAACAGCTCTTACTCCTAAATGACGAGGCTGCATAGCAGCATGTTCTCTTGATGATCCTTCCCCATAATTATAATCTCCTACCACAATAGTAGGAACTCCATCTGCTTTATATTTTCTTGCCGAATCAGGAACAGCCATATATTCTCCTGTATCTTCATTCTTAACTTTATTAGTTTCCATGTTAAAAGCATTTACAGCACCAATCAAAGTATTGTTTGAAATATTGTCTAAATGCCCTCTGTATTTTAACCAAGGTCCGGCCATAGAAATATGGTCTGTAGTACATTTTCCATAAGCTTTAATCAGCAATCTCATTCCGGAAATATTTTTACCGTTCCATGCAGGGAAGCTTTCTAACAACTGTAATCTTTCTGAAGTAGGTGAAACTTGAACCTGTATTTCGGAACCATCTTCGGCAGGTTTTTGATATCCCGGATCATCTACTTCAAATCCTCTCGGTGGAAGCTCAAATCCTTGCGGTTCGTCCAACATAACCTCTTCTCCTTGATCGTTTATCAATTTATCTTTTCTAGGATCAAAACTTAGATCTCCTGCAATAGCCAATGCAGTAACTAATTCCGGAGAAGCTACAAATGCATATGTATTAGGATTTCCATCTGCTCTTTTAGCAAAATTTCTATTGAAAGAATGCACAATAGTATTCTTTTGTTGTTTTTCTGCCCCTTCTCTAGCCCATTGTCCAATACATGGTCCACATGCATTTGCAAAGACTTTGCCTCCAATTTTATCGAAAACAGCTAAATATCCGTCTCTTTCTACGGTATAACGTACCAATTCCGACCCCGGTGTTATGGTATATTCTGCTTTAGGACTAATCTTTTTATCTGCTGCTTGTTTCGCTATCGAGGCTGCTCTTGAAATATCTTCATAAGAAGAATTGGTACAAGAACCTATCAATCCGACATCTACTTTTAAAGGCCATCCATTTTTTTCAGCTACTTCTTTAATTCGAGATATAGGTGTTGCTATATCCGGAGAAAATGGACCATTGAGATGAGGCTCTAAAGAAGTTAAATCTATTTCAACAACCTGGTCATAATATTTTTCCGGGTTCTCATAAACTTCTTTATCGGAACGAAGTTCCTCTTTAATTTTATCTGCCATGTCTGCAACTTCAGTACGTCCGGTAGCTTTTAGATACTTTGACATATTTTCGTCATAAGCAAATATTGAAGTAGTTGCTCCTACTTCCGCTCCCATGTTACAAATAGTTCCTTTTCCGGTAGCCGATAATGATTCTGCTCCTTCTCCGAAGTATTCAATGATACATCCCGTACCTCCTTTTACGGTCAAAAGACCTGTTACTTCCAATATGATATCTTTAGGTGCAGTCCAGCCATTGAGTTTACCTTTAAGATGAATTCCAATTAATTTTGGAAATTTTAATTCCCAAGACATACCCGCCATAACGTCGACCGCATCAGCTCCTCCAACTCCAATGGCAACCATTCCTAAACCACCTGCATTCGGAGTATGGGAATCAGTTCCTATCATCATTCCTCCCGGAAATGCATAATTTTCAAGAATTACCTGATGTATTATTCCCGCTCCGGGTTTCCAAAATCCTATATTGTATTTGTTGGAAACCGATGATAGAAAATTATATACTTCGTTATTTTTATTGATTGCCTCTTGCAAGTCTTTATCGGCTCCAACTCTGGCCTGAATTAAATGATCGGCATGAACGGTAGAAGGCACCGCTACCTTTTTCTTACCGGCTTGCATAAATTGTAATAAGGCCATTTGCGCAGTAGCATCCTGCATAGCTACTCTATCCGGTGCAAAATCTACATAAGATTCTCCTCTTTTATATGCTTCAGATGGATTTCCATCAAACAAATGTGAATATAATATTTTTTCAGAATATGTCAGAGGCCTCCCCACTACTTTTCGCGCCATTCCAACCTTTAACTGAAAGCGATTATATACCGCTTTTATCATATCTAAATCAAAAATCATATAGTAAATTTATTTTTTGCTTTGTTAATTTTATGTAACATTTAAATTTTACTTTACTATTGCTGTTTAATGACAGCCTTTTAATAAAACAAGTATTTTTAAAGGAAAATTTATCTGCTAGGTTTTTAAATATACAATTTTAAAATCAATATATACGATGTTTTAATTTTTTGACAGATATTTATAAAGATTCTAAATAATTTTAAGATATATTACAGGTATTATATTAAATAAAGCACTTTATATATAAATTTATTTGATATAAGAATTTATTTTTTTTATTCAATTTATACACATTTATTAATATTTAAATATAACTAATTAAATATACTGTAAAACTATTTATAATTTAAAGAAAAGAGGCTGTTATTAACATATGTTTAAAATTATTCAAGTGTTATAAACGGAATTATTTGCCTATAAATTTAAAGCTTTAAACAAAGAATGAGAATATAAATTTAATCGATTAAATTTTAAATGGATTATCAATTAAAAGCTCCCTTTTTTTTTAAAAAAAAGAGAGCTTTAACTACACTAATTAGTTGTTTACATATAACAATAGGTGCTTAATAATATTATAAAATTTGTACGAGGCAAAGATATTCTATTATTGTAACATTAAATTGAGGAATCCCGTAATTATAATTTTTTTTTATAATAAAATTTTTAAAAATTAAAATTTATGAATCTCTAATAAATTATAATATCTTCTTAAAACTCCTTATAATGCTTAAATAATTCATCATAAATTTATTTTACAAGTATATATTTACAGATAAAAAATATATTTTTATGAAATAAATCATATCTAAAAAATCTCAATAAATATGTAAAGAGATATGGAATTTAGTTAATTACTTATGTATAAATACGATTTTTCTTACTATTCGATAATTAAAAATACAACAAAAATGAATAATATTATATTTAGATAAATATATTATTTTTAAAAAACAATTACCATATAATTTTATGATATTTACATATATTGCAAATTATATTACCATATATTTTTGTAATTGCTATTACAATTATATTAAAAATTGAGATTATATATTTATTTAAACGGTTAAACTTGTCTCTGGTTTTCATCTTTATAAATATTATTTCAATTCTGACAATTATTTATAATTTAACTTTATTTTTTCATTTATATAGATTTTATATTTCAGATGTTTTTATAATTATAAAAAATTTTATTATTAAGATTGAAATAATATTTTACCTTATATATAACTAATAATAATGATTGTTTACTATTTTTTTTACTATATGATCGTTTTGTCTTTTTTAAAATCTTTTTAAGAAAACAGATGTAATAATATTATTCGACACATATAATTGTTACCCTATTTAGACTGCAAAATGAAAAATTTAAATTTATCATCTTGAACTTGATAATATACTTTTGGGTATATAGGTTTTGTTATTCGAATATTTTAACAACTAGCAGCAGTATATATTATCGATAAAATGGAATAGAATATAAAATATTACCATTTAAATTAAAAATCCCCGCTAAAATATTCTTTATCGGTAACCGGATGAAGCCACATAGCTCCGCCTAAATTACTATTAGTTCCAATGGCAATATGTGTCATGGACTGATCTTTTGAAGCTCCATGCCAATGCTCAATATCACGCGTACATTTTATTACGTCTCCTTTTTTAATAATTTCAACGGGCTTACCTTTTTCTTGATACCATCCTTCCCCTTCAGTTATCAATAATATCTGGCCTCCAGGGTGATAATGCCAATGAGTTCTTGCTCCCGGCTCAAACCTTACAGAACCAATTATAACATTATAAAAGCTATCGGATGGAGCTAAATATGTTAACCATACGTTTCCTGTAAAATGCTCATTGGAAACCTTAGTTCCTTTAGGAAAAATCGCCGACACTTCCCGTGCTTCCAATCTATTACTTTGTTGGGTACTCCTACACGCAATTAATAATAAAGTACATAAAAGTATTCCTTGAAAAAATGAGCTCCTAATTTGATTCATGGTTTATTAAATTTTTAAAAAAACTCGATGATTTATCCACTACTTTTTAAAGATTTTTCTTATAAAATTCAACTAATTTATTTACTGCTTGAGATACATATTCAGGCTTCCAATAGGTTTGTATATGAGTTGCCCCTTCTATTTGGAATAACTCCTTATTTTTTGCATTAATAGCCTTAGAAAAAGCTTCTTCGGTCATGTATTTGGTATCTGCTTTACTTCCTGCAATCATTACTAATGGCTGATTGAGTAATTCTAATTGATCGGTCGCATCCCACGCCATTAAATACATAAGGCTACTAGTAGTATAAAGAAAAGTTGAATTGGGATGTGCATGAGTTCTGTAATAATATACAAATCCTTCACGATATAAATCCGTAGGAGTTTTATTAATCTCTTCATCCGTAACACTAGCTACTCCCGAATACAAAATTTTTCCTCCGGATGCTTCTTGGGCTCGAGCCTCGGATGCTTGTTTTAAACGTTCTTGAATCGTACTGATTTGTGAGTTCCGGAATCCATTGCGTCGTACTTCTCCCGAATTAAACATACTAAGAGTGGCTATAGCTTTTAATCTTTTATCTGCTTGAGCCGCCTTAAGAGTATACCCACCGCCCCCACAAATTCCCAGAGCTCCGATACGATTGGCGTCAACTCCGGGGTATTGAGAAATGTAGTCTGCCATGCCATGAATATCTTCAGTGCGATAGGCCGGATTATCCGTATGACGAGGCTCTCCCCCACTGGCTCCTTGATAGGCAGCATCGGCAGCAATGGTAATATAACCTGCTTCTGCCAATTTTTGCGCATAAAGTCCTGCAGTTTGTTCTTTCACTCCCCCGTTAGGATGGGCTACAACTACAGCCGGATATTTTTTTGAAGAATCATAATGGGCCGGAGTATAAACATTAGCCGCTATTTCAATCCCATGTAATTTATAGGTAACCGGATGTATATTTACTTTTTCCGGTTCATTTTTTCGGATCGCACCTTCATAAACTAAGGTAAACGGATTTTGTTGATCATTTTTATGAGACGATTGTGCTTGTATTGCATCAGCCCCTACAAATGATGTTGCAATAGCTAATATTGAGGTTAATTTATTCATGATTAAAATGTTATGTATTTTTTTCTTGCTGTTCAACTATTTCATTTACAATTTTTCGCACAGAGGCAGCTTCTTTTCTTTTTAAAGTTGTTTTTATTATAGTTGTAAATTGTTGAAGTTGTCGGGGAGACCACCCTACATTAAGACAGATATTTAAATGGGAACGAAGCATAGGTTCTGCTTTTCCTATTGCACTAATAGCTGAAATGGTTACTAATTCCCTTTCAGCATAAGTAATAATATCTCTTTCAAAAATATCGGCAAATAAATGTTCTTTCAAAAAGGTATCAATTATCGGAGCAAATGCTGAATAACCACTAAGTTTTTCAGGTTGTTGGGTTTTAGTCAATTCTTCCAGTATCTTTTTTCCTCTTTCATATTTGTTTTCGTTCCTTATAAGGGGAGAAATATCTTTTCCATCTATATCTTTTATGCCTTGATTTTTACGATCCTCAATCACTTCCATAAAAGTTTGTAATCCCCAAATACTGCGCGGAAATCCACAATAGGCATATAAATGTACCAAGATCTCTTTGATTTCATTTACTGTTAAACCGGAGTTAAGCCCATTATTTAACGCTTTTTTAAGTTGAGATAAGTCTCCTTTAGCTGTATAGCTCGATATAATTATTATACTTTGCTGCCTGGAATTCAAAAGAGGATCATGTATTTTATTGTTATATTGTGATTTAAGATGGCTAACCATACCAATGACAATAAATAAAAACAGTATGGTTTTATGATATATTATTTTCATCTTTTAAATACATGCAGTTGTTAACAAGAATCTTCTAAAATTTAATTACTTCATCTCTACCTATACTCTAGTTGCAATGATTATACCTTTATAATTTTTAAATCGTTGATAAAGATAACGATGGTATCCTTTAAACTGTTTTTAAATTATTTTAATAATAATCTTGTTTATTAACATTGATAGAGCTAATGTAAATTTCTGATTTTAAATCATCTTAATTTGTATACTGATTACCTTTATTTCTACCAATATAACTGATATTAAAATGGATTGATTTTCAAAAGAGAGGAGGTAATTACTTATAGATGTAGAAATAAGAGTTATTAAAAAATAAAAGCACCGATTTTTTTGGTGCTTGTTTAAATTTATTTCCTTTATTTGTGGAGCTGATGGGGCTCGAACCCACGACCTTTAGACTGCCAGTCTAACACTCTAGCCAGCTGAGCTACAGCCCCGAATTTTCGATCACAAAGATAACTTATTTTTCTTTTTTGCCAAACTTGCTAAGGTTGTTTTTCTATATATTTCTAAAGTTGCATCTCGAACTTCTATAAATACATCGCGTATGGTACAAGTATCTTCAGTTGTACAAGTATCACACGGCTGATGGTACATAATCGACACACAAGGCAATAAAGCTATCGGCCCATCCATTAATCGAATCACTTCTATCAAGGTTACTTTTTCGGGATCTTTATTCAATCGATACCCTCCTTTTGCTCCTCTTCTACTGGTTAAAAATTGTGCATTCTTAAGGTCTCTTAAAATATTTTCCAAAAACTTTTTGGGAATATTTTCATCATTAGAGATTTCTGTCGACAATATACTTTTATCCTTATCTTGTCTTGCTATATAAATCAAAGCTTTTAAAGCGTATTTACACCGGTTGGAAATCATAAATCTAAAGATACTTATTTTCCTTCAATTAGTAAAACTATTTCACCTTTCAAAGGCTTTTCTTTGCATATTTTTACTATTTCTCCTACGCTGCCACGCAACGTTTCTTCATACATTTTGGTAAGTTCCCTGCTTATGCTAACTCGTCGATTTTCTCCGAAAATTTCAGATATTTGTTCCAAAGTAGTATTTATTTTATGGGGGCTTTCATATAAAATAATAGTTCTGCTCTCTTGAGATAGCTCTTTAAGTTTTGTTTGCCTTCCTTTTTTGGCCGGTAAAAAGCCTACAAAAATAAATTCATGAGAAGGAAGCCCGGAGATAGCCAGGGCAGGAACAAAAGCCGTTGCTCCCGGAAGGCATTCTACAGATATATTTTTTTCGATGCACGACTTTACAAGCATATATCCGGGATCCGAGATTCCCGGCGTTCCGGCATCGGTGATTAAAGCAATGACACGTCCTTCAGAAATCTGCTGAGTATATCCCTCTGTTTTTTGATGTTCATTAAACATATGATATGATTGCATTGGCGTTTGGATATCGTAATGCTTTAAAAGCTTACCGGAAGTACGAGTATCTTCAGCCAAAATTAAGTCTACTTCCTTTAATAGTCGTAAAGCCCGCAGGGTTATATCTTCCAGATTTCCAATAGGAGTTGGAATTAAATATAGCTTTCCACTCATATATTTTATAAACTTTTAAGAATCAAACCTGTGTACGATTAAACCGGATAGCCGTTCCACATATTCTTCTTTGTTTTTCCAATTATATTTTACGAACATTTCTTCCATCCATCTTTTTGCTTCTTCTATGGTTTGCGTTTGGTTCAATTGGGCAAATTCAATATCCATATCTGATTTGCTGCCATTAAACAATTGACTGATAAATGCTATGGAATCATTAAAATCTAAATTAATTGGTCGTACAATTCTATTCTTTTCTTGAGGTTTTATTTCTGCAATTTGGATATTCAGAGAATCCATTTTTTTTAAATTTTCTTCCTCTGATTTTCTCATCTCTTTAGTTGTGTTAACTGCTTCTACAAAGGGCTCCTCAACTTTTTGTTCTTCTGTGATTACATTGTTTTCAACCTTATCATTTTTTGTTGAGTCTATAGGATCAGATACTTCACTTGCCGCCTCTTTGTCCGTTTCATAAAAATCTCTAACCTCTACTTTTTTTTCCTGAACTTTTCCACTACTTTCTAAATTTTCAAGAATCTGCTGATACTTAGAAGTAGATAATTGTTTTAAAAAAATAAATTTTTCGTATAAATTTTGAATTTTCTGCTGATGTGACAAAAGACCTGAAAAGCTTTGCACACGGCTAATTTCTCCGGCAATGGATTTGATTTCCTCTAGAACTTCCTTTTGAAATATTTCTTTAGCATTCATAATTTGCTTTTTAATATGTTCGTTAATTTCTACTTTTGTAAAAATTT
The DNA here is from genome assembly GCF_002964915.1 of Apibacter sp. wkB309. Taxonomy (NCBI): domain Bacteria; kingdom Pseudomonadati; phylum Bacteroidota; class Flavobacteriia; order Flavobacteriales; family Weeksellaceae; genus Apibacter; species Apibacter sp. wkB309. The sequence continues at coordinate 192,736 of NZ_PSZL01000001.1, forward strand.
TTATTAAAGACCCGAAATTTACAAATGTTTCTTGAAAATACAACAAATAGCACTCAACAAACTGGCTGGATTGAAGTAATTTGCGGTTCCATGTTCTCCGGTAAAACTGAGGAACTTATACGCAGACTTAAACGTGCAGAATTTGCAAAACAAAAGGTTGAAATTTTCAAACCTGCCATGGATGTAAGATATGATGAAACATTGGTGGTTTCCCATGATCAAACCTCTTATCCCAGCACTCCTATTGATAATCCTTTAGAAATTCCTCTTTTGGCAGCCGATTGCGATGTTGTAGGAATCGATGAAGCTCAGTTTTTTAGCGATACAATAGTGGAAGTTTGCAATCTACTTGCGAATCAAGGAAAACGAGTTATAGTTGCAGGTTTGGATATGGATTTTAAAGGCAGACCTTTTGGCCCGATGCCCTTTTTAATGGCTACCGCCGAATACGTAACAAAAGTTCATGCTGTTTGCGTAAAAACCGGAAATTTAGCTAATTATTCCCATCGAATTTCATCCGGTGAAAACTTGGTGGAATTAGGAGAAAAGGACAAGTATGAACCTCTAAGCAGGCAAGCTTTTTGGGAGATAATGAATAAGGAAAAAGTACAGAAAAAGGATTAAATTTAACTAGAGGTTCTACGATGAAATATTCCGCATCTCAACTGTCCCGCATTATCGATGCTCAACTCATCGGCAATCCTGATAGAATAATTAAACATGTTTTCTATGACAGCCGAAACATAGTATCTCCTGCCGATGGTGCTTTTATTGCATTTAAAGGAGTTCGAGACGGACATACTTATATGGAAGATGCTTATAATAAATCGGTTCGAATTTTTATAGCGTCGCATATACCCTCAATGCATCCTGATGCTACATATTTGATAGTAGATGATACGGTTTCTGCATTTCAAAAATGGGCTCGTCATCACACAACTTCTTTTCCTAACCTCCTAACCATAGGCATTACCGGAAGTAATGGTAAAACCATACTAAAAGAATGGCTTGACCAATGTTTATGGGATGAATTTTCAATTATAAAAAGTCCTAAGAGTTTTAATTCTCAAATTGGACTTCCCTTATCTCTATTACAAATTACATCTAAACACAATTTAGGTATTTTTGAAGTCGGAATTTCCAAACCCGGTGAAATGGATAAACAGGAAGATGTTTTGCATCCTTCAATTGGGGTTCTCACAAATGTACTGGCAGCTCATTCCGAATATTTTAAAGATCGGGAAGAGCAAATTATAGAAAAAATTAAACTTTTTAAACATTCACGGGTAATTATTTATCCAAGTGATCCGATTATTTCAAAAATAATCCAAAAAACGTATCCCAATAAAAAATTAATTTCTTTCGGAAAGGAAAATTCAGACATCCAATTAATAGATTTTTCTCTTACCGGTAACACAACAAAATTGAGCATTTCCGTTTGGGGGGAAAATAGAAAATATACTATCCCTTTTACTGATAATGCCTCTATTCAAAATATATTATGTTTAGTAGCCGTACTTTCTGAATTGGGCTGTAAATACGATTTTATACAAGGAAAAATTTTTCATTTGCAACCGGTATCGATGCGTTTAGAACAAGTATCGGGAATTAATAATTGTACTATTATAAACGACACCTTCAATTCGGATTACCAATCTTTGGAAATAGCCTTACAGTTTCTTTTTCAGCAAAATAAACCCAAAAAAGTATTGATATTGTCGGATATTTTCCAATCTCATCTTCCTGAAGCTGCATTGTATAAAAAAATTGCTGACTTGGTTAATTCTTTTCCTTTACATCATGTCCTTTTAGTAGGAGAAAAAATGCACCAATATCAAAGCTTATTTAATGCTATGTTAAAAAGCTTTTTATCCACGGCAGAAGTTATTAAGTTTTTAGAAAGTCGATCTATAAAAGATGCTGCCCTATTAATTAAAGGGGCCCGTGCTTTTGAATTAGAAAAAGTTGCTCAATTACTGCAAGTTCAATCTCATGATACCATATTGGAAGTTAACCTGCATTCACTTTTGAATAATGTAAATTATTTCAAAAGTCAATTAAAACCGAAAACTAAAATTATTGCCATGGTTAAGGCTTTTTCTTACGGTTTGGGAAATTTTGAAATTGCAGAAGTTTTACAATATTATCATATAGATTATCTGGCCGTAGCTTATGCGGATGAAGGTATTAAATTAAGAGACCGGGGGATTTATTTGCCCATTATGGTTATGAATCCTGAAATCAGCAGTTATGATCGTGTCATTGAATATAACTTGGAGCCGGAAATATACAGTTTTAGAGAACTTGACTTATTTACACAAAAATTAAAAGAAAAAAACGTATCGGATTATCCTATTCATATTAAAATAGATACCGGAATGCACCGCTTAGGCTTCCAACCCGATGAAGCTCAAAAATTAGGTGACTTATTAAAAGATAATATTTTTGTAAAGGTAAAATCGGTTTTCAGTCATTTTGCAGTGTCCGATGTGTTAGAGCAAGAAGAATTTACCAGATTGCAAGCGACGAGACTGAAATATTCATTTGATTTATTAGTTAAAATATTAGGTTATCAACCCCTTCTTCATATAGCAAATTCAAACGGTATTCTTAATTATCCCGAATATCAATTTGACGCCGTTCGTTTAGGTATTGGTATGTATGGATATATTGATAATGAAAAGGCCTTAAAAAAGCTGGAAAATGTAATTACTTTAAAAACTGTTATCTCTAATATTCACAATCTTAAACCCGGAGAAACGGTTGGATATGGCCGACGTTTTGTTGTTGAAAGAAATTCTTCTATTGCAACTTTGCCTATTGGCTATGCAGACGGTATTCGGAGAATCATAGGAAATGGTAAAGGTTATGTAACGATACATGGAATGAAAGCTCCTATCATTGGAAATATTTGTATGGATATGATGATGATTGATGTAACGGGTATTGCTTGTAAGGAAGGAGATCCAGTCATTATAATTGGTGAAAATCCTAGTGTGGTAGAATATGCTGACTGGTATCAAACAATTCCTTATGAAGTCTTAACCTCTATTTCGCCCAGAGTAAAGCGCATCTATTACAGGGATTAAAATATTCATTCCTATTTATATTTGAGGATCATCTATATTCTTATATAATTTTGAACTAATAAGCCTTTAATTACTATTGGCAACAATATTATTTATTTATAAAAAATTTATAATATCTACAGGTTTAAAAACGGTTAAGGTAAAAAAGTCACTTTATGAAGTTTACAAATAAATTTTACTTAACCGTATAAAATCTCAATCGTATTAAATATAGTAATTTAATTATGCAACCGTATACTTGCTCGTATTAAAGCAATAGCATTTATATGCTCCATTAACATATCTTTAGACTGATGATGTTGATTCTGTGAAACCAGCTTTATATAATTGTCTCCTAATTCAGATTTTTGGACAAACTTAACGGTAATATATTCGCTCCAATCATCAATTTTTATAGAAAGCAAATACATTTCTCCCCAAAAAATTTTATCTAAAGTTATTTCTTTATATAATACTATATCACCACTTTTTAGTAATGGATACATGGAATCTCCTTTCACATATACTCCTCCATCGCAGTTAGCTATACCCGGTATACGAATTCGATCCAGAATCGCTTCACTGGAAGTCCCCTTAAAAAGCTCAACCAAACCGGCCGTAGCTTCTAAATCATATAATGGGACATCTTGTATTTCTTTAATAGGATCCGCCGTTTTACGTTGCATATTTATCGGAACAGTAATAATTTCTTTTCCTCTTGGAAATCCCAATCCTCTTTTTAACATAGATTCTCTTCCGGTAAGAAGCCAATTTACATTTATTTCATCAAACTTATTGGCAATATCTTCTAATATATCGTAAGAAGGTTTAGTTCCTTCCCTTTTTAATCGGTTTAATTTTTCCGAAGAACTATATCCCAACCCATTAATTGCAAAATCATGAACACTTCTAAATCCTTTATATTTAATGATCGCAGCTATTCTTTCAAAGAAATTTGTGTTATTTTTCATATTTTATTTATTTTTTGCAAATATGTTTGTATGTTTGCTTTGTATTATAAGGTAAATATACATTATTTTTTTAAAAACCCATATAATTGCCAGAAAATTAATTTATTAGATATCGAAACTTTTATTTCGATTTACAAACAAACAAGAAAGACATTAACTAAATAGACACTGTATATGAAAATATGTACAAAATAGCATTTTTAAGATTGATTTCACGAATTATAACAATTTAGTTAAATATAGTTCGCGAATTTAGAATGATCCAATTATTCATATTCAATTATAACCCGATTAAGCTTGGTCTCAATTAACTATTAAAAAGAAGCACTTCACCAATAAATAACACCATACCATGAGAAAAAGAAAATTAAACATCCATGATTTAAGAACCTGTTTAAGCTATGATTCTGAAGTTCGAAAATTTCTTAGTTTAAAGGAAAGATGTATCATCCATCATAATCAGATTAAAATTTTAGAGTGGTCCTACCCGTTAGAGATACCCGTAGATCTCATTGATAAAATTGAAGATAAATTAGATGAAATACGTCGAAAAAGATGGAAACGACCTGAGTTTCATTTTGAAAGAGAAAGCAATCATATTACGAGAATACAAATAAAATGAAAGAAAATATTCTTTTTTTATTATTTATCTGTTGATATGTTACCGATTTCATTTAGTAAGAATTTCCTTTTTTTATTCTTTTTTATTAAAAGCTTCTTTATTATTAGCTTTTCTTATCCCTTAATTTTCAAGAAGACCTAAGCTAATAATTTTTGTTATCGAAACCAGATACTTTAAAAATTAATATTTTATATGATATAATTAAAGTTATTTCATATTAAAACCTTAAATGACAACCTTATAAAAGCCCATATGATACCTTATTGTAAAGAAATTAACGAAACACTATTTTATTTTTTTATCCAAAACAAAGGTGTGATCCTTGTTACTGTGATCAGTATGATCGCTCGTTCCTTATATAAAGGAACTTCTGTATGCAGACTTCTTATCAAAACACCCATTTCCATAATAATAGGAATTTCTATGGGGATACTGATGCAAGAATTTACCGATGTATCCCTCAATACTATATTTGTATTATGTATGCTTACCGGTGCATATACCGGAGAAATTTTAGATGGCATTGAACAACTTTTAAAGTGGATTCCATCGGCTTTAAAGAAAATTATAAGTAAAAAACTGAATATTGACGATAAAGACCTTTAATTTAAAGAGAATCAATATCAATTGAATTCATTGAATTTATTATAACATACTTTTTAAATAAGAAGTATTTAAAAATGAGCGATTTTTCTGTGAAATATTCTATTTAATAGGAATTTGTATTAGTAAGTCTTTGAAAAATATTTATTTAAATAATGTTAATCAATTTTGAAATCAATAAAATTTATAACCTATTTTTTAAAGCAGTTATAAAGGTAGTATATTTGTTTTTGAATAAGTTTAAGATAATATACGATAAAAATGCTATCAATAAAAAATTTGCACGCAAGAATTGGAGAAAAAGAAATACTTAAAGGAATAAATCTTGAAATTAATAAAGGAGAAGTACATGCGATTATGGGTCCTAATGGAGGAGGAAAAAGTACGCTTTCCAATGTAATTACCGGAAGAGAAGATTATGAAGTTACCGAAGGTTCTATTCTTTTAGAAGGAAAAAATTTGTTAGACCTTGCTCCTGAAGAAAGAGCCAATGCCGGTATATTTATGTCTTTTCAATATCCCGTGGAAATTCCGGGTGTTAGCGTTTCCAACTTTTTAAAGGCAGCCATAAATGCTAACCGCAAAGCTCGAGGACAGGAAGATATTTCGGCACAGGAATTTTTACAAAAAGTTAAAGAAAAATCTGAAATGCTTGAAATTAGAAAAGATTTTCTTTCCCGATCTCTTAATGAAGGATTTTCAGGAGGTGAAAAGAAAAGAAATGAAATTTTCCAAATGGCTATGTTAGAACCTAAATTATCCATTTTGGATGAAACGGATTCAGGGCTTGATATTGATGCATTACGTATTGTTTCTAACGGGGTTAATAAATTAAAAAATAAAGATAATGCCGTTTTAGTTATTACTCATTACCAACGCTTATTGGATTATATCGTTCCTGACTTTGTACATGTTTTAATGAACGGAAAAATTATAAAATCGGGAACTAAAGAATTAGCATTGGAATTAGAAGAAAAAGGTTACGATTGGTTATAATTTTCAAATACGCCAATCAGTCATCCTCTTAACTAAAATTAGTAAAATGAACATTCCACAACATACTGAATTAGTAAAAATTATAAAACAAGCTCAACAAACATTAGAGAATAGCAGTCTTCCAACCTCAAAAAATGAAGATTGGAAATTTTCTAAAATAGCAGATTTTAATCCGGAAACTTATGAAGCTGCAAAAAACAATCCTGTTTCTAAAGAGACTATAGAGAGTATTTTAGGTAATGAATCGAATTCTTTTAAAATAGTTTTGATTGATGGAATCATTTCACCAATGTATTCCAATTACCCACAGGATTCATGGAAAGTGCTTCCTTTTTCTGAAGCATTACAAAATGAAACGTATAAAACAATTATTCTCTCTAAGCTAAATTCCATTTCTAATAATGAGAATTATTTTAACGTATTAAATACGGCATCATATCAAGAAGGAACTTTTATTTATGTACCTAAACAAACAATAGAGAATCAGTTAATTGAATTAATTTATATAAGCTCAAAACAAGAATATAAGGCCATTAGCAACCTTCGTAATTTATTTGTCATTGAAGATCAGTCTCAAATTCAAATTTCTGAAAGAATTCATACGCTTTCTGAATTGGACATCTTTCATAATATAGTTACAGAAATTTTTGTTGGAAAAAATACGAATTTCAGCCTTTATAAAATTCAGGATGATAAACATTCCTCTTGTTTAATAGACTCTACCTATATTGAACAAGAAAAAGACAGCAACGCTTTTGTGCATACTTTTTCTTTTGGCGGCAAAACGGTTCGTAATGAGTTGTCATTTGATCACAAAGGCGAAAATATCAATTCAACGTTAAAAGGGGTTACCCTTATAGGAGATGGACAAGAAGTGGGAAATCATACACTTGTTAAACATAACCAACCTAATTGTGAAAGCCATGAACTTTATAGAGGAATATATCAAGAATCTGCACATGGCATATTTAACGGAAAAATCAAAGTAAATAAAATAGCTCAAAAAACGAATGCTTTCCAGCAAAATAATAATATTTTGCTTTCTGAAAATTCGAGCATCGATACGAAACCTCAGCTAGAAATTTTTGCAGACGACGTGAAATGTTCCCATGGATGTACCGTAGGTCAACTTGATGATGATGCCTTGTTTTATATGAAACAAAGGGGAATTCATGAGAAAGAAGCTAAAGCTTTACTTATGTTCGCATTCTGTGCGGATGTAATGGAATCTGTTTCCATTCCTTATTTGAAAAATAAAATAAACAAGATTATTGCTCAAAAATTAGATGTAAATTCTGATTTTGAAATATAAAAAATATATATAATTTTTTTCAAAGGTTAGGATTAATTCCTAACCTTTAGTATTTAAATAAGTTAAATTCAACGTTTAAACATCAATCTTTTTTAATAACTTAGCTACATCGCTAATAAATTTTAAATGAAAATACTTCTTTCTCCGGCAAAAATTATGAGTTTGGAAACCAATTCAAGCTGGAATCAACACACTCAACCCGAATTCATTGATTATAGTAAAAAATTACAACTTGTTTTAAAGGAATATTCTCCATCTGAATTAGAAAATCTCTTGAATATTTCATCAAAATTGTCCGAAGAAAATTGGGAACGAATTCAGAAATGGACTCCCAATCCTTTAAAAAAGGAGTGCGTACAGGCTATTTTTGCATTTAAAGGAGAAGTTTACAGAGGGCTAGATGCCGAATCCTTATCTAAATCCGCCTTAGATTATTTACAAAAAAATTTATTAATTCTTTCAGGCCTTTACGGTTTGCTTCATCCTTCAGATGATATTATGTTATATCGATTAGAAATGGGTAAAAAACTTAAAACCGAACGAGCCAACGATTTATATGGGTTTTGGAAAGATATATTGACTACTTATTTGAATAATTTACTTGAAAATGATGAACCTATACTTAACCTTGCCAGTAAAGAATATTTCAAAGTATTTGATCTTAAAAAGTTGAAAGGTCAAGTTAAGGATATTGAATTTAAAGATTATAAAAATGGATCTTTAAAAAGTATTATGATGTATTTTAAAAATGCCCGTGGAAAGATGACTCGATGGTGCGCTGAAAACTCTATAACCCATTGGGAGGATATCAAGACGTATAATGAGGACGGATATGAATATTCAGATCAATTATCTACAGAAAAAAGTTTAGTATTTGTTAGGTAATTAAAGTAAATTTTTTTAAGATAAAAGCTTACGTGCTCTCATCAAGCTTACTTTTACATTAGCTAAAGATAAACCGGTTTCTTCAACTATATCTTTAAGCTTTTTTCCTTCTACATATCGAGAATAAATTAATTTTCGATAATTTTCAGGAAGATTATTTAATCTTTTTTCAAATGCTTCTAAATTTTGTTTATCAATAAACAACTGCTCAGGCGATGGTTCCCAATCTCTTGGTTGTTGATAGTCATCATCTAAAAATTTATTTTTATCCTTATTTTTTTTTCTTAAAAAATCTATGGCTGAATTATGTGCAATGGATGTTACCCAAGTTCTAAAATCAAAATCAGAATTGTATAAATTTAACTTACTTAAAACTTTTGTAAAGGTTTCAACAGTGAGCTCTTCTGAATAATTTTCATCTTTCACTAAAGAAAAAATATAGGATTTAATATCACTCCAAAATAAATTTACTATTTTACTTTGAGCCTGTTGCCTGGAATTTTTTGCTTCTTCGATTAGCTGTAATAGATCTAATTTATTTTTCAATTTGAAATTATTCTCTTTTTTTAGTTGACAATCTACAATAATAATACCTAATTAAAAAAATAAAAATTTAATAGTTACACTTATTATATGGACACTTACCAACCTTTATTTCATTTGTATATAACAATTTCATGGCATTATTTTTGAAATTATCTTATCCTAATAATTACATAAAATTTATATGAAATCTTTTATAAAAAATTGGTGGATTATGCTCCTTTTAGGCATATTGTTCATTTTAGCAGGTATTATAGTAATGGTGTCTCCTACTCCATCACTAATTTTCTTAACAACATTTTTTTCTGTCTCTTTTCTGGTTTTTGGTATTTTCGAAATTGTTTTTTCATTAAGTAATACTCATACCAGCAATTGGGGATGGTATTTGGCCGGTGGTATTTTAGACTTATTGGTAGGAATTATATTAATATCCTCCAATATATTTACTCAAATGGGGATCTTATCTTTCTTTATTGGCTTCTGGCTGTTATTTAAAGGAGTTAGTTTAATTGGCCACTCGTTTGATATTAAGAACATGGGGTTAAGTAATTGGGGATGGTTATTAACTTTAGGCATACTGGAAGTTATCCTTTCTTTTGTAATAGTGGTATTCCCTCCAATCGGATTAGCCGCTTTGCTAATATGGGTTAGCATATCTATGTTGTTTTTAGGAATCTATTACATAAGTTTATCTTTTAGTGTTAAAAAAATAAAAAATAATATAGTTTAATTTTAAATTATCTATACTTCATTATAGACCTTTGATATTTTTATTTTATCAAAGGTTTTTTCATTTACACATAACTTTTTTAAATGCATTTTAAACTTATAATACTGTATTACAACTACTTATTTATAAAAATAAATACCCCGCTTAAACCATATATATTAGTCATCTGACACCTTGACGCGTTTACTTTCTTTTTGTCATAAAACTTTTATTTGGCATATTTTTAGAAAAAAGAAAAGGGTATTACCAATTAGTTTAAAAAAATAATATAAAAATTAAAAATAATAGATATGTCAGAACTATCAATTAAACCATTGGCTGACCGTGTAGTAGTAGAGCCGGCAGCTGCTGAAACAAAAACAGCTTCAGGAATCATTATCCCTGATAGTGCTAAAGAAAAACCACAAGAAGGGGTTATAGTTGCAGTAGGAGCCGGAAAAAAAGACGAACCGTTGACTGTTAAAGTTGGTGATAAAGTTTTATATGGAAAATATTCCGGAACTGAACTAAAACTTAATGGAAAGGATTATCTTATAATGAGAGAGTCTGATATTTTAGCAATTGTTTAATTAAACCAAATACGTAAATCTTAAAAAAATTAAAATGGCAAAAGATATAAAATTTAATATTGAATCTAGAGATGCCCTTAAAAAAGGGGTAGATGCTTTAGCTGATGCTGTTAAAGTTACTTTAGGACCTAAAGGAAGAAATGTAGTTATACAAAAATCTTTCGGAGCTCCTCATGTAACTAAAGACGGTGTTACTGTTGCAAAAGAAATTGAATTAGAAGAGCCTATTGAAAATTTAGGAGCTCAAATGGTTAAAGAAGTTGCATCTAAAACCAATGATGTTGCCGGTGATGGAACAACTACAGCAACTGTATTGGCACAAGCTATTGTAAGAGAAGGATTAAAAAATGTAGCTGCGGGTGCAAATCCAATGGATTTAAAAAGAGGGATCGATAAAGCTGTAGCTGCTGTTGTTGAAGAATTAAAAAAACAATCTCAAGAAGTTGGTTCTGATTCAGAAAAGATCAAACAAGTTGCATCAATTTCTGCAAATAACGATGATACTATCGGTTCACTTATTGCTGAAGCTTTCGGTAAAGTAGGAAAAGAAGGTGTTATCACTGTGGAAGAAGCAAAAGGTACTGATACTTACGTAGACGTAGTAGAAGGTATGCAATTTGACAGAGGATACCAATCTCCTTACTTTGTGACTAATACAGATAAAATGATCACTGAGCTGGAAAATCCATATATTTTATTATGCGATAAAAAAATATCCAGCATGAAAGATTTACTTCCTGTATTAGAACCGGTTGCACAACATGGTAAATCTTTACTTATTATCTCTGAAGAAGTAGATGGTGAAGCTTTGGCTACTTTAGTAGTAAATAAGTTAAGAGGGTCTTTAAAAATTGCTGCTGTTAAAGCTCCAGGATTTGGAGACAGAAGAAAAGCAATGTTGGAAGATATAGCTATTTTAACAGGAGGAACCGTTATTTCTGAAGAAGCCGGATTAACTCTTGAAGGAGCAACATTAGAAATGTTAGGTACTGCTGAAAAAGTATCTATTGATAAAGATAACACGACCATCGTTAACGGTGCAGGAAGTGATGAAAATATCAAACAAAGAGTAGCTCAAATTAAAGCTCAAATTGAAAATACTACTTCTGATTACGATAAAGAAAAACTTCAAGAAAGACTTGCTAAATTAGCCGGAGGAGTTGCTGTTTTATATGTAGGTGCTGCTTCAGAAGTTGAAATGAAAGAGAAAAAAGACCGAGTAGATGATGCATTACATGCAACTCGTGCTGCCGTTGAGGAAGGTTTTGTTGCCGGAGGAGGTGTCGCTTTAGTTCGTGCAATTAACGGAATTGAATCTCTTAAAGGTATTAATCAAGATGAAGAAACCGGTATCAAAATCGTTAGAAGAGCTATTGAAGAACCACTTCGTCAAATTGTTGCTAATGCCGGTGGTGAAGGTTCTGTTGTAGTTAATAAAGTTAAAGAAGGAAAAGATGATTTCGGTTACAATGCCAAATCTGAACAATACGAAAATATGTTCAGTGCCGGAATTATTGACCCTACTAAAGTAACTCGTGTTGCATTAGAAAATGCGGCTTCTGTTGCCGGAATGTTATTAACTACTGAATGTGTAATTACTGATATTAAAAAAGATGAACCTGCAATGCCTCCAATGGGTGGAGGAATGCCGGGAATGATGTAATAATCACATTTTTTCTTTATAAAGTAAAAAAATCCCGGAATTCCGGGATTTTTTTATTTTATTTTAAATTATTCAATTGATTTTTAGAATATTCTTTATTTTATATTTATACCGTTATTTGTTGAAATTATTTTTCCCCATACATTACAACTAGTTAACTTCTTATTTAAAAAATCGCCTACAACAGGTTAACTTGCTAATTAGGTGATTAATAGCAATTACATCCAAACCTAAAAAACTACTGATACATATGCAATATCCCAAAATTTTTATATAATTAAGTTAATGTTTTAATCTCTGAAAAAATTAATGTCAAATTATTCATTATCAGCATGAATATTTTGTTTTTATATCGAATGGATTCAAATAATTTTTAAAATTAGAACCTTTCAAAGGTTTATAAAAATATTAGTTAAATTTTAATTACAAAATTAATATAATGTGTAAATTTGTAATGTTTTTTGAAGAATATTAAAATATGAAGCATCCTTTATTTTATGCAAAAATTTTACTCTTTGGAGAATATGGAATTATTGAAAATTCAAGAGGGTTAACCCTACCCTACAATGCCTATAAAGGAACTTTACAGTTTTCATCAGAACTTAATGAAATTGAATCAAAATCAAATAAATCATTGCATAAATTTGCAGATTATTTGAAAACTTTATCATTGCCTGAAAAATTTTCGATTAATATTTCTCAGCTTGAAAAAGATATTGAAAAAGGAATGTTCTTTGATTCTAATATTCCTCAAGGATATGGGGTTGGTAGCTCCGGTGCTCTGGTAGCAGCTATCTTCGATAAATATTCTGTAAATAAAATCTCATCTGATAAGATTCTAAAAACGGATTTAAGAGATTTAAAAAATGTTTTTGGACAAATGGAATCTTTTTTTCACGGTAAAAGTTCAGGTATTGACCCTCTTATCTGTTATATGAATATTCCTTTGTTAATTCAACCTAATGCAGATGTTGACAAAATAGGATTAACTGAGAGCAAAGACGGAAAAGGAGCTGTTTTTTTAATTAATTCCGGTATGCCCGGAGAAACAGAACCTATGGTTCAGATTTTTTTTGAAAAACTTAAAAATGAAGGTTTTAGAAAAACATTAAAAGAAGAATTTATAAAATATAACAACAATTGTATAGATTCTTTTCTCAATAGGGATATGGGGTCCTTTTTTCAAAACTTGAAACATCTTTCTCTATGGGCCTTAGATCATTTTACCCCTATGATCCCTCGAAAATTTTTAAAAATTTGGAAAAAGGGTATTGATACTAATACCTATTATTTGAAACTTTGCGGATCGGGAGGAGGCGGATATATATTAGGTTTTACCCAGGATTATGAAGCTACTGAAAAAATGTTAAAAAATTATAAAAAAGAAATCGTATATCGTTTTTAATTATAAATCCCATAATTTTTTTTGTATTTTTACCTGATTAATATCCTTAATGGATGTACTCTTCAGGAAAAAAAATATTTTTAATTAACCTTTCTTTTTTGGTTAGAGTTAGAATTTTTAATGTAATTATGCTAATTCTAGCCATGTATATTTCTGCTATCTATTTATTTGGTGATGAAAAAAATATTGTCGAAAATTTAAAAAATATAAAGCTTCATGGTATTATCTTATCCTCATCACTAAGTGCCATGGCTGGTTATATTATAAATTTTTTTTACGATCAGGAAAAAGATATGATATATAGACCGATAACTTCTATATTGCAACGATTTATCAGTAATGGAATAGCTTTACGATTTTACATTTTTTTCAATTTCGTATCTTTAACTATTGCCATAGTGTTATCTTATCGTATTTTTATTTTTTTTCTAATTTATCAATTTATCATTTGGTTTTACAGCCATAAACTTAGTCGAATAGTTTTTATCAATAATTTGACTAATTCTGCAATCATGCTTTTTCCTTTTTTAGCGCTGTTTTTATTTTATGAAAATTTTTCTTCTTACATTTTATATCTTTCTGGATTTTTATTCTTTATCATATTCATAAAAGATATTTGTAAAGATCTTCTCTCCTATAAATATGATCATCTATTTAACTACCATACTTTGCCTAATACTTTAGGTATTATACCTACCAAAATTATATTAAATATATTATTTTGTTTATTATTAGGTATTTCCTTTCAATTAAGTTGCGAACCTCATCTTTATGAAATACGACTTTATTATTTACTAACCATACTATTATGCGTTTGTTCGATTGTGGTTATCTGGTTAAGTAAACCTCAATATATTCAGATATTAATATTTATGATCAAATTTTGGATTTTTTTAGGCACTATTTCTCTAGTATTTATTGATGGGAATCCCTTAACTTTGCACTTTTAATGAAGTTTGTTTAAAAATAGCTTTCTACCCTATTTATATTCACATATATCATAAAGGTATATTAACATAGATTTGTAACAGATGAAAAATAATAAATCATACGACAGAAGAGGCTCTGGAAGAAATGAAAAGTCTCATAAAAAAGAATATTTCAAAGCCAATGATAAAAAGGAAAATAAACCCGGTAAAAAAAATAAATTCGAGGATAAAAAACGATTTGCATCAACTGCTCCATTTAGAAAAAGATTACCTAAAACTCCTAAAGAAAATGACGGAACAAGACTTAATAAATATATAGCAAATTCAGGAGTTTGCAGCAGAAGAGAAGCGGATATATTTATTCAAAATGGAGTTGTTGAAGTTAACGGAAAAATTATTACAGAATTTGGGTATAAAGTACAACCGGGCGATGAAGTATTTTTTGACGGGAGATATATTCGTCCTGAGAAAAATGTATACGTACTTTTGAATAAACCCAAAGGTTATATTTCAACCACTAAGGATGAAAAGGCCAGAAAGACCGTATTAGATCTAGTTGCCAACGCTTCTCCTTATCGTTTGTATCCTGTTGGCCGATTGGATAGGCAAACCACCGGTGTACTTCTTTTAACCAATGATGGAGATCTTACTAAAAAATTAACCCATCCTTCCCATGAAGTTAAAAAGATTTATCATGTCACATTAAATAAAAAAGTTTCGGTTGAAGATTTTGGCAAATTGTTGGAAGGTTTACGATTTGAAGAGGGAGTAGCTAAGGTTGACAAGATATCCTATATTGAAGGAGCTCCAAAAAACGAAGTAGGGGTTGAAATCCATATCGGGTGGAACCGTATAATTCGAAGAATGTTTGAAAGGTTAGGATATGAGGTAGAAAAGCTCGATCGGGTAATGTTTGCCGGATTAACAAAAAAAGCATTAAAACGAGGTTACTGGAGAATTCTCACAGACCTCGAAGTTAATACTTTAAAAATGCTTTAATTATTATAATATTAAACTTTCCTATTGGAAAGTTTTTTTCTTTATAGTTATCTTATTAACAATATTGTCAACTAATTTTTGCCAAATATACGCCAAAATAATTGTTACAATAAATGCGCAAATATCTTGAATATTTGAAGGCAAAAACAGATAAAATAAGAATAAGATTTTTTCGTGGAAAATAAATAAGGTAAGACTGTGAATTCCAAAAAAAGTGAGAATAGGAAATTTATACGACTTAAATAAAGAAAAGAAATAACATAAGAACATACACAATGGGAATGTTATAAGAATAAAAGGAGCCACATAAATTCCATATTGTTCAAAATAGGGAGTATAATAATAAAAATAATAAAGAAAGCTTACTCCTGCTATTAGACTTAATGCACATAAAACTATTGTAAATTTGTTTAATTCATATTCCTTATTTCTAATTAAGAAATCGGCTAACCAAAATCCTATTACATAATGAGGAATTCTAAAAGTTAAATTATAAAGATAATCATAATTCCCATTAGTAGAATAGCTAAAAACATATGCTGCTATAATAGCAAATATAGTAGTAACATTCTTGTTAATTTTAAAAAATTTATAATATAATGGCGTTACCAAATATAAAAATATAAGTGCCGGTATATACCAATCGTATATTTTTCCTAAACCCACATTTCTCCAGTAGCCTAAGGTAGTTAAATTATAAAATAATGAATCTGTATTCCAAATTCCCAATTTTATCGCTATAATAGTTACTATTATAACAATTGGATAGTAATAAGGTAATATACGTAACGCTCTTTTTTTATAAAAATGTCTTATTGAATCATCATTATGGATTGAAAAATAGACTCCAAAACCGGATACTAATATAAAAATATCCACCCCTCCATAACCTATACGCTTAAAGAATTCAAAAAATGTTGATGTACCTACCTGCACATGCGAATGGAAAAACATGACCCATAAAATGGCAACACCCATCAATAAAGTTCTATACTTACTAAGCAAATTTAATTTCATAATATTTATTTTAGTTTATTTTGATTGAGTTTAACCATTCTATATATGCTTTTGCATTTTTCATATGTTCTTCCGGTTTTGAAGTAAAGGCATGTCTGCCGGTATTTCTAATAGCGCACATATATAAATATTCAGTTTTAGCCGGATTTAAAACGGCATCGATTACAAAATCATTAGGAATACAAATAGGTAAAGGAGGTAAGCCTTTATACTTATAGGTATTATATGGAGAATCAATAGACACATTTTTTACTCTCTTGATTTGAACCTTAAAACCATATACCTTTCTTTCTGCATACTGAACGGTAGGATCCGATTGTAATTTCATATTTTCTTTTAAACGATTAAGATATAAGCTGGCGATGATGGGCAATTCTTCTTTATTTACATATTCCCTTTGAACTATGGAAGCTAAGGTATAAACTTCTAAAATAGACAACCCTAAGTTATCGGCTTCTGCCTTTCTTTTTTCATTCCAAAAACGGTTATGAATAGTTTCAAATCTTGAAAATAATAGTTCCGGTGAAGTATTCCAGTCCATATAATAGGTTTCCGGAGTGAAATATATTTTCAGTTCTTCTACATCATTATATCCTTTTAATGATGCTTGTTTTTTAAAATAATTTATAAAATGTAAAGAATCGTCCTCTAAATGTTTACCTAAGTCGGAAGCCAATTCATAAATGTCATCATATGATTTAATTCTTAAATGAACTTCATCTTGTTTGCCCAATAATAAACGTCTGATTAAATCTTTATTATTTTCTCCTACATTTAATTTATATCTCCCGGCTTTTATTTTATTCGGATATTTTTCGGCATAAGCTACTTTGTCAAAAGATTCAATGTCTTTAAGATAAGGAGCGATCATTTTTTTTACCTGATGGTAACTAGCTCGAGTTGGAATATATATAAGCTTTTCCTGTATAACATTTGAGCTGTAATATTTTTTGTAATAAGGAACGCCTACAATAATTAATCCCAACGAAAATAATAAAAACAAAATTATTATGACAATAATTATTTTTTTCATATTCGATTACTTGGTTCGATAAACATCCAATATGGATTGAACGCTGCAAAAATACATATCTTTATTTAATTTGTATAATATAAACTCGGGTTTTTATATATTTGTTAGTAACTTCAAGTTTAAAAAAATATGATTTTAGGTTTATTAGGAAAAAATATTTCTTATTCTTTTTCCAAAAATTATTTCACGGAAAAATTTAAACTACTGGGATTAAAAGATTTTTCCTATAAAATATTTGATATTCCTTCCAAAAATGATATTTCAAAACTTTTTAACACGCCAGATTTACTCGGTTTTAATGTTACCATTCCTTATAAAAAAGATATACTAGATTTTCTAGATGAATTAAGTCCTGAGGCTGAAAAAATTGGAGCTGTTAATACGGTTAAAATTAAAGGTAAAAAAAGGATTGGTTATAATACCGATGCAATCGGTTTTAAAAACTCATTAGTTCCTTTATTAAAACCTCATCACCAATCGGCTTTAATTCTCGGTAACGGTGGAGCTTCACAAGCGGTCGCTTATATTTTACACCATCTTTCCATACCTTATACAATCATCTCCCGAAACGGAATAAATACTTATAGCTCATTAACCCAAGAAATAATTTCATCTCACAATTTAATTATAAATACAACACCGGTAGGAACTTATCCTAATATAGATGATTGTCCCCCTGTACCCACTCATTTTTTTACCCCTGAACATTTAATTTATGATTTGATATACAATCCGGAAGAAACTAAATTGTTACAACTGGGAAAAAAAGCAGGTTCACAAACTAAAAATGGATTGGAAATGCTCCATTTACAAGCTGATCATGCCTGGAATATCTGGTATGAAAATAAGTAACTAAAAAATTATTTTCTGTCAAATAACGTTCCGGAAGCTTGAGCTTTCGGAAATATGGTCATATCCGCAATTTGTACATGATCAGGTCTTGATACTGCATAATAGATAGCGTCCGCTATATCTTCTGCGACTAAAGGCTCAAATCCCTGATATACAGCATCTGCCCTTTTTTGGTCTCCTTTAAATCGAACCAAGGAAAATTCAGTTTCAACAGCACCCGGAGCAATATTGGTAACCTTTATCCCTTGAGTTAACAAATCCATTCTCATTCCTTTACTGATTGCCTCCACGGCATGTTTAGTTGCACAATAAACCGTTCCTTTTGGATAGGTTTCCTTTCCTGCAATAGAACTTATATTAATTATATGTCCTCCTTTGTTGGCAACTAAAATAGGCACAACAGCTTTGGATACATACAGAAGTCCCTTAACATTCGAATCTATCATCGAATCAAAATCATCAATTGAAGAATCCAAAAATGTGTCTAATCCATGGGCATTTCCTGCACAATTTACTAATATATTTATATCTTTCTTATTTTGATCCGACAAACTTTCTATTGCAGAAAATACCGCTTCTCTATTTCCAACATCAAATGAAAGAGTGGTTATTTTCACTTTATCTTCCAATGCTTTTTTTATATCGTCCAATCTACTTTTTCTTCTTCCACAGAGTATAAGATTGATTCCATTTTCAGCGAATATTTTCGCCGTAGCTTGACCTATACCTGAAGTAGCCCCTGTAATTAAAGCTGTTTTTTGCATATACTATTTTTAAAGAATTTACCTACTAAATATACAAAATTATTCCAATTAAAATAGTTTATAAAAAACAGTTTGTATATTATTTGACTTTATTCAAAATTCGGAAAATTCTCAACCAATTCAATATCATCAACTCTAAAACCTCTATCATTACTTGCCGCTTCACTAATCAATTCTAAGGTTGAAATTTCTTTTAAAATTTCATCCGGAATTCTGATCATTACGCCTTTATATTTGTTTCTATTGTTGAAGGCATTGAGTTCAATATCGGGTAATGTCAGCTCTTTCTCATTAAATCTAATTCTTAGCTTGTTTGTATTAGAAATATCATCTGAGTTATAAATATTTGCATTGAAATTATATCTCAAGGCTATATTTTTCCGGTTTCCTAATGGGATATTACTTATCATTAAAGATGATTCTTTGTTTGCCGGGAACCATATAAAAAATTCTTTCTTGGCAATTTCACTGGATCCGTTTAATTTTCTTATATCAGCCAGTTTAAATGAATCCGAATAAACTGCTCCTACTGCTTCTCCATCAAAATTAGTAACCGCAGATATTTTAGGCCATGGACTTGAAATAATTATTCCTCCCTTGACTTTTGTTACCTTATTAAAAGTTTCTTTAAAAAATCCGCTTGGAGGAATCGGTGGCGTTGAATAGTCATCATTATCAACACAGGAGATAAGAAATCCTTTAATTACCAATCCAATTATTATAAGTGAATATATGTATTTTAATTTCATCATTTCAATAATTAATCTTCCAATTGTATCGTATCAATCCTAATTCCTTTTTTATTTTTACTTGCTGATCCAAAAAATTCAATTTTTTGAGTACCATCCGGAATAGGAATTCGCACAGTATAAAATGTATTTTTATTGTTGCTTACATCTAAAGCAATATGGGGCAGCTCTACTTCAACATCATTACATTTCACTATTAAATCATCCACAAAGCCAATATCCAATGAATTAAAAATGCCTACATTAAGTTTAAACGATAAAACCATTTGTTTATGACCAGATGTATTGATATGGTCTATAATTAATGAGGCATTCGTATTTGCCGGAAACCATACTAATGGAGAAGGAAATGAACTTCCAGAAGTCCTAATATCTGCTTTTCCATAAGGATCACTATAGGTGACCGATTGAGAATTATCAAAACCGATTGCATTATTTATTTTAGGTCTTACGGATACATTTGAAACCTTATTAAAAGTTTCAATAAAAAAAGGTTGAGTAAGTGGAAAATTTTTGACATCTTCTATAGTTCTCAGGTTCAATCTATAGGTTTTATACATCCCATCATATCGGGTCATAATTCCTCTCAATTTACCCTCTCCATAGGGAATTTTATATCCCGCAAAAGAAGCATAATTACTTACAGGTATAGCAAAATAATTGAGATTTATAGTATTTACCTGATTGTCAGTGCTTGAATTGTTTCTTACAAATGTCTTACCCGGTTCATTAAATTCTACTCTGCTAATTTCAACCAAGGTACACAAATATGTTTCGTTATTATTGACCTCTTTAGCCGTTAATAATTTACCGGCTGAATTTCTTTTAATAACCAATTCTTCTTCATTTTTTTGATCTTTACCCAACATAATATTCGATTTCATAATTGAAGGAGATATTTGATCGACGATATATTTTTCCGGCTGTGTGGGAAGCATACCAATCTGAACCATACCGTTTTGCTTTCCATAATAGAGATCATCTAATTTAATATATAGTTTAGACCCAAGCGGATAATAAGTATATAAGCTGGATTTATTAATGCTGAGTACAATCCCTTGAGTTCCGTCTTCAGTAACTAAAAATAAATTTTTATAAAAATTTCCGGCATGATCTGTTGAAATAACATAGCCCTCTAAAATTTCGCCATTTGTAAAAGCTTTTGCCTCTATACCATTTTTTCCGGTAAAAACAGGAGCTGTTTTTAAAAGATCAGAAATGTATACAGTTGCTTGCATTAGCCGACCTTGATTTACTGAGGGATTTTTATAATCATCATCATGTACACAGGCCAAGAGAAACCAAGATATAAATATAAATAGTACACTATTTTTAATCATTTTATCAATTTTAAAATTTATCGTTTATTTCAGCATTAATTTAAAATCTAAAAGAAACGTTTATGAAATACGATCTGCCTCTATCGTAAAAAAGCTTATTGTCAAAAAGCGGATAGGCCAACGATTTATCTTTTTCCAATTGTTCATAATTGGAATATCTTCCTTGTTCAAATGATCCGGTAACATATCCTCTTTCATTTAAAATATTATTTACCGAAGCACTTAAACCCAGGGAATACTTACCCATTTTAAGAGATTTACCCAGGGAAGCATTTAACATAAAAACATCTTGAAATTGCTTCTGTTTTACTATAGATTTAACATTTTCTTGAGTAGCTCCCTCATAAGGAAAAGCATCATCTTTCATAACAAAGTTTTTGGTTCTTGATAGAGAAGATATATTCGAATAATTATCTTGTAAGAAATTACCACTAACTCCTACCCACCAATAGTTAGGCGAATCATATTTAATTGCTACAACATATGCTTTTTGCGGTGTTCCGGTAATCTTATAATTTTTAATGAAAGAAGATCCGTAATCATGTACACCCGGTGAATTATCACTAAGTATGTACAAATTAGGATTATTTTTATACGTATATTGTCCTACAGATGCTATTCCGGAGAGGGTTAAAGATGGTGTTAATTTCCATTCCAATCCTATTTCAGAACCCAAATAGTCTTTTTCAACACCTGCTAAAACTTCTGAAACAAACGCGTCTTCACTTTCATCTAAACCAACTCCTTTAGCATAATAACGTGTTATTTCTACCGCATCTTTTATCTTTGTATAGTATCCGGTAATCCTGGCTTTCACAGAAGGAGACCTTAAAATATATGTTAAATCATTTGTATTTATTCTTTGATTGGATATATGAGGTGTTATATCATTATTTAATCGGGAATTCACAAAAATTTCATTTAAAGTTGGTGAAGACTCAAAATAGGCGGAGTTTACTATAATGAAATTTCTTCCATTAATCTTATAAGTTATTCCTGTTCTAAGACCCAATTCTGTAAAATTGGCTTTATTAGATTTTCCGTACGAATTATTCGGATATAATCCGTGTTTAAATTTTCCGTTTCTATAGGCTTCATTCCAACCGAATAATAAAGATACTGCCATCTCCCAATGGTTTAAGGTTACTCTTGAGGTAGCATTTCCCGTTATTTCCTGCCTGAACATTCGGTAATCATATTCCGTTTTCTCGCCTTTCCTTGCTACACTACCCGGTTTTAAGCTGTTATAATCATCGGTAGATGAACCGGAACCATCACCCTTTATAAATGAACTTTTATTTACAACAAAATCTGCTCCCAATAAATCATTTACCTCTCTATAATTATCTGAAACTAAATTTTGATAATTTATATTGAGAAATAATTTCCAATTATCGCTCAAAAAAGTCTGCAAATGAGTGGCAGCATTAAAGGTTTTATCTTTATAAACATCATCCACCAGGAAATAGGAAGCCCTTCTGCCTATTTGCCCGCTGTAGGGATCTTGATATGTTGGAGCATGATAATTTGTATTATATAAATATCCCCAGTCGAGTTGAGTAACGTTGAGATCATTAGTCTCCCAAGCATGAAGAAAATTTTCATATTCCGTCATATTTTCCTGACTAAGCCAGTAACTAGGTAAATTTTTATAATAAGTTGGAGTTGGATTATCGGCTTCATACCTATTTAGACGGGAACTTTTATTATATCCAAATTGATATGAGGCTGTTGTTGTTATCTTTGATTTATCGCTTAAATTCCAGTAATGAGTTAACATAAATATCGGTTCAAAAATTCTTTTTACCCTTTCATTTCTTTTATCTCCATCTTGCCAGCCCCAATATGAATTATAATTCTTACCTCTTATATCATATACTTCTTGTGTATTAGGACTAATTCCTGTTTTTCTTGTAGGGGCACCGAATGCAGTAAGATTTAGTCTGTGATTATCGTTGATTTTTTTTTCCAGGGATGCGAAATATGCATAGGAATTATTATAAGTCCCATCAATTACTCCTTCTTCCATCCATCTTCTGGAACCTGAAAAAGTAAATGCCCATCCCGACGGAAGCATTCCCGAGGAATACGTCGTCATGATTCTATGTTGATACGTACGATTTGAAAAAGAATAGGTAAGCTGAAATCCTTTCCTGTAAGAAGAAGATCGTGTATCGTAATAAGTTGTTCCTCCCAAATTGCTGAAAGAATAATCAGAGATGGTATTATTTTCCGCTAATTCGTAAGGATATTTAATAACATTATTTAAACCTCCCCAATTTCCAAAATCAGGTTTTCCTGTATGATTTTTAGACATCGGAATACCATTAAACATAATATTTGCATAACTGTTATCAATTCCCCTTACTTTGAACCAGTAAGATCCTAATTCAAAAGAGGCGGTTTTAGAAAATACATCTTTAGAAGATTGTAATAATCCTATTCCGGTCATAGATTGAGAACTCTCTTCTTCAGGCGAAAAATCATCTTCCATCAATGTCAATAAACCTTCATCCTCTTGAGAAGGATTATATTCTAATTTTATTACTCCTAAATCTTTCCTCGTTTCTTTAGGAAAAACTTTTACCGTTAGAGTTAAAGGCACATAGCCTACTCTATTAATGATGATTAGATAAGTTCCGGCAGCTACATCTTTAAACTGAAAATATCCTACCCTATCGGATTTGGATTGTATCAAACGATCTTCACCTAAGCTAACGACAGCCTGATCTAAAGGTTTATCCTGGTCTCCTTTGAGATAACCATAGATCATAGTTTGCGCAAATATTACCTGATTTACAAAAAGTATCCAATACAATAACTTAAATTTCATCATCTTTTAGTAATTTCAAGAAGCCTATTGAAGCAAATATAATTATTTATTTTTAGTTTTGTTAATATAAAAAAAGCGGATCTATGCGTATATTTTTAAGAAATATATTTGTTTTTATTTTTTTATTACCTGCTAATACCCCTATTGAAGCACAAATACGATATAAATCAGCAACCGTTATGTTCTATAACGTAGAAAATCTCTATGACACCATTCCATCTGCTGATCTTATTAACGGCACCCTAGATCCTAATGATCCAAAGTATCAAATAAGCGTATCCGAAGATGAAGCTTTACAATCCGGATATGAGATGTACAGAGGTGAACTATCCTTCAATAAACTAAAAGGAAAAAAGGTAATCAGAAAGCATATTTTAACCGATGAATTCCATTACAAAAGTTCGAAACGTTGGAATTCAAAGAAATATAAAGAAAAAATCAATAACATCAGCCGAGTTATATCCGAAACCGGTAAAGCCGAAACTCAATCTATGCCGGTCATCATTGGTTTATGTGAAATTGAAAATGAGCATGTATTGAATGATCTATGCGAAGCCATCAATAAAAGAGGAGGAAATTATGAATTTATTCATTTTAATTCTTTCGATGAAAGAGGCATTGACGTTGGCTTATTATATAACAAAACAAGGTTTATCCCCCTAAATAAACAAAAGCTGTTAATAAATTTACCCAGACAAGAAGGTTATAAAAATTATACACGCGATATACTACTGGTAGAAGGTCTGTTAGAAGGTGAAAAAATGTATTTCTTCGTCAATCATTGGCCTTCCCGACGAGGAGGTGAACAAAGAAGTCTTCCCAAAAGGATGGCGGCTGCCAAAGTCTTAAAACAAGCAATGGACAGCCTAATAAGCATCAACCCAAAGGCAAAAATAGTAGCTATGGGTGATTTTAATGATGATTGCACCAGCCCAAGTATTAAAAAAGGGTTAAATACGGTATCTAAAAAAGAAAACGTAACAACCAGTTCTTATTATAATCCCGCAGAGAACTTATTTAAAAAAGGATTGGGAACTATTACCTATCAAGATTCATTTAGCTTTTTCGATCAACAAATTATGTCTGCTGCCCTTGTTACAGATCAGGAAGGTTATCACTTTTATAAAATGAATGTGTTTGCGCCATTTTATTTAGTTACACAAGAAGGACCTTATAAAGGCTATCCCTACCGTACTTTTTCTAATGATAATTATACCGGAGGATATAGTGATCATTTTCCGGTTTATACTATTCTTATTAAAGAAATTAAATAAGTTTAATTTAAAATAAATTATTCTATATAATTATCCTTAAAAAATACCATCTACTATAACAGCATAAAATCACCTAGACACCAATAAAAAAAGCGAGATAATTCCCGCCTTTAATGTTTTCACAACGGAATAATCCTTATTGTGAATTGCTTTCAAATTTTATTCGCTTCAAATATAATCAATAAATTAAACTAATTCATCATAAATATACATTTTTTTTATTTCTAATTAGTTTATACTTTTATTGAATAATTACTAAAACCAAATAGATCATTATGTCTTTTAAGAAAATTCTTGGCCTGAACGTAGGAGTATCTTCTATTGGCTGGGCTGTTGTCCATGAAAATGAAGAAAATCCAAATTTAAATACTATTACCAAATTAGGGGTGCGGGTGATTCCTATAACCAAAGATGAAAAGAATAATTTTGAGAAAGGATTGTCTGTAACACCCAATGCAGAAAGATCTTCAGCAAGAAGCGCTAGAAGAAATCTTCAACGTTTTAAGCTGAGAAGAAATAACTTAATCGCATTGCTACTTCAAAACCAAATTATTACATCCAACTCTTCTTTGACAGAAAAAGGTAAATTTACCTCTTTCGAAACCTTAAAAAATCGAGCAAAAGCAACAAAAGAAAGAATAGAGCTGGAAGAATTAGCCAGGGTTTTACTTCATATAAACAAAAAGAGAGGGTATAAAAGCAGTCGAAAAGTAAAAAACAATGAGGATGGGAAGGCAATAGACGGAATGGAGATCGCTAAGCTTTTATATGAAAAAAAGTTAACTCCCGGACAATATACTTACCAACTTATTAGAAAAGGAAAAAAACAAACTCCGGACTTTTACCGTTCTGATTTAGAAAAGGAATGGTCTGCATTATGGGATTTTCAAAAAAAATTTTATCCCGATATTATGACCGAAGATTTAAAAAAAGAGCTGGAAGGAAAAGGACAAAGAGCAACTGCCGCTTTATTTCTAAAAAAATATGGAATCAGAATCGCCATAAATAAAGGGAAAAGAGATGAAAAAAAGTTACAAGCCTTTAAATGGAGAAACCAAGCAGTCTCGGAAAAAATAACCCTTGAAGAAATAGCCTATGTTTTGGCTGAAATAAATAACCATATTGCTAATTCCAGCGGATATTTAGGCGCAATTAGTGATCGAAGTAAAGAGCTATATTTCAACCAACAGACAATAGGCGAAAATCTTTTTTCTCAAGTAGAAAAAAATATTCATACCAAATTAAAAAATCAAGTATTTTTGAGACAAGACTATCTTGATGAGTTTGAGCAAATATGGGAAACTCAAGCGCAATTCTACCCTCAACTTACTCCTGAGCTAAAAAAAAAGATTCGAGATTCCGTTATCTTTTACCAACGTAAACTTCGTTCCCAAAAAAGATTAATTAGTCTTTGTGAATTTGAAAACCAAGAAATTGAAATAAGTAAAAACGGAAAAAAGAAAAAGAAAAAAATCGGTTTGAAGGTTGCCCCCAAGTCCTCCCCTCTTTTCCAACAGTTTAAAATATGGCAAAGCCTTGGTAATGTTCTCATCAAAAAGGAAGGAAACGATCGTCCGTTGACGTTAAAAGAAAAAGAATTACTATTTACAGAACTGAATATTAAAGGAAACCTATCCGGACCAAAGGTTTTATCCCTATTAAAATTACCTTCTAAAGAAACTAAAATCAATTTTACGAACCTGGAAGGAAATCGAACTCAAGAACAGCTTTACCGAATTTATCTTAAAATTTTAGATATGGAAGGATATAATGTTTTTGAACTTTTAGACATACCGGAAGATCAAGAAGAATTAAAACCGGGAGACAGTAAAATCCCTGCCGCCGAAATCAAAGAAATAGTAAAATCTGTTTTTGAAACATGTTCTATTTCTACTTCTATATTAGATTTTGACCCGTTGCTTCCAAATCCTGAATTTGAGAATCAAAGCGCATATCAACTTTGGCATCTAATATATTCTTATGAAGAGGACAATTCTACCTCGGGAAATGATAAATTGTTGGAACTGTTAACTACTAAATTCGGATTTAAAAAGGAATATGCACAACTCTTTGCTTCTATCTCATATGATTCAGAATATGGTAATTTAAGTAGTAAGGCTATGCGAAAAATTTTTCCCTATTGTAAAGAAAATACTTTTAGTAAAGCTTGCATATTGGCGGGATATCAAAATTCTAAACATTACCTATCTTGTGAGGAAAGTAATTACCGCAAATTAAAAGATCGACTCGAAATTTTACCTAAAAATTCTTTGAGAAGTCCTGTAGTGGAAAAAGTCATAAACCAATTAATTAACCTGGTAAATTCATTAATAGGTGAATATGGTGCATTTGATGAAATACGCCTTGAATCAGCAAAAGAGCTCAAAAAAAACGCTAAAGAGCGAGAGAAAATTTCAAAAAATAGAGATGCTGCTAAAATTCGATATCAAAAATATTCAGAAATACTAAAAAAAGAATTTAATGTTTCGAATCCCTCTAAGAACGATATAATTCGCTATCGATTATATTTAGAATTGGAAGCAAACGGTTTTAACGATTTATATACTCATACTTCTATAAATAAAGATTATCTTTTTACAAATAGCTATGACGTTGACCATATCATCCCGCAATCCAAAGTATTTGATGACAGATTTTCCAATAAAGTACTGGTTCCCAGACAAGCAAACCTTGAAAAAAGTAATTTAACTGCTTTCGATTACTTATCAAATCAAGGAAAAGAGAAAGAAGAACGCTTTCAAAATGTAATTTCAGAATTATATAAGAAAGGAGCTATTTCCGAAACCAAATATAAAAACTTACGTAAAAAAGGCTCCGAAATAGGAGAAAGTTTTATCAACAGAGAGTTGAAAGATACACCATATATTGTTGGAAAAATTAAGGAAATCCTTTTTGAAATTGCTCCCGATGTGGTTACTACTTGCAGTGATATTACTTCAAAATTACGTAAAGATTGGAACTTAACTGATCTTATGAAAGAGTTGAATATTGAAAAATTCCGTAACGCCGGACTTACAAAGTTGGTTGAAAATTCAAGAGGTGAAAATAAAGAAATGATCATCGATTGGAACAAAGGAAATGACCATCGTCATCAAGCTCTCGATGCTTTACTTGTTGCTTTTACATCCCGAAATCATATTCAATATTTAAATCATATGAATGCTCGGGACGATGAAAAACATAAACGACATGCAGCTATTATTGCTATTGAAAAGAAAATCAAATATAAATACAACAAAATTAATGAAAATGAAAGCAGCCCCTCTCGATTTACTTTTCCAACTCAAAACTTTCGACAAGAAGTCGAAAAGCAATTAAAAGAAATTTTGGTTTCATACAAAACTAAAAATACGGTAGCCACTGTAAACTTAAATAAACCTAAGAAAAAAGGGGGATATTCGCCCAAGCTTGAACTTACGCCAAGAGGCCCTTTACATAAAGAAACCATTTATGGGATGTCAAAAATTTCCCGGACTAAAGAAATAATGATTTCTTCAAAATGTAACTATGAGACGGTATCAATGGTTCAAAATCCTATATACAAAAATGCTTTATTAAAACGATTGAATGATCATTTCAATGATCCTAAAAAAGCTTTTTCCGGTAAAAATTCAGTAACTAAAAAACCAATTTCTTTGAATGCTTATTCGGCCGATACTATTCCTGAAAAAGTTACCATCCAATGGTTTGAAAAAGTTTATACTATAAGAAAAGCTATTACCCCCGAAAATTTTAAAAATGAAAAAACTATTGAAAAAGTATTGGATCCTACCACCCAAAACATACTAAAAAATCGATTAAAAGAAGCGCATGGAAATGCTAAAGAAGCCTTTTCAGATTTGGAAAAAAAACCAATCTGGCTAAACCAAGAAAAGGGAATCTGCATTAAAACAGCAACTATAATCGGAGTTAGTAATGTGGAATCGCTTCATACTAAAAAAGACCATTTCGGAAATGAACTCCTAGATTTAAACGGCAAACCTATTCCGGTGGATTTTGTGAGTACGGGAAATAACCATCATGTAGCTATTTATGAAGATGCAGAAGGAAACCTACAGGAAAAAATAGTCAGTTTTTTTGAAGCAGTCGAAAAAGTAAATCAAGGACTTCCCGTAATTGATAAGTTCTATAATGAAAACCTGGGTTGGAAATTTCTTTTTACCATGAAACAAAACGAGATGTTTTTATTTCCTTCAGAAGATTTCAATCCGAATGATATAGATATCAATGATGAAAAAAACTTAAATCTAATTTCCCAACATTTATTCAGAGTCCAAAAATTAGCCTCTAAAGATTATTATTTCAGACATCATTTGGAAACCGGCATTGAATTTAATGATGCAAATTTAAAAAGAATCACCTGGAGGAGGGAAAGACCTAGTGGGGTTAAAAATATCGTTAAAGTTCGTTTGAATCATATGGGGAAAATTGTTCATATTGGTGAATAAAAAGAATTATAAAAACTTATTCCATTTATACGACATTTCGTTTTATCTCACACTTAAAGATATATCTACTTACTAAATGTAAGGGGGCTATTTTAGGAAAAGGATAGAGAACGTCTTTGTTTGAATTGGTAAAAAATTGTGTAAAATACTTAAGCGGACCTATAGTTATTCCCGTGAGAGCTAAATATCTCCGACATTAAAAAGTAGATTTACTAATTTATTATATTGAAAACACATATGCTATGGAGTAAAAATACAATAATATTTGAATAATTAGCACAAGCTTTTAATAATAAAGATAATTTTAGATTAGATACTTTTGCTCGGAAAGCTCATTTTTTTGCAACATCTCGAGAAGAATCATGCTCAGATTAAAAAGAAGCTTTAAAAGGAGAAAGTTTAAATTATGCTGCGGAAGACAGTCATTATACTTTAGATAGTGCAGACTTTGTATGGTAAGTTTTTAAATGAATTCCAAAATGAAAAAAATAATGTTATTGATTAGAAACTACTAAAATAAGTTAAACAATAAAAAAAACAAGGTTGACTAATTTCACCTAAATGTAAACTGAATCTGATGGATGGATTAATCGAAAGTTAAATTGACCTATAGGGTACTATTCAATTAATTTTGAAAACTATACAAAACAAAAAAATAAATACCCATTTAAAAGTCAATAATATATTTCTATATCTAATAAAATTTGAAATCAATTCACAACATTACATATTTTCCAACCCTTACGGGTACTTGCGATTGATTTATACCATTATGATTTAAATTACCTAAAAGCGTTCACAATATTCTCACATCAAGTTGTTCACTAATTGTTATTATGAAAACTCGGTATATCTAATAAAATTTAAAGCAATTCACAACACTAAGTATACTTCATTGTAATAATTAAAGTTGTGAATTATCACTAAAACATCATATTAAAAAAGCATTATCATCATGACTTCTTTAATCTTTTAAAGATAAAATGATTACAATTTTACAAATATATAAAATTTATCAATCTTTATCCATGAATACTCTAGTTAAATATCGAACGCAAAATTTAAAAATCAAAAATAGTTAAAATTTATAGGTTATCTTAAATGTTAAAAAACATCCTTTTTTAGAATATTTCTTAAATCAGTTTATATATTTGCATTTATGTTTTTTAGTAGCAACGTTAAGGATAAAAATTCTAAAGCAAGAGCAGGTATTTTGCAAACTGATCACGGAAAAATAGAAACCCCTATTTTTATGCCGGTTGGAACGGTTGGATCTGTAAAATCAGTACATCAGAGAGAACTTAAAGAAGATATTAAAGCCCAGATCATTTTAGGAAATACTTATCATCTATATCTAAGACCGGGCACCGATATATTATACAAGGCCGGCGGGTTACATAAATTTATCCATTGGGATCGTCCTATCCTTACAGATAGTGGCGGTTATCAAGTATTTTCTCTTTCTCAAACTCGTAAAATCCAAGAAGAAGGAGTAAAATTTAAATCGCACATTGACGGATCGTATCATTTTTTTACACCTGAAAAATCTATGGAAATCCAACGATATATCGGAGGGGATATCTTTATGGCATTTGATGAATGTACCCCCTATCCTTGCGATTATTCCTATGCTAAAAATTCATTGGAAATTACGCATAAATGGCTTAAACGTTGTGTGAAATGGTGTGATGAAAATCCGGAATTTTATAATTATAAACAACATTTATTCCCTATTGTACAAGGAAGTACCTTCGATGATTTACGCAAATTTTCAGCAGAATTTATTTCCTCTGTCAATGCGGATGGTAATGCTATTGGTGGGTTAAGCGTTGGAGAACCGGAAGAAGAAATGTATCGTATCACCGATTTGGTAACCGATATTTTGCCTCTTGAAAAACCGAGATATTTAATGGGTGTAGGTACTCCATGGAATATTTTGGAATCCATTTCTTTAGGTATTGATATGATGGACTGTGTAATGCCTACTCGAAATGCCCGAAACGGTATGCTATTTACCTGGGATGGCGTTATTAATATTAAAAACAAAAAATGGGCGGATGATTTTTCCGAACTGGACCCTAAAGGTACTGCTTTTGTTGACCATGATTACTCCAAAGCCTATCTAAGGCATTTGTTTTCTGCTAATGAATTTTTAGGAAAACAAATTTCTTCTGTACATAATCTTGCTTTTTATTTAGACTTGGTTAAAACCGCTCGTAAACATATTGTAGAAGGTGATTTTACAAGTTGGAAAAAATCGGTCATTCCGCAGCTAAGAAACAGATTATGATTACTATTTTAGACCGGTATATTATTCGAAACTTTCTGGGAACCTTGTTTTTCATGCTGCTTCTTTTAATTGCTGTTTTTGTGATTATTGATATTCAAAGTCATTATCAGGAATTCAGCGAAAACGGATTTTCCGTATTGGATACCCTAAAATTATATTATCCGTTTTATGTTATTTGGGCAGTAAATGTTTTTGCATCCATACTGGTTTTTATTTCAGTAATTTATTTTACCTCTCGAATGGCAAATAATACGGAAATTGTTGCCATAACCAGCTCAGGGACCAGTTTTTTCAGATTTTCACGCCCCTATTTTATCGTGGGAATCATGATTGCGTTAGGTTCTTTTATGACCAATCATTTTCTTCTTCCTTGGGCAAACATTAAAAAGAATGAGTTTAATGTAAAAATTCTTACCGGAAACAAAAAAGATGCCTATATGGCCAATCAAAATATATCTGCACAAATATCTCCTACAGAATATATTTTCGTTAACAGTTATAATCGTCAAATGAAGAGAGGAACGGGATTTTTATATCAGAAATTTAATGAAAAAAGAATATTGCTGCATGAATTACGTTCTGCTGAAATTTATTGGTCTGAAGAAGACAATACTTATGTCTTAGGCAACTATTACGAAAAGGAAATGTCTTCTAATGGAAATATAGTATCTTTAAAAAACGGAAATACGTTAAAAAAACATTTTAATTTTACTCCTGATGAATTACTGCCTGAAGCCTTTGTAGCAGAAACTATGAATACTCCTGAATTAAGAGAATTTATAAAAAAAGAAAAGATGAGAGGTGCTAATAATGTAAATATCTATCTTAATGAGCTTCATCAAAGAACCAGCTCATCTGTAGCTGTAGTTATTCTTACCTTCCTTGCCTTATCTCTTTCTTCAACCAAAAAAAGAGGCGGTTTAGGAATAAATTTGGCGATTGGTATATCCTGTGCTTTTTTATATATATTTTCTTTCCAAGCCTTACAAGTTTTCTCTTCCAAAGGAATTTTACCTTCTTGGTTTGCAGTATGGCTCCCTAATATTATTTTTGGTATAATTACTTTAGTCTTGTATGTAAAACGCGCATACGCATAAAAAAATAAGTAAAACTACTATTACGATGAAAAAAAAGATTGCAAATTTTATAGCATTTATAATTGGTATTTATTTTATTATCCGTTCGTTTTTCTGGTATAACCGCTCGCAAGGTGATCCCTCACAAAATAATTTTTTTGCGATCGTTTATTTTTGCATTGGAATAGTTGCCATTATCATTCAATTAGTTGTAAATTACCGTAAGAAAAAGAAAAAACAGTAATGGCCATCAACATTCTTCATATAGAAACCTCTTCAAAAAACTGTTCGGTAGCGATTGGAACTGACGGTAAAATAAATTCATATTGTGAAGAAATACCCCAAGATTATAAACATAGCGAAAATCTTCATTTATTTATTCAATGGGTACTTGAAGGTGCAGAATTAGCACTTTCAGATATCCACGCCGTCTCTGTAGGAAAAGGCCCCGGATCTTATACGGGTTTACGTATAGGATTAGCATCAGCCAAAGGGTTTTGTTTTGGAAATGATATCCCACTAATCTCCATAAACTCTTTATATATTTTAGCCGTTCCCTATTTAAATTCCGAGTACGATTATATTATCCCTGTTATTGATGCGAGAAGGATGGAAATTTACACGTCAGTCCTAAATAAAAAAGGTGAATATCTAATTAAGACTCATGCTCATGTTTTAAATGAAAAATCTTTTGAACAAATAAGTTCAAAGAAAGTACTCTTTGTTGGAGATGCTGTTGAAAAAACTGAAAATTTCTTGAAAGAAACTTCATTTCCTTTGGAAAACGCTACCTTTATTAATGCTTATCCTCAAGCAAAAAATATGGTTGATCTCTCCTATAAAAAATTCCAACAAACTATATTTGAAGATGTTGCCTATTTCGATCCTTTGTATTTAAAAGATTGGAAATAGTTTTCTCAAATTACTATTCCAAACTAGATCTTTATACTTTTAAAGTAAAGTTGATTGTAATAACTTATCTAATTACATTTACTCTATACTAATGTAGCCCAATAATTTATAAAATGTGTTTTTAATTTTAAAATTATTTCTACAATAAGATTAAAAATTATTTTTTTATAAAATTGTTTTTATAAAATATAATCTATTATATAATTCTTATATTTTTAGTTTATATCTATTAACAATTATTCATCTAATTATAATTAATTTTATTATATAAAAAGTAATTTTATACAAAAATTAAGATAAACACCTTAATAACAATATAGAAATATTTGTATTTTTGCAAAATTGTGTGTGTGTAATTAGTTTTAGTTTATGTTGTTTAAATAGTTTTTTAATATAATTTTATTGCATTTTTTCATATAATTCTATTTAAATAT
The DNA here is from genome assembly GCF_002964915.1 of Apibacter sp. wkB309. Classification (NCBI taxonomy): domain Bacteria; kingdom Pseudomonadati; phylum Bacteroidota; class Flavobacteriia; order Flavobacteriales; family Weeksellaceae; genus Apibacter; species Apibacter sp. wkB309. Next base: position 227,074 of record NZ_PSZL01000001.1, read on the forward strand.
TATTTATTAATAAGATTACTTCATCCACTTTGATAATTTAATTAATTATTTAATTTTTTTGATCAATAGTTGATTTATGAAACATCTATATTTTGTTCTTATTTTACTGCAAACTATAGGCATTGGGTCCCTTTATTCGCAAGAAAAAAATTCAATACTTACAGAACTTTCTCAAACACTAAAAGAGAGAACCTACCAACACCTAATTATGTATGGACAAAGTTTGTCCACCGGAGCTCAATCGTATCCCGCTCTATCTACCGAAAATATTGAGGGAAACTATATGATAGGAGATCAAGTCTGGATCGAGCAAGGAAATACCAATTTCACAGAATTTAATCCGCTGAAAGCTTCCACTGCCATAATGTACCAAAATTATCCTAAAAACAGAGCTTCCATTACTTTAGCGGAAACTCCTTTAGTTGGCCTGGTAAACCATTTACAATTAAAGCAACCCAAAGCAGGGATTAAATATCTGGCTTCATCCGATGGAGAAAATGGAAAAAGCATTGAAGCTTTATCTAAAAAAGGGTATTTTAAAACTAATTATTATAACAATTATTTTTTAAAATCAGTTGAATCTGCTGCAAATATTGCCCGATCTAATGGTTATAAAATGGTCACTCCGGCTATTTTTTGGCTTCAAGGAGAATACAATTATTTTACTCTTCATGATGATAATACTAGTGGTGCTACTCTTGACAAATACGGTTATAAAAAACTTCTGGTTGAATTAAAAAATGATATGCAGAAAGATATCATGAATGCTTATGGGCAAACTAAAAAACCGGTATTTATTACCTATCAAGTAGGATCGTTACGAAATGATGATAATCTCAATATTGGACTCGCTCAATTAGAATTATCAAATACATATGATGACATTATAAATGCCGGCCCAATTTATCATTTGCCACACAGAGGAATTCATATGGATGCCAACGGATACAGATGGTATGGTGAAATGTTGGCAAAAGTGTATTATAAAACCCAAGTACTAGGCGAAGATTTTAAACCTCTTCAACCTAAACAGATCTATCGTATATCTTCGAATTCAGTGGGGATTATATTTCATGTACCTCAACCACCTCTGGTATTTGATACCAATCTTGTGCAAGCACTTCCCAATTATGGATTTAAAATAAAGAATAACGGGGTGGAACAAAATATATCTGAGGTAAAAATCGATTCGAATAATAATACGATAATTATTTCTTGTACAAATGCTATTACCGGAAATGTAGAGGTCATATACGGACAGCAAAATATATATCTTAATAATAAATTATTGATTAAAGCCGGAAATCTAAGGGATAGTGATAACTATCCTGCTTTTTTTACTTATGTAGATTTGGATGCTAAAAAGTATGGCGAATATATCTATCCAAGAGAAAAATCAGAAACAACCTTAAGACCGGACAATGAACCTAAAGATAAGGACGGGAGTTTTTTACATGGCAAACCTTATCCGTTGTATAATTTTAGTGTAGCTTTCAGTTATACTCTGGATGCTAATAGAACTTCAGTTTTTATGCCCGGTTTCAGATCCAAACAAGACATTTTATATGTTAAAAAAGGTAGTAATGGAGACGGGAGCTCTTGGGAAAATGCTTTGGGAGAATTAGCTGATGCTTTAAAAATTGCTGAAGAGCAAAATATGGGTAATAAGATACAGGTTAACCAAATATGGGTTGCTAAAGGTTCTTATTCTCCATTATATACTGCAGGTGATGGAGGAAATGCTAATGATCGTTCATTTGTACTACCGAAAAATGTAGAAATTTATGGTGGATTTACGGGAACAGAAACATCCGTTAGTCAAAGAGATTGGAAAAATAATAGTACTACGCTCCAAGGGGATAATGTTTACCATGTTGTTATTTCATCAGGAGATGCCGGAAAAACAGTTCTTGACGGTTTCACTATAAAAGGAGGTAATGCAAGCCTAGCTACTAAAGCATGTAATAAATGGCCATTTAATACCCTTTGTCACATTATGCTTAATAATAGTTGGATTTTTACAGGATACGGAGGAGGAGTTTATCTTTCCAATTCATCGCCCAAACTAAAAAATTTGATTATTGAAGAAAACAAAGCAGCGGATGCCGGAGCCGGTTTAATAATTGATGTATCTAGCCCTTTATTAAGCAATGTTACAATAAAAGATAATATATTAAAAGGTAATGAGGTAATTGGTGGTGGCGGCGTTTATAATTATAAATCATCACCTAACCTAGTTAATGTTACCATTAATAATAATAAAATTGAAGCAACTAATAGCACTGTTGGTGGCGGAATATATAATCATGAATCAATACAACCCAAACTAACTAATGTACTAATTGCTGATAATTCAATTACTATTTATTCCAAAAATAAAAATGTAATTGGTAGAGGTGGAGGTATTTTTAATAAAAACTCCGGTTTATTATTAACTAACTCTTTAATTGTTAGAAATAAATCCCACGTAGGTGGAGGTATTTATATGGAAGGAACAGATGGATCTAAATTTACAAATGTTACTGTTTCAGACAATGAAGTTTTGGCTAATAGAGGAAGTGGTTTATATTGTAATTCTGCTGACCCAATAATTTACAATAGTATTATTTGGGGCAACAAACCCAATACAATCTTTAATGATGAAGGTCAAAAACCTATTTTTAATTATAGTTTAGTTCAATATAATTTTTCCACCGATAATTTTAATTTAAGCGGTCAAACAGATCCTTTATTCGAAGACGGATATAAATTAAATCAAAACAGTCCGGTTATAAATAAGGGCAATAATGAGTATATAACTGCAACGAATAAAGACTTAGACAACAACCCTCGAATTGTTAACAAAACCGTAGATATAGGTGCTTATGAATATCAAAATGAAACCTCTTGTAACAGCTTTAATGATATTACAATTAATGACACAGAAGTAACTTATGATGGAACACCTAAAGAAATTGTTTTAAATGATCTTCCAGATCATATAAGTGCAGAAATCAAATATAAAGGTATCGGGAATACTTCTTATAATGAAAGTTCTGACGCTCCTATTGATGCCGGAACTTATTTAGTAATCGTTCAATTAAAAAATAATTCTGAATCAACTGATTGCGAAACAACTCTTACAGCAAATTTGACTATCAATAAAGCTATAACTGAAATTGTTTCGGATGATTTATATACCTACATTTACGATGGAAAAGAAAAGAAAGTATTCGCTTCCCATAATCATACTGATTCTTCAATTACTTATGAACCCCAACAAGAATATGTAAATGCCGGTGGGTATACCATAACAGCAAAATCTGCTGAAACAAAAAATTACCTTGCCGCAAAAAAAGATATTATATTAGTTATAGAAAAAGCAAACTTTACTAATATTTCGTTACCTGAAATAAGTGTTACTTATGATGGTTTAGAAAAATCTGTTGAGATTACCGGAACTGTACCGGCAGAAACCGATATAGTGTATGAATACGAAGGCATTAATGCAACATCCTATCCTAAACAAAAAAATAAACCTGTAAATAGTGGTACTTACCTTGTAACGGCAACAGTAAGTAACCCTAATTATAATACCCTGTTGATACAAGGTAAATTAATAATTAATAAGGCAAATTTTAACGGTATTAAACTTAATGAGAAAGTTACTACTTACAATGGTGATAAACATAATAATGTTATCACTGTTTCAGATAAACTTCCCAACAATACCGAAATAAAATATGAATACGAAGGAGTTAAACATACTTCATATCCTAAAAATACAGAAGAACCGATCAATTCCGGTACATACAAGGTGACAGCCACTATAACAAACAGTAATTATAATACACTGATTCTAAACAACAGCCTTATAATAAACAAAGCTGAAGCAATTATTATAGCTGAAGACGAACAAAGTTTTATTTATGATGGTAATGAGAAAAATATAAGTGCCACTCTTAATCATTCGGAAAGCCAACTTCAATATTTCCCTAACAATACATATATTAATGCAGGAGACTATGAAATAAAAATTGAAGCTCCGGAATCAGATAATTACCAAAAGGCCAGTAAGAAAGTAATATTAAAAATTAAAAGGGCAAAAACTGTAATTACAGCCCAAAGTATACAAATATATACATATGATGGCAAGGAAAAAACTGTTACCGGCTCTATTAATCATAAGGAAACCACCATTGATTTTCATCCCCAAAAAGGATATATTAATGCCGGAGAATATTCAATAACATTAAAAACAAGACAAACCAATAATTATGAAGCAGCATCATTAGATGTAAAATTGATTATTGAAAAAGCACAATCCATAATTTCTGCCGATGATATACAAACATTTTTCTATAATGGTAAACAAAGAAACATTTCTGCAACTTTAAACCATAATGAGGCAGATTTAACCTTTAGCCCTCAAAAAGGCTTTACTGAATCAGGTTCTTATGATATTGTTATAAATGCACCCGCTTCAACAAATTATGAATCCGGTTCAAAGAAAGTTAAACTTATTATTAAAAAAGCGGAGGCTTTAATCACCGGTAACGAAATTCAAACATATACTTTTGATGGGACAGTAAAAAATGTAGTTGCTCAATTAAACCATGACGAAGCCACACTTACCTATTCTCCACAAAAAGGATATACAGATGCTGGCTCCTATAAAATTATCGTTAGTGCTCCTTCTACTTCTAATTATGAAGCTGTTACTAAATCCATAACTTTAAATATTAATAAAGCTGTTTCTTATCCATCAACGATTAAATTAGAAAGTAAAACATTTACTTATGATGGAAATCCACATAGTTTATTGGTTGAAGGTTATCCGGAAGGCACACAAATTAATTATGAAAATAATGATAAAATTAAAAGTGGAACATATACAGTTACCGCCACTTTGATACATAAAAATTACAAAGACGTTCAATTATTCGCTCAATTAATTATTAATAAAGCTCCTTCAATTATATCCGCTGAAGATTTACAAATTTTCACTTATGATGGTAAAGAAAAAGTTGTAACGGCTTCTCTAAATCATAATGAGACATCCTTATCTTATTTTCCACAACAAGGATACAGTCAGGCGGGTAAATATACAATTATCGCTAAAGCTGCCGAGTCTAATAATTATAAACATTCTTCAAAACAAATCGTTTTAAACATTGAAAAAGCTAATGCTGAAATTACGGCCGATGAGGTACAAACATTTACTTATGATGGAAATTTAAAAAAGATATCAGCTACACTTAATCATAATGAAACCGAATTAACCTTTTCACCGGTAAACGGATTTACAAATGCCGGAGAATATACAATTACCATTTCCGCTAAAGCAACTAATAATTATAAATCTGTTACTAAAACTGTAATTTTAAGAATTGAAAAAGCAGAGGCTTCCATTATTGCTGATGATACGCAAATATTTACATATGATGGTTCTGTTAAAAATGTAAAGGCTATTTTAAATCATAAAGAAGCTCATGTAACATATAGTCCTAAACAAGGATATACTGAAGTAGGATCCTATGCTATTACAGCTAATGCTCCTGAAACATCTAATTATAAAAAAGTTTCTAAGGAAATTACACTGAAAATTAATTATCCTAATAAATTCCCGGCTTCTGTGAAGTTAGAAAATAAATCTTTCACATACAACGGAGAACCTCATAGCTTAGTAATTTCCGGAATACCGGAATCTACCCAAGTTTCATATCTAAATAATGAACATATAAAGGCGGGCACATACTTGGTTACAGCGATATTAACTCATCCTAATTATGGTAAAGCAGAGTATACCGCAACCCTAACCATTAATAAGGCTAAGGCAATTATTTTCGCTGATGATGTACAATCATTTATCTATGATGGTTTAGTTAAGAATGTGACAGCTACCCTTAATCATACGGAAACTGATTTAATTTATTCACAAGGTTATATTAATGCCGGGGAATATACTATAACAGTGAGTGCGTCTGAATCTGATAATTATAAAGAAGCTTCTAAAATAATCACTTTAAAAATTGAAAAAGCTACTACATTAATTTCAACCGAAGAGATACAAACTGCCACCTATGATGGAACAGTTAAAAAAGTTAATGCTTACCTAAATCACAACGAAACAGCAATCAATTTTGTCCCTAATGAAGGAGGCTATATCAATGCAGGAACTTATAAAATTACCATTGAAGCTCCAGCCACTCAAAATTATAAGGCAGCATCCAAAACTGTAACATTAAAAATTAATAAGGCTGATGCTGAAATTATGGCTCCAGAATTTCAAACATATGATTATGATGGAACCGTGAAAAAAGTCACTGCCAGACTTAATCATGACGAAGCTGTAATTTCCTATGCACCTCAACAAGGATATACAGATATAGGAATTTATATAATTACGGCCAGTGCTCCTGAAACAACTAATTACAATAAAGTTTCAAAAGATATTAAATTAAAAATTGTCGCAACTAATTCATTCCCGGCTTCTGTCTTATTGGAAAGTAAATCGTTTATATATGATGGCAAACCACATAGTTTATCGGTTACAGGTATACCGGAATCAACTCAAGTTTCTTATGAAAACAATGGTCATACAAATGCTGGTTCTTACTTAGTTAAAGCTAAATTAAATCACCCTAATTATGGTTCTGCGGAATATACGGCTACTCTCACCATCGATAAAGCTCCGTCCATTATTTCCGGTTCTGATACGCAAACATTAACTTATGATGGTTCTGTAAAAAATGTGACAGCTACCCTGAACCATACAGAATCTAAATTAATTTATAGTCCAAAAGAAATTAGAAATGCAGGAGAATATGTTATTACCGTTTTTGCTCCGGGGTCTGATAATTACAAAGAGGCATCCAAACAAATAACTCTAATAATTAAAAAAGCAGTGGCAAACATTTCTGCTGATGAAACTCAAAAATTTACTTATGACGGTTCTGTAAAAAATGTAACAGCTAATTTGAATCATACGGAAACTAATTTAATTTATACACCACAGAGCTTTATTAATGCAGGTATACATAAAGTAACCGTAAGTGCTCCTGAAACTCAAAATTATTTGGAAGTATCTAAACAAATATCTTTAATAATTGAAAAGGCTAAGTCTGTTATTTCTGCTGATGACACACAAACTTTCATTTATGACGGTTCGGTGAAAAATGTTCAAGCCAATTTAAATCATACAGAAACTAATTTAATTTATTCCCCTCAACAAGGATATATTGAAGAAGGTTCTTATGATATTACCATTACCGCTAATGAAAGTTCAAATTATTTAGCTTCATCTAAAAATGTAAAACTAGTTATAAACAAAAATTCACTGGGTGTAGATGATATTACGGTAGAAAATGAAGAAATCAAAATAGCTCCGAATCCGGTTTCAACTATTTTAAAAATAGCTTTCTCAAAACCACTGGTTAAAAAAGAAGTAATAAGCATCTATGATCTAATGGGTAGATTAATTATGGAAACCAACATTGCTCCGGGAGAAAAAATTAAAGAAGTAGATTTTAACGGTTATTATTCCGGTGTTTATATTTTAAAATATAAAAACAAAGTATTCAAAATCGTTAAAGAGTAAAATAGTTTTCAAATAATTACAAAAAAAGGATTCCTAAATTAGGAATCCTTTTTTAATTCTTCAACTATCAGTTTAGCCGTTCGAGAAGAAGCTCCGGAGTCTCCCAACTTATGCCTGAGCTCTAAATAGTTCTTTTTAATTTTTGCTGCATTTTCAGGCTCCAATATTTTAGTTAATTCACTCTTTAAATTATTGTAATTTAAATCATCTTGGATAAGCTCGGTTACTACTTTTCGATCCATGATTAGATTAACTAAAGAAATATACTGTATATGCTTTATTAATCTTTTGGCTATTTCATAAGAAATTCTACTGCCTTTATAACAAACCACTTCAGGCACGTTCAGTAAAGCAGTTTCCAGGGTAGCTGTTCCGGAGGTAACTAAAGCAGCTTGAGATATCCTCAATAAATTATACGTTTGATTGGAAACGATCTTTACATGTGAATTCAAAAATTGTTGATAAAACTCTATTTCAATAGAGGGTGCACCTGCAATGACAAACTCATAAGATAAAAAATCTTTTTCCACCGATAACATTTGAGATAACATTTTTTTAATCTCTTGTTTTCTACTACCCGGTAGTAATGCTATTATGGGCTTATCCGAGAGACCATGCTCTTTTCTGAACTTATTTTGATCTAGTTCAGGTAATGAATTTAAAGCATCTAATAAAGGATGTCCCACAAAATCCACCGGATAATTATATTTAGCATAAAAATCTTTCTCAAAAGGAAGAATTACAAACATTCGATCAATATATTTTTTGATAATCTTTACCCTTCCGGATTTCCATGCCCATAATTGAGGAGATATATAATAAAATGTTTTTATCCCTAATTTTTTCACACTTTTACATATGCGAAGATTGAATCCGGGATAATCAATAAAGATCACACAATCCGGTTTATATGCTATTATATCTTTTTTACACAAGTTAATATTACCCAGTATTGTACCTAAATTGGCCACTACTTCAAGAAAGCCCATAAAAGATAAATCCTTATAATGTTTAACCATTATTCCACCTTGGGCTTGCATTAAATCTCCTCCCCAAAAACGAAATTCTGCGTTTTGATCCTCTTTTTTAATTTCTTTCATGAGGTTAGAACCATGTAAATCTCCTGAGGCCTCTCCTGCAATTATGTAGTATTTCATATTATTTAAAATTTAAGGTAGAAAATGTTCGAACCTTCCTTCTTACTCTTGTAAAGATACGTTCTTCTCCTTTCCAATAATCAATCTGCCTCCAACGTATTTTAAATTTCTCTTATACTAATTTTTAAAATCCTTAGATTAGAATGTACGTGTTAACAATTTCTTCTTATAACTTAAAAGCGGATAAAATCTTTATAAATTAAGATTGAAGAAAAGTGGTTACAGTTTCATAAAAAACCGTAGGATTATCTACTTGAACCCAATGCCCGGCATTAGGGATAACAACTGTTTTTTCATTTGGAAATTGTTGACGTATCGAAAATTCATCTTCCTTCAAAATATAATTAGAATTTTCTCCGGCAATAAATAAAGTAGGACCTTCATATTTTCCAAATGAAATTGTATTATTTATTAACTGATTGTATTTCTCTTTTAAGGTTTTTAAATTAAAACGAAAGTCGAAACGGTTATCTTCCGTTCTGTAAACATTTTTCATTAAAAACATTAGTATTCCGGCATCACTTATATGCTGAGATAACATATTTTCAACATCTTTTTTTTCATTTGCCTTTGAAAAATCAACGCTTTCCAATGCCTTGAAAATTTGCTGATGATGTGGAGGATACGCTTTAGGTGCCATATCAACAACTATTAATTTTTCAACAAGATCAGGGTGTTTAACAGCGCATTCCATTACAGCCTTTCCCCCTAAAGAATGCCCTAATAAAATGGCTTTATCTAATGAATAATGTTTCATGTAATTAACAATATCATCAGACATGGTTGTGTAGCTCATTTCATCTGAATGAAAACTCCTACCGTGATTACGTAAATCGATAAGGTGTACTTCATTTGTTTCAGAAAATTTTTTTCCTAAAGTCCCCCAATTGTCCAACATTCCAAATAAACCGTGAAAAATCAATAAGGGCATTTTTCCGGGATTTTCAAATATTTTTGAATTTAAGACGCGATTTTCCATTGAATTATCTTTTTTACAAAAATATGGATATTCTTAATATACTTAATTTCTAAATAGAAGTACAAATACATTGTAATTTATATGTGAAACTTCATAAAAAAATGTAATTTTATACTATATTTTATTAATAAAACAATCAATTATTACATAACTAAGAAAAAAATTGAATACATGAATAATTCCAACAATCAGTTAAAAAGGAGTTTAACTAACAGGCACATACAGCTCATTGCAATTGGAGGAGCTATCGGAACGGGATTATTTATGGGATCGGGAAAAACCATAAACTTGGCAGGTCCATCAATTTTATTGGTGTACATCATTATAGGTTTTATTTTGTTTTTTGTCATGAGAGCCATGGGCGAATTGCTCCTTTCCAATCTTAACTATAAATCTTTTGTCGATTTTACTACCGATCTATTAGGCCCTATGGCGGGTTTTTTTATGGGTTGGACTTATTGGTTTTGCTGGATAGTTACCGGAAGTGCTGATTTAATCGCTATTTCCGGATATGTAGAATATCTTTTTCCGAATATGGTTGCACCCTGGATTCCAGCCTTAGCTTGTATAATATTATTCTTATGCTTAAATCTGTTAACGGTTAAGCTTTTTGGAGAAACAGAATTTTGGTTTGCCATAATTAAAATTATTGCCATAATTTCCCTTATTGCAATCGGTATACTATTCATAATTAATCATTTCAAATCTCCATCTGGAGTAACAACCTCGCTTTCCAATATATGGAATGATGGCGGATTTTTCCCTACCGGTTTTACCGGATTTGTTGCGGGATTTCAAATCGCCGCTTTTGCATTTGTTGGAGTAGAATTGGTAGGAACGACTGCTGCTGAGACTAAAGATCCGGAAAAAACTCTTCCCAGAGCTATTAATGCCATCCCTGTTCGAGTTATTCTATTTTATGTACTTTCGTTAGCCGTAATCATGTCGGTAATGCCTTGGAGAACTATAGACCCCGACAAAAGTCCTTTTGTTGTTTTATTTTCTTTTGCCGGAATAACTGCTGCATTCAGTATTACTTATTTTGTAGTACTTACTTCCGCTGCTTCTTCTGCTAACAGCGGGATATTTTCAACCAGTAGAATGTTATATGGTCTTTCGTTAAGTAAAAAAGCACCTGTTTATTTCCGAAAACTTTCCAAAGCTTCTGTTCCTTCCTATGGGTTAACGTTCTCCTGCATCTGTTTGCTCCCTGCCGTACTGATTCTTTGTTATGGAAACGAAAATATAATGTATGCCTTTACATTGGTAACTACAGTTGCTACTGTACTTTTTATTTTTATTTGGTCTATGATCCTCATATCCTATATTTCATTTCGAAAGAGAAAACCCGAACTTCACAGAAAATCAAATTATAAAGTTCCCGGAGGTCTTTTATCCATTTATTTATCCTTATTGTTTTTCTTATTTCTCATTGTGGCTTTTTGGTTTAAAGAAGACACAAGACAGGCTCTCATTTTTACTCCTTTATGGTTTATATTATTGGGAATTTGCTACTCAATAATTCCAAAGCAAATAAAAAACCAGTGGAAAGCACATTTTTAGAATTTTATACCTTTCAGTAAGTAAAAAAGATTTTCTAAAATCAATCAGTTCAAACAATAATTGATCTTTACTAATCATTTAAGATTTTAAATTGTTTGTAGAGTTAAATTAAAAAGCGTTGTCCGTTATCCTCAAAATTGCCATAGTTTGGTGGTAAAACACAAGCAGCCTTAGTACTCATACTTTTATAATAGGTATTAAATACCTAAATTTGAAAAATATCAACGAAAATAAATCTAATACAATATGGCTAGAAATTGGGAAACCATAAAAGAATACTCTGATATTTTATTTGAATACTGGAACGGAATTGCAAAAATAACTATTAACCGACCGGAAGTTTATAATGCTTTCCGACCGGAAACCAATTTTCAAATGATTGAAGCAATGGAATATTGTCGAGAGCATCCCGAAATTGATGTAATTATTCTAACCGGAGCTGGAGATAAAGCTTTTTGCAGCGGAGGTGATCAAAATGTGAAAGGTGTTGGCGGCTACGTAGGAGAAGATGGAGTACCTAGATTAAATGTATTGGAATTACATAAAAAAATAAGGGAAATTCCTAAGCCGGTAATTGCTATGGTAAACGGATATGCTATCGGAGGAGGACATGTGCTTCATGTCGTTTGTGATTTAACAATAGCTTCCGAAAATGCTAAATTTGGACAAACCGGTCCGAAAGTTGGAAGCTTTGACGGTGGTTTTGGTTCATCGTACCTTGCCAGAAGTATTGGTCAAAAAAAGACAAGAGAAATATGGTTCCTATGTCAACAATATACCGCGGAAGAAGCTAGAGAAATGGGAATGGTAAATAAAGTTGTTCCTTTGGAACAACTTGAAGACGCCACCATAGAATGGTGTGAAATCATGCAACAACGAAGCCCAATGGCATTACGCATGATAAAACGTTGTTTAAATGCTGAGCTTGACGGTCAGCATGGTCTAATGCAATTAGCAGGAGATGCTACCCTTATGTATTATTTAATGGATGAAGCCCAAGAAGGTAAAAAAGCTTTCTTGGAAAAACGTAAACCCGATTTTAAAAAATTTCCTAAATTTCCTTAATAATTTTAAAAAAGTTCCTTGATTAAGGAACTTTTTTTATTTGAATATGAAAATTCTTCGTTTTATATCGTTCATTCAACACAATGTCATTTTAAAACTACAAGAATAATTTTTACTATTCGAAACCTTATTTTAAATGATGAAATAATTTCATTGATCTTCAAGTCTGTTAGTTCAATATGCTCTTATCTTTCATTTTATAATTGGTAAAGATATATACAAAAAAATACAGAGCTTTAAATCTATTTTATTTACCATCGTTAAAAAATCACTATTTCTCCCTTATAAAATTTTACCATTACTTACGTTTTAAAACCGCTTTTTCAGATAAAAACAAAAGTAATATTAGGCCATATTAGAAAATTTTTCTAAAAATTTTCATCATAATAATTCGTAAATAAATTTTAATTAATTAAAACTTTTACAATTAATTAAGTAATAATTAATCTAATTCACCAATCATATATTGATAAGAAAAAATTATCTTATCTGTTTTTTAAAAAAATGATTAATATCAGAATAGTAACTCCATATTGTTTCGTTTTCTTTCGTAATTTTGCTACTAAAATAAAACCAAACATTTGTGAAAACAGAATTATCTAATTCTAGTAAAACTAACACTTGGGATGTAATTGTTATCGGAGGAGGTGCGACCGGTGCCGGAACTGCCCGAGATTGTGCAAGGAGAGGATTGCGTACGCTTATGTTAGAGCGTCACGATATAGCTACAGGAGCTACGGGAAGAAATCACGGATTATTACATAGCGGCAGCCGTTATGCGGTTACTGATAGAGAATCCGCTGAAGAATGTATCAAAGAAAATATGATCTTAAAACGTATCGCCGGCCATTGTGTTGAAAAAACAGACGGTCTTTTTTTAACCTTACCGGAAGACGATATTGCTTTTCAATCTAAATTTATAGAAGCTTGTCATACTGCAGGAATTGATGCTAAGGCCATCGACCCTAAAGAGGCATTACGATTAGAACCATCTGCAAATCCATCCATAATCGGTGCTGTAATTGTACCGGATGGAACTGTAGATCCGTTCCGTTTAACTCTTTCTAATATAGTAGATGCTAAACAACATGGAGCAACTATTGAAACCTACCATGAAGTTTTAGGATTAATTAAAGAGCAGAACAGAGTCATCGGAGTAAAAGTTTATGATCATATAACCAAACAAGAAAAAAATTTATATGCTTCTGTGGTAGTAAATGCCGGAGGGATATGGGGGCAAAAAATTGCAGAATATGCTGATTTAAAAATAAAAATGTTTCCTGCTAAAGGATCGCTTCTTATTTTTGGACACAGAGTTAACAATATGGTATTAAACCGTTGTCGTAAACCTGCAGATTCTGATATCCTCGTACCCGGAGACACCATTTGTTTAATAGGTACAACTTCCACCCATGTTCCTTACGAAGAGATTGACAATATGTATGTTACTCCTGAAGAAGTAGACATCTTAATCCGTGAAGGAGGAAAACTATCCCCTACCCTGCTTCAAACCCGTATATTACGTGGGTATGCAGGAGTGCGACCATTAGTAGCTTCCGATGATGATCCTTCAGGACGTAATGTTAGCCGAGGCATCGTTTTATTAGACCATGCTACAAGAGATGGCCTGGAAGGTTTTATCACCATTACCGGTGGTAAATTAATGACGTACCGATTAATGGCTGAATGGGCTACAGACTTAGTATGTAAAAAATTAAATAATACAACTCCTTGTTCAACCGCAGAATCCAATCTTCCGGGATCTCAACAAAGTACTGAAGAAATAAATCAAAAAATGACTTCAGTACCAACTACCATACGTAAATCTGCAATTTACAGATTGGGAGATATGGCAGAGAATTTAAAAGCAAACAAGGTTACGGAAAATAGTTTAGTTTGTGAATGTGAGGAAGTATCTGTCGGAGAAGTTGAGTATGCTATTAATGAATTGCATGTTAACAATCTAATTGATCTTCGTAGAAGAACTCGTGTTGGCATGGGAACCTGTCAAGGAGAACTTTGTGCCTGTAGAGCAGCCGGATTAATGAACCATTATCAAGTTTTAAGCCCGGATAAATCTAAAGAAGATTTAACCATTTTCCTTAATGAAAGATGGAAAGGTATACGTCCTATTGCCTGGGGCGATACTTTAAGAGAAAGTGAATTTACCAGTTGGGTTTATGAAGGAGTATGCGGATTAGATATGACACAAGAACAAATTAAAAAAGCAAAAGATGAAATTTGATACAGTAATAGTAGGAGGTGGTTTAACCGGATTGGTTAGTGGAATTAGATTAATGCAGAAAGGGCAAAAATGTGCTATTATCTCTTCCGGACAAAGTGCTTTACATTTTTTTTCAGGTTCTTTCGATTTGTTAAACAATCTTCCTGACGGAACGCCTGTTAATAACCCGGAAGCTTCCCTATTAGAACTTTCTAAACAAGCGCCGAATCATCCATATACCAAAATGGGCGAATCTAAATTTAAAGAATTAGCCCAAGAAGCTAAAAATTTTCTAAATGGAATTGGAATAAAAATCCAAGGGTCTTCAACTAAAAATCATTATCGAATTACCCCTATGGGTATGATAAAACCCACTTGGTTAACCATGCCAAATTTTGCTTTTTTTGAAGATGGAAAATTTCCGATTAAAAAAGCGGCAATTATAAATGTTGAGGGATTTTTAGATTTTAATCCTGATTTTATTTCCGAAGCACTTGAAAAAATAGGAGTGGAAACTACCATCAACTATTTCAACTTACCGGAATTAAATACAATCAGAAAAAATCCAAGCGAATTTAGATCTACCAACCTGTCCTTTGTATTTGACAAAGAAGCTAACCAAAATCTCCTGGCTAAAATTCTCACTGAAAAAAGTCAAGGATGCGATGCTATTATTTTCCCTGATTGTATTGGTTTTAGAAATGCGGATGTATTACCTAAACTCATTCAAAAGATAGGAAAACCTATATATTTAATACCGACCTTCCCTCCTTCCCTAGTGGGTGTTAGTACTCAATTATATCTAAAAGATTATTTCACAAAATTGGGCGGTATTTTTATGCTGGGAGACAGCGTAACCCATGCCAACATTGAAGGAAATCAAGTTACCGAATTATATACACTCAACCACGGAAATATTCCATTTTCTGCCAAAAATGTAATACTTTCTTCCGGAAGCTTTTTTAGTCAAGGATTATTAGCTGATAGTAAACAAGTATATGAACCTGTATTTGACCTTGATACGGATTATTTACAAGATCGAGCAGATTGGTATAATAGTAATTTATTTGAAAAGCAAAATTATCAACAGTTTGGTGTTAAAACTGACGAAAATTTTCACGCTATAAAAAACGATATGCCTATCGATAATCTATATGTGGCAGGTGCCATTCTTAGTGGATTCAATCCATTAAAAGAAGGATGCGGTGCAGGTGTTTCCTTTTTATCCGCATTATATGTAGCTGAACAAATTTTAATCAAAGAAAAGACCTATGAACCTATTGCTCAATAAAAGTGAAAATAATTTCGAACAATGCATTAAATGTACGATCTGTACAGTGTATTGTCCCGTATCCAAAGTAAATCCCGATTATCCGGGGCCAAAACATTCCGGCCCTGATGGAGAAAGATTACGTTTAAAAGACCCTGAATTTTATGACGAATCTTTAAAATATTGTATTAACTGCAAAAGATGTGAAGTTGCTTGTCCATCTAACGTTAAGATTGGAGATATAATACAGATGGCTCGTATTAAATACAGCAAGAAAAAACCTATTTTAAGGGATGTAATTCTTGCTCACACGGACTTTATGGGTACACTGGCTACCCCATTTGCTCCTATTGTGAATGCAATGACTTCTTTCAATCCGGTTAAAAGCTTAATTGAGCCTATCTTAAAAATAGATAAGAGAAGAAGCCTTCCTAAATATTCATTCGGTACGTTCAGAAGTTGGTACAAAAATGTTGCTGAAGAACAAAAAAAATATCCAACACAAGTATCTTATTTTCACGGTTGTTATGTAAATTATAATAATCCGCAGCTTGGAAAGGATATGATCAAAGTTCTTAACTCATTGAACATAGGGATTCAACTTCTTGAAAAAGAAAGATGTTGCGGTATTGCTTTGATTTCAAACGGTTTTATAGATAAAGCTAAGAAAAACGCGACAATCGATGAAGCTGAAATTCGCAAATCCGTAATAGACAAAAAACTTCCGGTAATCACTACTTCTTCTTCCTGTACGTTTACTGTACGTGATGAACATTCTCATCTTTTGGGAGTAGATAATAGTTCCGTTAAAGATCAAGTAGAATTAGCTACTCGATATATTTACCGATTACTGAGTTCTTCTGACACTAAACTTAAGTTTAAAAATAAACCTTTAAAAATTGCGTATCATACCCCTTGTCACATGGCAAAATTAGGATGGACGTATTATTCCGTTGAATTGTTAAAACTTATACCAAATGTAGAAGTAACCGTTTTAGAATCTAATTGTTGCGGAATTGCCGGAACTTTTGGATTTAAAAAAGAAAATCACGAAGTTTCTAAAAAAATTGGAGATCCATTATTTAATCAAATTGAAACGGGAGGTTTCGATCTTGTTGCAACCGATTGCGAAACTTGTAAATGGCAAATTGAAATGTTTACCACTAAAAAATGTGAACATCCCCTTAGTATAATTGCCAATGCATTAGAGGGTTGATATTATATTTTCAGTAAAAAACCCTTATGAAAAATCATAAGGGTTTTTTTTATAAACAAATCAAAATTTATTTGGCAACAATTACTTCAATTCCGTTATCTTCTAAAGTGGTAAGATCTTTTTCCGTAATATCATTATCTGTAATTAAAACATCTACTTTATCCAGAGAACAAATCTGACCAAACCCTCTTTTATTTATTTTGGTTGAATCTGCCAATACTATGACTTTCTCCGATTGCTCTATCATTACTTTATTAAGATGGGCTTCTGTTGAATTGGAGGTTGAAAGACCAAAGTCCAGGTCTATGCCATCTATCCCCAAAAACAATTTATTACATGAAAATTTTTTTAATTCGGATTCCGCTAAAGATCCTATTACGGAAATGGAGCTTTTCCTTAGATTTCCTCCCAGCTGAATTACATCAATAAAAGAATCCTTACTCAATTCCATTGATACACTTAACGAAGAGGTAATGATCGTTAATTTTTCATACCCTGAAATGATTTTTGCTAAATAATATACCGTAGTTCCTGAAGCTAAAATAATAAAATCCTGATCGTTAACGAACTTAAGTGCAGCTTTCGCTATTTTTTGTTTTTGCATTACCTGCACGAATTCTTTTTCGTTAATATTTTTTTCGAAAGCATATAGAGGTTGCTTACTTGCTCCACCATGTGTTCTATATAAAAGACCGGTATTTTCCAAATATTGAAGATCCTTTCTGATAGTAACCGCCGAAACATTTAATTTTTCACAAAGCTCATTAACTTTAGTGAAATTATGCTCATCTAATTCATCGATAATAAGTTGCTGTCTTCTATTAAGCTTAATCATGATCAGAAATTTTTGAAAGTTTAAAGTTAAGAATAAAATCTAAATCTTTATTGCATTTTATCAATATGCCAATTAAATTATCATTAACAACTATATAGTCAATAAATTATTTTATTTTTATTCCATTAATTAACAGCCTGTACCTTTATTTTATCAAATTTTTAACTAAAATTTATAGGAATTTCAACAGAAAATTGTATATTAAAAAATTTCATACTGTTTCGTATTGTTTTTTTTGTAATTTTACCGACAACAGAAAAGAAGCAAAAAACAATTAAATTAAAACAAAATGAAACGAAGTGATCAATTATCAAAACTAAATACAAATTCTGAATGGGATGTAATTATAATTGGTGGCGGTTCAAGTGGTTTGGGAGCAGCTGTAGATGCAGCTACAAGAGGATATAAAACCGTTTTATTTGAAGCTCATGATTTTGCAAAAGCAACATCAAGTCGTTCTACAAAATTACTTCATGGAGGTGTTCGATATTTAGCACAAGGAGATATTGCCTTAGTAAAAGAGGCACTAAGAGAAAGAGGTCTTTTGGAAAGAAATGCCAGTCACCTTGCAAAAAAACAAGTTTTTGTTATACCTAACTATAAATGGATTGATGGTCCTTTTTACACCATTGGGCTAAAAATATATGATATGCTTTCGAAAAAACTTAGCTTAGGAAAATCCGAGCATATCAGTAAAAGCAAAGCGCTGGAAATGTTACCTACTGTGGAACCAAATGGTCTACATGGAGGGGTAATATATTACGATGGACAGTTTGACGATTCTCGTATGGCTGTAAATCTTGCCCAAACTGCTGTAGAAAACGGGGGAGCCATTTTAAACTATATGAAAGTAACCGGTTTAATCAAAGATGATAAAAACCAAATTACAGGTGTAAAAGTTAAAGACGAAATTAACGGTACCGAATACGAAGTAAAAGGAAAGGTAGTATTAAATGCCACCGGTGTATTTACTAATGATATTCTTAATATGAATGATCCTAATCATAAAAAAACAGTTGTTCCAAGTCAAGGAATCCACTTAGTATTAGACAAATCATTCTTACCGGGAGATAATGCTTTGATGATTCCTAAAACCAGCGACGGAAGGGTATTATTTGCCGTTCCATGGCATAACAGACTAGTGGTAGGTACCACAGATGTATTAGTTGATCATCCAAGTTTAGAGCCTAGAGCTTTGGAACAAGAAATTGAATTTGTACTTAATACTGCTTCTCAATATCTTGTTAAAAAACCTACTCGAAAAGACGTATTATCCATCTTTGCGGGACAAAGGCCATTAGCGGCTCCTGACAAAGAAGGAGGAAGCACTAAAGAAGTATCTAGAAATCATAAAATTTTAGTTTCAGAAACCGGATTATTAAGTATAATCGGTGGAAAATGGACTACCTTCCGACAAATGGCAGAAGACTTTATAGATAAAGCCATAGAGACCGGAAAAATTGACCGTAAAGCTTGTAAAACAGTTAATCTTTCCATTCACGGGAATATGCCGGCAGATCAAGTAGACAGAACCAATCATTTATATGTTTATGGTTCGGATATACCGGCTATCAAAAAACTTCAGCAAGAAAATCCTGAATATGCAGAAAAAATCCATCCAAACCATGACTATACAAAAGCTGAAATTGTATGGGCTGTTAGACAAGAGATGGCGCAAAAAGTTGAAGATATATTAGCCCGAAGAGTTCGACTATTATTTGTTGATGCGCGCGCTGCTATAGATGCAGCTGAATCGGTAGCAAAAATTATAGCTAACGAATTAGGATATGATGACAATTGGGTTGCTAAAGAAACTAAAGAGTTCCAAGATTTAGCCAAAGGTTATTTATTAGTTAATTACTAAAATAAGTTGTCTATCATTTTTTCATTAAAAAAATAATTAACTCTATTATAAATTTAAAAAAATGTCAAATTTTTTAGCTCCACCTAAGCCTATTGAACGTAAGCCGGAATCGGAAGTTAAATCTTCCTATACGCAATTGAGGCTTCAGGTCTTCATAGGAATATTTATAGGATATGCCGCCTATTATCTTGTTAGAAAAAACTTTTCATTGGCTATGCCTTATTTAGTTGAAATGGGTTTTTCTAAATCAGACCTCGGAATTGCCTTTTCATTCAATGCTACTGCGTATGGTTTATCTAAGTTCATTATGGGTGGTATTTCAGATAGAAGTAATGCAAGAAAATTCCTTCCTTTAGGATTAATTCTAGCTGCGGTTTCAACCATTATAGCTGGAACTTCCATAGGAATGTATAATATTACCGTAATGGCCGTTTTCCAATTTTTAGTGGGTTGGTTCGGGGGTATGGGTTGGCCTCCCTGCGGACGAGTGATGACTCATTGGTTTTCTGTTAAAGAAAGGGGAACAAAAATGGCTATATGGAATTTAGCTCACAATGTTGGTGGTGGATTATTAGGTCAGGTAACCAAATGGGGAATTCTTTTCGCTTCATCTCTTAGTATGAGTGTTCTAAGCTGGAAAGTAGGAATGTTTTGGTTTCCTGCAGGAATTGCCATCCTAATCGCTATAATTTCTTATATTCTTATTCGTGACAATCCTCAAGCATGCGGCTTGCCGAGCATTGAAGAATATAAAAATGACTTCCCTCCTAATTATTCTAAAGATTCCGAAAAAGTATTATCAACTAAAGAAATATTTTTCAAATACGTTTTAAATAACAAAATGCTTTGGTTCGTTGCATTCGCAAACGCCTTTGTTTACTTTATCCGATACGGAGTACAAGACTGGGCTCCTACCTATCTTTCAGAAGTAAAAGGATATTCCCAAAGTGATATCAGCAATGCCTATACCTATTATGAATTGGCTGCTATACCGGGAACCTTATTATGTGGTTGGGTTAGTGATAAGATATTTAAAGGGAAAAGAGCCATGACTACCATTATATTTATGTTATTGGTAATTGTATCAATAGTTGTGTATTGGCAAAATCCGGACAGTAAAATAGTTGATTTAATAGCGTTAACTTCAATTGGATTCTTTATCTATGGTCCGGTGATGTTAATAGGTGTTCAAGCATTAGATTTAGCTCCTAAAAATGCAGCAGGAACTGCTGCAGGTCTTACCGGTTTCTTCGGTTATTTTATCGGTACTTCATTACTTGCTAATATAGTTATGGGAAAAGTTGTTGAAACCCTTGGGTGGTCGGCAAGCTTCCAATTGTTAATTGGCAGCGGCATTTTATCCATTATATTTATGGCTTTCACTTACAAAAAAGAACAAGAATTGGATAAAAATAAATAACAATATAAAAATACATTCTTTTTCTGTTTTTAATAAGTTTTGATTGTGATAAAATTTTTTGGAATGGATTACAAATGGATGTATAAATCCATTACTGAATAAAAGCTCTGATTTAATTGAAAATTATTTGAAAAAATAATGATTGGTAAAAGATAAAACATGAGTTAGTTAAAAATTCTGTTTTTAAATATGATGTAAATAGAGCCACCAATAAAATTTTTCACAATCAAAACCTATTAGCATTGAAAAGAAATACTATCAAGTAGCAAGATATCTCAAAAATTAAATTCAAACTAAATTCACTTTTTTATAATAGTTATATGAGAAATAATAAGCTGGTTACATTAGCATGTTTAAGTATGATAGCTTTATCATGTAGTAGCGATGATAACGCATCCACAAACAGTAAAGAAGAAGTTCTTCATTTATCTCCTGAAATGCAAAAAGTAAGGGATTATGTTCCTGAAAATGCCGTAATAGGTCACAGAGGAACCTCTTATTGGGCACCGGAGTCTACAGAGTCCGCATATAGATGGGCACGAAATATGGGAGCCGATTATTTGGAAGCTGATCTTCAAATTACCAAAGACAGCGTAATTTTAGTAGTGCATGACAATGTACTGACCCGAACGTCCAACATAAAAGATATCTATCCGGACAGAGCAACTCAACCTGCCTCTACCTTTACTTATGAAGAATTATTAAAGTTGGATGCCGGTACTTGGTTTAACCATGATAAAAATACATCACCCGACAGAGCAAGACCAAGCTTCTCCTCTCAAAAACAATATATCAGCACCTTGGAAGACTTACTAATGTTTGCACAAGGAAAACGTTTAAAAAGAGATGCTAACGGAGAAAGAATTTGGAAAAAAACAAACGGAAAATATACTTTTGAATATGAAGATGACCCGGCAGATAATGGAAACAGACCCGGAATTTATATTGAAACTAAAGAGCCCAGCTTAAATCCCGGAATAGAGCGTGCATTAGTAAAGGAATTGAATCGACATGGATGGAACATTATTGAAAAACCGGCTACAGAAACCGCCCATTTCAAAAACGGTAAAGTAAATGTCGGAAATACCAATGGAAAAGTTGTATTACAGACTTTTTCTCATAATAGCTTACTGATTTTAAAAGATTTATTTAAAGGAAAAATTCCAACCGCTTTATTATTTTGGAAAGGTACCGGGCCGGATGATATACACGATGATCAACAAGCCACTTATATAAAACATATTAATTTCGGAATTGAAAATTTAGCACAGTTTATTGGTCCTTCTATTGCCGGAGGAACTCCACCCGACAATTGGCCGGAATTATTAAATCCTTGGCAAGCAGAATTAATACACCAATCAGGTATGAAAATACATCCTTATTCCTTTGATAATGAGGGACAAATGATTAAATATTTTTCTTTTTATGATGGAATGTTTACCAATCAATCGGATCTAACAATTCGTTTCTATCATGAAAAGCAACTCAGAGAAGGAGGACCGGCTTATCAAGATGCTAAAACTATATTGACAGATTTAGGCTACTAAACAAAAAAATTATAGGTTATTTTCAATTTTATTACTTCGATACAGTTTAAAAATTGTTTTCTTAAGAAGCTTAACAAAATTGAAAATAACCCTTTCATCAAACAGTAAAAAACTACTTATCAAAATTTTGCCTAATTAAAATTTTAAAATTAGATACGCGTCAATTGTTTACTATTACATTTCATTTTTTAATTAGATCCTACTAATAAAAATAATCTTATAAAAAAACACGAAGTAAAAAATCTAGCCATTAGTTAATCAATAAAAAATAAATAAGTCAAAACGAAAAATAAAATAAATATTAACATTACAAAAAAAAGATCATGAAAAAACTAATACTTGCACTATTAGTAGTTGGATTCACTTCCATGAATGCTCAAAAATTAGCAAAATCAGGGAGTAGCTACAAACTAAAAAAAGTTATTCCTGTTGAAGGAAGACAAGGTATTGCTATAGACAAAGATTACTACTATGTATCAAGCAGCACCGCTTTATTCAAATACGATAAAAATGGGAATCTAATTACAAAAAACGATAAACCATTTACCAAATTTGAAAAACAAGTAAATCATTTCGGAGATATCGATATTTATAATGGAGAAGTTTATACCGGAGTAGAATTTTTTGATTCAGGAGTTGTACGTAACATTCAAATTGCCGTTTACGATGCTGAAACTTTAGATTATAAATATTCTATAGACTTTGGAGAAATTGAACAACCGGAAGTTAGTGGTATTACCATTGACAGAAAGAACAACATTGCTTGGATGTCTGATTGGACTTCAGGATGGTATGTATACAAATATGATTTAAAAACTAGAAAATATATTGGTAAAGTTCATTTACAACCCTCTCCGCAATGGCAACAAGGGGTTTATCATATTGATGGAAAACTTTTAATAACTTCTGATGACGGGGATTCCGATATTCCGGAAGCAGATAATGTTTATATTGCTGACGTAAGCGATCCGAACCAAACTCGTGCTGTAGTTTCTTTATTTAGATCAATTCCTGAATTTAAAAGAGCCGGAGAAATTGAAGGTCTTTCAATTGATCCTGTAACCAATGACCTTGTTATCCTTAATAATAGAGGAGCAATCATTAAAATGGGTATGCCGTCCGGATTCTACCCCGGCTATGACAGAGAAATTCACGAATTGTATATTTTTGAAAAAACTAAAAAATAATTCTCTTTCGTTCCACTTATTAACATAATAAGATAAGGCAAAGCATTAAATACTAAATCTTTGCCTTATTTCAACAACTACATTACGAAGCAAATTAATTACTAAACAAAAACAACTAACATGAAATTTAAACGCAGTTTATCTCTTTTCTTTACGGCAGCATTTATTTTAGGCTATGGCCAAAAAGCCTCCCTGGATAAATTCCAACAAGACAGCGATTCTATTAAAAAAAGACCTTCACTTGTGGAACGTATGAACAGCGATAGCTCCCAGCTTTCTCAAGGTATTAAGTTAAATTTTATTAAAGAATTAACGGGAGGAGATGAAAATAGCTTTACTCCTACACTGAAATACGGAATCGGTATGGTTCTGGAAACTATTTACCAACAAGTTCCTAGTGAAAAAGGACCTCATAAAGAGGCAAATTCAAGCTATAATTTTCAACCGGCTGCATTCAAAATAGGATTCTTACATACAGATATGGCTATATCTCCTAAATTGAGCGCCAGCATAACTTGGAACCTACACGCAAGCAAAATTTCTGATGCTTTCATTAAATATAATTTCCATCCGTTGCTTAATTTACAGTTAGGACGTTTTAAAGGAGCCGGAAACAGAGCTGCTAATGAAACATCTGCTTATGACTTAGATTTAGCCGACTTTACTTATACATCTGAAAATCAAAGTGCAGCTCAAGGAGCACCTGATTTAAGACATTATGGTATTAACGTTTCAGGTAACGTTAAAAATTTTGTACGATATGCCTTCTTTTTGCATAATAGCGACAGCAATCGAGACAGATATTGGTCTTCATTCAACGATGGTCCATCGGAAGGACAAGGAAACCACGGTTTAGAATTTAAAAGCTGGGATGCATCCCTACGTTTTTTCCCTGTAAAAAATGTTGAATTCGGTGGTCATATGGGTGCTGTTAATCTTCCTGGAATGGGCTTTAAACAAGCTTGGGCTTATTCAGGGTTTTTATATTATATAAATCCTAACAAATACAAATTTAAATTTGATTACGGTACTTACAAAAATGTACGATTTACAAGCGTTGATGAAAATGGAAATACTATATTTGTAACCCCTAACAATATGGATTATACTAAACATGATTTTGTTAAAGTTAATAAGTTAGGTTACTCTTTATTAGCAGGATTTAATATTACTCCAAAAATTGAACCTGTTGCAAGATTTGAATATTTCAATCAAGGAAATAAAGATATTTCCGGATTTGACTATGAAAAGCTTTACTTATATACTGCCGGGGTGAATTTTTATTTATACCCTAACAGTCCAAGAATGGCAAAAATAACAGCGTTCTATCAGCATAGAGCGGAAACCGGTGGACCAAGCATTGCTAATGATTGGTTCGGGTTGAGTTACCAAATCGTATTATACAATAATACGAAAGGAGTTTTTTAACATAATAAAAAACATATAAAATTTAAAATACATTTAAAAAAAGATCTTTAAATTACTAATCATCCTATTTTAAATGTATTTTTTGTTTTATTTTATACGGACAAATTAAATAACTAAAATCAATAAAGATGAAAGAAAAATTCATTTTAGCTTTAGATCAGGGAACTACATCTTCCAGAGCTATTTTATTTAATCATGGAGGAGAAATAGTATCGGTTGCACAAAAAGATTATACCCAATACTTTCCAAAACCGGGATTAGTGGAACATCACCCTGAAGAAATTTGGTCTTCGCAAATGTCTGTTGCTGCCGAAGCAATAGCTAAAAAAGGTATATCCGGATTGGATATAGCTGCGATTGGTATTACCAACCAAAGGGAAACCACAATTGTATGGGACAGAGAAACCAGTGAAACCATTTACAATGCTATCGTTTGGCAAGACAGAAGAACTTCCAAATATTGTGATGAACTTAAAGAGCAAGGTTTAACTGATATGATCCGTGAAAAAACCGGTTTAATACTGGATGCTTATTTCTCAGGAACTAAATTAAAATGGATATTGGACAACGTTCCGGGTGCAAGAGAAAAGGCTGAGCAAGGAAAACTTTGTTTTGGTACAGTTGATACTTGGTTGGTCTGGAAACTTACCAGAGGAAAAATGCATGTTACCGACGTTTCTAATGCTTCTCGTACCTTATTGTTTAATATTCATACTTTGGAATGGGATGAAGATTTATTAAAATTATTTAACATTCCTAAATCTATGCTTCCTGAGGTTAAACAAAGCAGTGAAGTGTATGGTGAAACCTCCACTACTCTATTCTCAACAAAAATTCCTATTTCAGGTATTGCCGGAGATCAACAAGCTGCTTTATTCGGCCAATTGTGTACCAATAAAGGAATGGCTAAGAATACATACGGTACAGGGTGTTTCTTATTAATGAATACAGGTGAAAAACCGGTTTTATCTAAAAATAATTTATTAACTACTATTGCGTGGAAAATTAACGGTAAAACTTATTATGCGCTTGAAGGTAGTGTTTTCGTTGGTGGAGCGGTAGTTCAGTGGTTAAGAGACGGAGCTAAAATTGTTAAAACCTCTGCTGACACTGAAAATTTAGCTAAAACTGTTCCTGATAATGGAGGGGTATATTTTGTTCCTGCATTAACCGGTTTAGGTGCTCCGTACTGGGATCCCTATGCTCGTGGAGGAATTTTAGGGATTACCAGAGGTACTACCGATGGACACATTGCCAGAGCTACTTTAGAAGGAATTGCATACCAAGTGTATGATTTAATAAAAGCTATGGAAGCAGACTCCGGCGTTCATGAAATAGAACTTCGAGTTGATGGGGGTGCTTGTGCTAACAATTTAATGATGCAATTCCAATCTGATATTTTCGGATTTAATGTAATTAGACCTAAAACATTGGAAACAACCGCTCTAGGTGCTGCTTATTTAGCCGGATTAGCTGTTGGTTATTGGAAAAGCATTGATGAACTTCAAGCTCAACGATCTGTAGACCGTGTATTCACTCCTGAAATGGATAAAGATAAAGCCGAACATTATTTAAAAGGTTGGAAAAGAGCGGTAAGCAGAGTACTTAATTGGGTTGATGATGAAGACAAATAAAGTTTTCAGGCAAAAACTTTCATTTACTATAAAATTATAAAGAAGTAATTATATTAATTGCTTCAACAAGTTCTTAGCGTTGGTTTTTGTGATTTTTTGTAAAACTAATTACAATTAGAAACAGTAACTAACAATATAGTTTCTATGGATTGATTAATCATACCCGTAGCATATATAGATGGTTTTACTGATGCTAATTCTGAACCTAAATTTCAAATTTCTGGAGAATTCGGCATCTGTAAATCTATCTAAAAAATATATTATAATATTCAGAAAAGATTATTATCAGCTTTATAATAATCTCTAAAATATTTGTACTAGATATCCTATTTTTTTAATTTAATTGATACAAAAGTTTCAATATGTTTCCGAATAATTAGCAAGAAATTATATATTCCGATAGAATATTTATATTTTTACACTCAAATTTCAATGCTGATTTAAAATAAAAAACAAACTAAAATCCATTAATATGAAAAAAATTCTTATTTTACTTACACTTCTTATATCTTCCATTTCATTATATAGTCAAGAAATAGAAAGATTAGATTTCAATCTTAGTTTACGATCCAACCACTTTTGGAGAGGTATAACTGTTACAGACGGTGCTATGGCCGACGTTGACATAAATTATGCTTTAGATCATAAAAAATATCTAAAATTGGGAGTTTGGGGCGGTATAGGTCTCGGGGATACAAACGGACAACACTATCATGAAATTAATTATTATTTACACTATAGTACGGGAAAATGGGGTGTCGGTGTATGGGATGTATTCAATTCTACCGGAAGATTAAAAGATGCTAAAGATAATGACATTTGGAATTATGATCACAAAACAACCGGACATCGATTTGATTTCAGAGGATATTTTGTTTTCTGTGACAGCTTTCCTTTAAAACTGGATTATGGAACTTCTTTTTACGGAGCAGACAGAAATGAAAAAGGAGATCAAAGATGGTCTACTTATACCGGACTAAATTATCCTATTATAAAAGGTAAAGTGGTGGATCTAGATATATTCTGCGGTGCTGCTTTTGGTCTTGCAGGAAAATCTAGCTTTTATGGTAATGAAAAACACGATTTCGACATTGTAAATGCAGGAATTACAGCTTCTAAAGATGTTACGGTTCTTGGATATAAATTACCTGTTTCTGCCACAGCCATGTGGAATCCTTCTCGCAAAGAAGCAAGAGTCCAAATCGCCACTTCTTTATTTTAATAAATATTTTTAATTCAGATATAAAAAAAGCCGGTTTATAATAAATCGGCTTTTTTAGTTATTAAAATACTTTAAACCATTTTTGTATAAAAAATAATTTTATAAATTTACGTTTTCAGTACAAGCTAAAAATTCGGATTTTTTAATCAATTGAAGCAAAAAAGATTATTTCTATAAATGCAAACATCTATAAGAAGCAACTTAGTTCTATTATTTTTTCTCTTTTATTCTCAACATCTTTTCTGTCAAATACACATTAAAATTGTAAATATTGAAACCAATCTACCTGTTGAAAAAGCTTTTATTTTCAATGAATCAAATCGCCTGTTAGGGTTTACCAATGCAGAAGGAATGATTACTTTAGATAGTAATATAAATAAAATAATCATTCGTGTTGATGGTTATTTGCCTAAAATTGAAATGATTGGCAAACTGGATAAAACTATTTATTTATTTAAAAAAATTAAAAAAAAGAATGATCCTAAGGCTGTATCTATACTAAAAAAAGTATGGGAAAACAGCAGTAAAAATAATGCAGATCATCTCAATGCATATAAGTTTGATTCGTATGTGAAATTTACTTTAGACATGCCTTCTGATTCCGTTACTTATATTAATCATCCTAAAAGAAAACTGGATACTTTAAACAATAAATTAAAAGGATTTTTAGAAAAAAGCATGGTTTTTATTGGTGAAAGAACTATGCTTTATGAATATGATAAAAAATATGGTAAAAAAGCCATTGTAACAGCTTATAAAGCAGGAGGATTTAGTAATCCGCAATTTTTTAATTTTTCCATTGCAAAATCAATGGTTAATGATTATCCTGAAATGCTTAAGCCCAGGGAAACGCAAGGAACAATATCCCGATTGGTAGACAGTGTCTATATTAACAACAGAAAAACATATGTTATCTATACCTATTCTCATGGAAAAAGTGAAGCTCAATTTTACAAAAATCTAACTGTATTTGTAGATTCTGAATCGTATGCGCTCGTAAAATTAATTGGCAATAATTCTAAAATCTCCAATATATACTACGAAATAACTTATGCTCCCTATGAAGGAATTTGGTATACAGAAGATGAATATATGAAGACAGAAATTTTAAGCAGTAATTTTATCAAAAAAATAAATAAACTACTGCCTAAGGGATTGCATTCTATAACTCGATTAACTACTACGGCAACCATAGATTCTCATGTAACTAATTTCACCAACGATGTTTCTTATACTGCTAACGACTTCAAAGGATATGAATATGTTATCTCAAAAGAAGTTTCCCACAATGCAGATGAAAAAATTTCAGCACTGCGAGATGATTCTTTAACTCATCGAGAAGCTACAACTTATAATGAATTATACCGAATATCAAAAGAATACAAACTGGAACCTAAATTACGATTTTTAAGAAAACTTACCGAGGGGGATCTGGAACTGGGATTTTTTAATTTTGATGTATACAGTATATTCAGTCATAACCTGTATGAGTCTTTCCGTTATCAACTAGGAGGACATACTAATCATAAATTCAGTAAAAACGCTCGAATTGGAGGATATATAGCTAAAGGGACACGAGATGAGGAAGTTAAAGGAGGTGCAGATGTAACATTTTTTGTTAATAAGCACCAAGGTGGAGAATTATCCATTAAAGCAGAAACCGATGTGCTGCCGGTGGGAAGAACCAAAATTAAGTATTTAACTCCAAAAGATGAGCTTACGGCTAAAACCAATAATATTTATAACGGTGATTATTTTAGCTATAGGAAAGTAGAATTATCATATCAACAAGATTTTTTAAAAAATATTGATATTACTTTTGCGGTTGATTTCCAAAGACAACGGGTGAATTTTCATTATAAATTTAAAGATTACGATGAAAGTACTTGGTTTAACTATGTAAATACGGCCATACGTTTACGATATGCTCCCAATGTAAAATATATCGAATCGAATAATGGAAAATATACATTACAAGATAAGCCTCCTTATTATTATTTTACTTATGCTAAATCTTGGAAATTATTTGAAAACAGTACAGGTATTCATCGTTTATACCTCTCGGCTTTATATACTTTTTTGTCCAAATTAGGTAAAACTGAAATTATCGGGAATATAGGAGCCACTTTCGGAGATACTCCTATTATGAATTCTTTCGAGGGCAACGGGGTTGCGAAACACGGAAACAGTATTTGGGGTAGATTTGCTTTTAAAGGCTTTCAAAGTTTTGAAACTATGAGACCTTCCTCCTTTTTTTCAGATAGATTTATTTCTTTTCAATTTACCCACCATTTCCGTCCTTTACGCGTAAGTGAATTTAAATCTTTACATTTTGCCGTATTATACAATGGTCTTATAGGATGGATGCCGAATAAAGACGTTCATTCGCTTTTTGAATTCGATGTTCCTAAAGATTATTACCAGGAAGTTGGTTTTGAAGCAAATAAGCTATTATTAGGCCTGGTAGGTGTTGGCGTATATGCTCGTTTAGGTGCTTATAAAGTTGGAAATTTAGATCAAAATATGTCTATCAAGTTAACTATGGAATTATAAATTTTCAAATAAATACATATTGATTTTACAAGCTCATATACTACTATAAATCAATATAATATTTTAATTATTTATATACTTCGGGATTAACAACGCATGGTAATTTTTCTCCTTTTAAACCGGCAATAATATTTTTAGCACACAAAGCCGACATCGCATTTCGTGCTTCTATAGTTGCTGATCCGATATGAGGCGTAACCGCTACATTTTCCATGCATAATAAAGGGTTATCTGCTTTCATGGGTTCGGGATCTGTTACATCTAATCCGGCTCCCCAGATTTGACCTTCTTGAATCGCCTGTATTAAATCTTTTTCATTAACTATAGGACCTCTGGCCGTATTTATTAAAATAGATGTTTTCTTCATTTTTTTAAATGCTGAGGCATTAAAAATACCTTTATTTTCATCTGTTAAAGGCGCATGTAAACTTATTACATCCGATTGTTCCAATAATTCCTCAAAAGAAACATAATGCGCTCCTAATTCTTTTTCGGCTTCTTCTTGTTTATGCCTATTATTATAAAGTATATTCATTTCATATGCATTTTTACATTTTTGAGCCATTTTGATTCCTATACGTCCCATTCCAAATATGCCTAAGGTCTTTCCATTCAATTCTTGCCCTAAATATTCTACTGATAAAAAACCGGGCTTCCAATTTCCTTCGATTATTCTTCGATAATTAAAAAAAGCTTTTCTGGAAACATTCAACAGTAATAAGAAAGCAATGTCTGCCGTTGCATTACTGAGAACATCCGGGGTATTTCCCACAGGTATGCCCAAATGTGTGGCTGCTTGGATATCGATATGATTATAACCAACTGAAAATGTGGAAATAACTTTCAAATTTGTAACTTCTTTAAAAAAACTTTCCGGCACAGGAGACATCACATTTATATATGCGTCGGATTGTTTACATTTATCTATTAATTGTGCAAGGGTAATAGGTTCCGAATTTGTCCACATTTCGACCTCATAACCTGCCTTTTTCAGCATGTCTACTCCTACTTCCGGTATTTTGCCGGATATAAATATTTTCATCTATTTTTAATGTTAAAATAATAAAGTCCGGTACTATTAGCCGGACTTTATCTATGGATTTATAATTTTAAGGATTGGTTGACCATAAAGATGCATTTGCCAACAAGGCTCGTTTATTTAACTTAAGAATATCAACCACTAATTCTGCAAAATCTTCCGGCTGTAAAACTTTTTCCGGATTTCCATCCGTAATTTTTAATAATTTTACAGACATGTCTGATGCAATGGTACTTGGTGTAAGAGTTGTAACTCTTATGTTGTGCTTCCTCATCTCATACATCAATGATTCCGACAAGGATATTAAACCGGCTTTTGAAACACTATAGGCTGAAGTGTTTGCTCCTCCTTTTAAACCTGCCGTGGATGAAACATTAATGATATCTCCTCCTTTTTTTTCAATCATTGCTGGCAAAACTGCTCTTGACATGAAATAAGGTCCGAAGAGATTGGTTTGTACAATATTTTGCCACTGATCAACAGGCATATCTAAAAAACTTTGAAATGCTGAAATTCCCGCATTGTTGATCAAAATATCAAAGGATCCGAAACTGTTTTGTAATTTTTCCATTTCCTTTTCAACTTCTTTTTGATTGGAAACATCAAAAATTGAATATGCAGCTTGTATTCCTTTTCCTTCTAATTCCTTTACAGTTTCCTTAACTGTTTTTTCATCTCTTCCTGTAATAGCTACATCTACCCCTTCAGCAGCCAGAGCTAAAGCCACTGCTTTTCCTAATCCTCTGTTTCCACCTGTAACTATTGCTTTTTTACCTGTCAGTTTTTCCATAATAATTCTTTATATGATTTTATAATTTTGCTAATTCAGAATCGATAAAATCCATTTGTTCTTTGCTGATTTTTACTTCAGCAGCTTTTGCATTTTGTTTTGCTTGTTCTGCATTTCTTGCTCCGGCCAAGGCTATGGTAATACCCGGTTGTTCAGCAGTCCATTTTAGTACTAACTGAGCCAGGGTTGCTCCTTGATCATCCGCAATATGTTTAATTTTAGCCAAGAAATCATCAATTCTTTTAATACTATCCGGTTGGTACATCTTCATGTCCCTTCTAGCATCTCCTTCTTCAAATTTATGATCCGGTTTAATTTTTCCGGTTAATAATCCTCTTTCCATTGGACTATAAGCTAAGATAGACTTTTTATTTTTAATACAGTAAGGAACTATATCTTTTTCTATTTTACGGTTTAACATGCTATAAGGTACTTGATCGGAAAGTATTTTGCATGCTTTATTTGCTGCTTCAATTTGAGATGTGGAGCAATTACAAACGGATGCATGACGTACTTTTCCTTGCTCGATTAATTTTGCAACTGCTTCAAACGTTTCTTCAATGGGTGTAACGGTTTCCGGCCAGTGCAGTTGATATAGATCTATATAATCGGTTCCTAAACGTTTTAAACTTTGTTCGCATTCATAGATAACACTTTCCTTTCCTGCATATTTATATATATCGATATCTTTTCCTGAATTGTCTTTACTATGCATGGCTAAATCTCCTTTAGCTAAATCCCAACGCATTCCAAATTTAGTTAAAATTTGAACTTTATCTCTAGGAATTCCTTTAATAGCTTCTCCTACTATAGATTCACTGGTTCCTTGTCCATATATAGGAGCTGTATCGATAGATGTTATTCCTGCATCGTGAGCTGATTTGATTGCTTCAACGGCAACTTTTCTTTCTGTTCCTCCCCACATCCAGCCTCCGGCAGCCCAAGCTCCAAAAGTTATTACCGATAAAGATAAATCTGAATCGCCTATTTTTCTATGTTCCATGTTTTTTAGGTTTTTGATTAATTTTAATTATTGTTGTTATTTTTATCTTTTTAATCTTATCTTTTATAAGATTTATTTAAAATTATTAATGAAAATATTATACCAACGCAAGATTTTATAAACAAAAATTTTACAATTATCCAGTTTTTATAATTATTTTAAATATTCTATCTTT
Source organism: Apibacter sp. wkB309 (assembly GCF_002964915.1). Lineage (NCBI taxonomy): Bacteria > Pseudomonadati > Bacteroidota > Flavobacteriia > Flavobacteriales > Weeksellaceae > Apibacter > Apibacter sp. wkB309. The sequence continues at coordinate 260,824 of NZ_PSZL01000001.1, forward strand.
TCAATTCTGTTTCTCTAATTTTATTTCATATAAAAACCGTATTAAAATATTTTATCCACAATACAGTGAAAAATTTATCCATTCGTAACATATTACAAGTTAACTATTTATTCATAAATTATTTTTCTTTCTTTTATTATTCTTAATAGAGCCCGATAAATAATAAATGAATATAAAATAATTTATTTTTTTTATACATTTTGTTTTTATGACATTCTCATATTAAAATACTTATTACTTGTTTATTTTATTTTATTTATTAAAATTGAAGTTTTTTTTTGATAATATGTTAAGAATTCAATGAATGATTTTTAATAAAATTCTTTTAATTGTATGTAAAAAATGAGGGTTATTTGATTTATTTTAATATTATAATTATATTTACCCTCTAAAAAAAATACCTTTTATGTCAACATTACGTTTTTATGCTTTAAAAAGGCTTCCTTATTTACAGCCTAAACATATAGAAATTCCAAAAAAATTATCTGAGCTATATTGCGAAAATGTCTTTTCAGAATCCACCATGCGTGAATATCTGACTAAAGAAGCTTATCAAAGCATTTTAGATGCGATAAAATATGGAAAGAAAATCACAAGAGAAATTGCAGATCAGGTTGCTGTTTCCATGAAAGAATGGGCTATGTCTAAAGGTGCTACCCATTATACACACTGGTTTCAACCTTTAACGGGAGAGACAGCTGAAAAGCATGATTCATTTTTTAATCCAATTGGAGAAGGTCGAGCCATTGAAAGATTCAGCGGTTCTTTATTAATTCAGCAAGAACCGGATGCTTCCAGCTTCCCTAATGGTGGAATACGTAATACATTCGAAGCAAGAGGTTATACCGCCTGGGATCCTACTTCACCTGCTTTCATTATTGATACAACGTTATGTATTCCTTCTATTTTTGTTTCTTATACCGGTGAGACTTTAGATTATAAAACTCCACTATTACGAGCATTACAATCGGTAGATGAAGCTGCTACTGAAGTATGTCAAGCCTATTTCGATAAAAATGTAACCAAAGTTTATTCTACTTTGGGTTGGGAACAAGAATATTTTTTAGTGGATTCTTCACTTTTTCAAACCCGTCCGGATTTAGTTCTAACAGGAAGAACTCTTCTAGGTCACGCTCCTGCTAAAGGACAACAACTCGAAGACCATTATTTCGGATCTATTCCAACTCGCGTAAGAAATTTTATGAAAGAGTTGGAAATTGACTGTATGAGATTGGGTATACCTGTAACAACCAGACATAATGAAGTTGCTCCGAATCAATTTGAATTAGCTCCATTATTTGAAGAAGCTAACTTAGCGGTAGATCACAATTCATTATTAATGGATGTTATGAAAAAAGTAAGCCGCAGACACGGTTTAAGCATTTTATTTCATGAAAAACCGTTTGATGGTGTTAACGGAAGCGGAAAACATAATAACTGGTCGCTTTCAACAGATACCGGAGAAAACTTATTGAGTCCCGGAAAGAACCCTAAGAAAAATCTCCAGTTCCTTACTTTTTTCATCAATACTATTAAGGCTGTTCATGACTATGGTGACTTATTACGTTCTTCAATTGCATCGGCTGGGAATGATCACAGGTTAGGTGCTAATGAAGCTCCACCTGCTATTATTTCTATATTTATTGGATCTCAGTTAACCGCTGTTTTAGATGAGTTGGAAAAAGTTACTAAAGGAAAACTTTCCCCGGATGAAAAGACTGATTTAAAATTAAATATTGTCGGAAAAATCCCTGAACTATTACTTGACAATACAGACCGTAACAGAACTTCGCCTTTTGCATTTACCGGAAATAAATTCGAATTCAGAGCTGTCGGATCTCAAGCTAATTGTGGTGAGCCTATGACCGTTTTAAACACTATAATGGCTTATCAATTACAAAAATTCAAAAAAGAGGTTGATGAATTGATTGCTAAAGGACTTAAAAAAGATGAAGCAATATTTAATATTCTTCGTGACTATATTACTGAATCAAGATCTATATTATTTGAAGGAGACGGTTATAGTGAAGATTGGGTTAAAGAAGCGGAAAAAAGAGGATTGGAAAATAAAAAAACTACTCCTGAGGCATTAAAATTTGAACTAAACAAAAAATATATTGAGCCATTTGAAAAGCTAAATATTTTATCTCATAAGGAAATTGAAGCCAGAAATGAAATCAAATTGGAAAAATATTCTAAAATGATCTCAATTGAAGCAAAGGTATTAGGAGATATGGCTCGTAATCACATTGTCCCTGTGGCTGTTGATTATCAAACTAAATTGATTGAAAATGCAAAAGGCTTAAAAGATATTTTTGGTGAAAATGAAATGAAATCCATGTGTAAAGAGCAATTGGATCTTATTAAAAATATCTCTTCTCATATTACTGAAATTAAAAGCGGGGTTGATAAATTGTTTAAAGAAAGAGACAAGGCCATCGCTATTTCAGATCCTGCTAAACAAGCTGAAACTTTTTGTAATAAAGTTAAGCCTTTATTTGATAAAATCAGAGAACATTCTGATGCATTGGAAATGCTGATAGACAACGAAATGTGGCCATTAACAAAATATAGAGAATTACTTTTTACGTTAAGATAGGCTAAATTGATTTAATTTTCAATAAATATTTATTATAGAGAGGGTTGAAGAATTATCAACCCTCTTTTTTTAATCTTTTTCTAAATATTTCTCTTATAAAATTATAAATATAAACCACTATTGAAAAAAATGTTTTTTCTTTATTTATAATGATTATAAATTTCGTACTAGTCTTTAAAAGCGGTAAATGTCATGTTTTATAAATCTATTAATCTATAATTTTAGCGCTGTTAAATTTATAAAACTAGGCTTACTATATGGCAACACCGGATTTTAAGTATCAAGAAACTTTTGAACAAGGAAAAGATCTTACAGAATACTATTTACTAACTAAAGATTATATCTCAACCTCTACATTTGAAGGAAAAGAAATTCTTAAAATAGAACCGGAAGGTTTAACTTTGCTGGCTCAACATGCATTTCATAATGTTGAATTTTTACTTCGTCCGGAACATCAAAAACAAGTAGCAAGTATACTATCAGATCCGAGCGCCAGTGAAAACGACAAGTTTGTGGCTCTTACTTTTTTACGAAATTCCGAAATCTCAGCTAAAGGAATTCTTCCTTTTTGTCAAGATACCGGAACAGCGATTATTATGGGAAAGAAGGGCCAACTGGTATGGACCGGTGGAAATGATGAAGAAGCTTTATCTAAGGGAGTATACAATACTTTTACATCTGATAATCTGCGTTATTCTCAAAATGCTCCTTTAGACCTATATAAAGAGGTGAATACAGGAACCAATCTTCCCGCTCAAATTGATTTATATGCAGTAAACGGACAGGAATATAAATTTTTATTTGTTGCAAAGGGAGGAGGTTCGGCAAATAAAACTTATTTATATCAAGAGACTAAAGCATTATTAAATCCCGATAAATTATTTCCTTTTTTAGTAGAAAAAATGAAATCGTTGGGTACTGCTGCTTGTCCTCCTTATCATATTGCTTTTGTAATTGGAGGAACATCGGCTGAAACTAACTTGAAAACAGTTAAGCTTGCTTCTACTAAATATTATGATAACTTGGCAACATCAGGAAATGAAGGCGGGCGTGCTTTTCGGGATCTTGAAATGGAAAATAAGCTATTGAATGCCGCTCGTGAATTAGGGTTAGGCGCACAATTCGGGGGTAAATTTTTTGCACATGATATCAGGGTTATACGACTACCAAGACACGGAGCATCTTGTCCGGTTGGAATGGGTGTTTCTTGTTCTGCCGATCGAAATATTAAAGCAAAAATAAATAAAGACGGTATTTGGATTGAAAAATTGGAAGATAATCCAACCCGATTAATTCCGGAACAATATCAAAAGGCGGGAGAAGCCGGAGGTGTTAGGATTGATTTAAATCGGCCGATGAAAGAGATTCTTTCCGAATTGTCCCAATACCCTGTTTCTACTCGTCTATCTTTAACCGGAACTATTATTGTAGGACGGGATATCGCTCATGCGAAACTGCAAGAAAAATTGGACAATGGAGAAGAGTTACCTCAATATATAAAAGATCACCCTATTTATTATGCCGGGCCGGCTAAAACACCTGCCGGGTATGCTTCGGGATCTATGGGGCCTACTACTGCCGGAAGAATGGATTCTTATGTGGATTCTTTCCAATCCCATGGAGGGAGCTTAATTATGATTGCAAAAGGAAACAGAAGCCAACAGGTTACAGACGCTTGTCATAAATACGGCGGTTTTTATTTAGGAAGTATAGGGGGACCTGCTGCAATTCTTGCACAAACGAATATTAAACATTTAGAATGTTTGGAGTATCCTGAACTGGGAATGGAAGCTATTTGGAAAATAGAGGTTGAAAACTTTCCTGCTTTTATTCTCGTGGATGACAAGGGTAATGATTTCTTTCAACAGATAAAAAATACTTCGTGTAACTGCTAATTAATTTTATCTTTATATTTAAAAAGCAGCTTATATTATTAAGCTGCTTTTTATCTATATAGAGAAAATATTAGTGTATGCTAATTGATTGTTTGATCTTCTATAAAAGTGTTACTGTTTATCGATTTGTCCTGTTTGAATTTTTGGAATTCTTCTAAATCATATACCGGACATGCTCCTATGTGATTGGTTATAAAAGCCCCCAAAGCTATTGCTTCTTTCATAGCATCTAAATTTGAGAACCCTTGAGCTCTTTTAGCTAAAAATCCGGCCAGAAAAGAATCACCACTACCGACTGTATCTTTTATTTCAACTTGTATGGCTTCTGAATATATATATTGATATTGATCACAATATACAGCTCCTTTACTTCCTTTGGTTACAATTAGTCCATCTAAAGAGAATGTTTTACGAATATATTTTACGGCATCTTCTTCAGATGTATATTCTTTCCCCACCCATTCTAACAAAAGCCTTAATTCTGCCTTATTCATCTTTACTAAATCAGCTTTTTTCATAAAATCGATAATCGATTCTTGAGAAATATATGGAGGTCGTAGATTGATGTCAAAAACTTTATATGGCGCAACTTCTATTAATTTTGCCAAAGTGTTTTTGGATAAATTATTTCTGCTTCCTAAACTTCCAAATACAAATCCTTGTGAATTCTTTACTAAATTTTCATATTCATCTTTCCATTCTATAAAATCCCAAGCTACGGGTTCTACAATGGTATAATGAGCTTCGTTATTTTTATCTATTTCTGCTATTACAGTACCTGTGTTGTATTTTTCGCTTATCTGGCATTCTTCTGTCGGAATCGCTGCTTCTTGTACTTTATTAAGCAATTCTCTGCCTAATTCATCATTTCCAACACAACTAATCATTCTTCCATCAACACCCATTTTATTAAGATGATATGCAACATTAAATGGAGCTCCTCCTATTTTCTTTCCTGATGGGAATATATCCCATAATATTTCTCCAAAACAAATGATGGGCTTCGTATTCATATTATTTTTCATTATGTATCTTATTAAGAAGATTGTTTTATTATTAATTTGGAGTTGTACACTCTCGGTTTGAATTTTAAATTTTTATCTTCAATCATGCCGGTAATTATTTCTACAGCTTCTTTGGATATTTCATACAAAGGTTGTTTTATATGACTTACCGGTACTTTAAAGATGTCAAAGGCTTCTGATTCATCAAAGGTAATTAGTGCTAATTCTTCGGGTATTCTTATGGTTAACGTCATTAATTTTTTAAGTCCTGCCAATGCTAATTTATTTGTTGCAAAAAATAAGGCATCAATGGGTTCTTCTTTTGATAGTAATTCATCTATAGCATGGGAAACTTCTATATCTATTTTCGCTTCATTAATGTATTTTATATTTTCTGATTTAATAGTTAACCCTCTATCCAACACAGCTCTTTTATAGCCATTTACTCTTTCATTTATATGAATTAATTCCGTTTGAAATGATAGTATGCCTATATTCTTTTTTCCTTTTTTTATTAAATGTTCTGTGGCTTGATAGGATGCTCCGTAATTATTAGTAGTAATTACGGGTATTTCCATATTATTAGTAAAATATCTGTCTATTAAAACTATCGGAGCATTGGTTTTAGCTAAATCCAATATATACTTTTCTGAGCCTTCTACCGGTAGAATTATAAAACCATCCACCTGTCTGGTAAGAAAAATATCTATTAATTGCTGCAATTTTTCTGCGTTTTCATCGGAACTTCCAATTAATATTACATATCCTTTGTTGCTTATCTCATCTTCAATAATCCTTGCAATTTGAGAAGCGAACGGGTTGGCAATATCTGCAACCAACAGAGCAATGGTATGGGTTTTTTTGGCTTTAAGACTTCGCGCTATGCTATTGGGTCGGTAATTAAGTTCTTTAGCTGCATTTTTTATTTTTTCTGCTGTTAGTTTACTTATTCTATCGGTATGACGACCGTTCAAAACATATGAAACCAACGCAGTCGAAACTCCTGCTTTTAAAGCAACATCTTTAATTGAAACTCTTTTCATAGTAATTGTATTTTATAGCTTAGTCAATAAGTCCTAATTCTTTTTCAATTTGTTCTAAAGATTTTCCTTTAGTTTCCGGAATCCAAAATTTAACAAAAATAAAGGCAATTACAGTAAATATTCCAAAAATGCCAAATAATGCACTGTCTCCTAAATTTGCTCGTATAATTGGTGCAAAATATACCGTTAAAAATGTACATCCCCAGCTAACTGCAGTTGAAAAAGACATTGCTAATCCTTTGATTCTATTAGGATAAATTTCTGATATAATTACCCACATTACCGGAGCAAAGGATGCAGCAAAAAAGGAAATATATCCTAATAAGGCTATTAAAACTCCCACACTATTTTTTTCAGGTTGCAAGAAAGCATATGTCAAATATCCTAAAGAAACAGCCATTCCAAAAGCTCCCCATAATAAAAGAGTTTTACGACCTTTAGAATCCACTAATTTCAAGGCAACTATAGTCATTAATACATTTACAATTCCCACGATCATGGATTGAAGTAAAGCTGTATCTCCACCTACTCCGGCAGAACGGAAAATATCCGGTGCAAATATTAATACAGCATTTATACCGGTAATCTGCTGGAATGCTGCTATAAGGGTTCCTATTGCAACTATTTTGCCAGTCTTTCCGTTAAATAATTCTTTACTGCTGGCTTTTTCTTTGTTCTTTTCAGCATTTATGGATTTTTCCATTTCAGGAAGTTCGTTTTTCACATAACTCTCTCCTCCTATTTTATTAAGAATTTCTACGGCTTCGTCTTTTTTCCCCTTAGCTAAGAGCCATCGCGGACTTTCCGGAAATGAGAATACTAAATATAGTAAAAAAATGATTCCGAATAGGGCCGGGACTCCCAACATATACCTCCAACTTTCTTGACCTAAATTAATCAAGAAATAATCAAAAACATAGGCTAAAAAGATACCGATGGTTATTGCAAATTGATTGAATGATACCAATGTTCCTCTTTTATTGGCCGGGGAGATTTCTGAAATATACATGGGGCCTACTACTGAAGTTGCTCCTACAGCGAAACCGGAAAGAACCCTGAAAATAGTTAACCCTATAAAGCTGGTTGCAAAAGCACAACCTAAAGATGAAATTATATATATGATTGCTGTAATAATCATAACATTTTTACGACCGTATTTTTCAGCAATGCTACCGGTGAAAAAAGCTCCAATTAAGCAACCAATCATTAAAAAACTGGCAACCGTACCTAATCCGCTATCGCTTAAACTGAAATCTTGCTTTATGAGATCATTGGCTCCGGCAATTCCTGCCATATTTAAACCAAATAATAGACCTCCGTTTACTGCAACGAAAGTAATCCAATATAGATATTTTGTATTCATATTACATTTATGTTTGTGGTTTCATGCAGTAAAATTATATCATTTAATCGATTAAATGATTTTATTTGAAATGAGTTATATCATATTAAAGAATGATAATATTTTTATAAGTGTGGAGATTGATAGTATGAAATTATATTTCTTATTTTTTCAAATGATTCAAAAATAATTTTATTAAATGTAAACGAAAATGAATTCTTAAATTTAAATATTGTTAGTTAAAAAAAATGATTCTATAACTTTAAAAAGATATCTAGTTTGGAAAATATAAATCTTTTATCTTTCTTAATCTGCTGTTTAAACGTTTAAACATTTGCTACAGACTTAAACATACTTTATAATTCTTATATGTTAAAGCATCATACAAACTTACTTAAGAAAGCTATATATTAACCTAATAATATAATTCTTTGTACTAGTCCTATATATTTATATAGGGTGATATATCATTAAATTTAAACTAATTGTAATAGTTAGTTTTGCTTGGTTTGGATTTTCTAATTTTCTTAGGCGGATATTTCTTAAACAACAAATTAATTGATGAATTATAAAAAGAAGTTCTAGAAGCGGTAGAGGTATTAAAAGGTTTAGAATCTACAACTTTTGATGTCCAAACTAAATTCTTAGTTTTTGCATCATCAAAATCGATTTTAAACGAATAATTAACAATTTTATTATTATTTTTTATGGGAATATCTACATTAGTACCTAATCCAAACCAACCACTTCCTCCTCCAATTCCTAAATTGACCGAACTGTTGGCAGGATGTGTAAGTTGGGTATAAACTTCCACGGCTACATAAACATCGGGGTTATCAACATCTTTTATTAAACCTTTGGAAAGCAACACCGCATCCAGGTTTTTCATAAAATTTGTACTGTCTATTTTATTATTAAGTTTTACTTTATTATCTGCATAATAATTATAGGTTTTTACTGTAGAAAAATTATATCCTGAATCATAATCTACTGATAAATTATTGGTTTGACATGAAACCAATATAATTAATAAAATAAATAACAGCCAATGTGATTTCATATATTTATATAATTTACATTCAACATAAGTTAACAAATTTACTAATATTTTAATCATGTTTTACTTGCCTATCTAAATTATGTGCCTTTTATGTGATTGTTATCAGGTTTACGTTATTTTATCTCAAAACTCTACTTCCTTGTTATAATTTTACACCTGTTAATTAATACTTCTTTATGACTGATACTTCAATTGAAATAAAATTTGTAAGTGAAGTTATCTCAGATATTGCTATAAGCCTTATCATGAATGGTGCAAATACTTCGCGAACATTAAAAAATACGCAAAGAATAGCCGGGGCTCTTGGTTATGAAGCTGATTTATTTTTTTCGTTATCAGGCGTTGTACTTAGCGTGAGAGATAAGAAAACTCATGTTATGCATACTATAGTTCGTGCTATACCTCATATTGGAGTAAATTTTGAAATTGTTTCCGAGATTAGCATATTATCATGGAGAGTGATTCATGAACAAATGAATGTTAATGCCGTTAATGAACAATTTAATTCTATAAAGAAAATTAATCATTACCCGAAACCCGCCATTTGGTTTTTTGTAGGACTTGCCGGAGCCAGTTTATGCAGGATTCTTAATGGTAGTTGGATTGAGTTTTTTATAACTTTCCTTGCGACTGTTTTGGGAATCCTTTCCAGACAATTTTTAACTCAAAAAAAATTCAACATTTTTATAATTTTTACTATTGCTTCTTTTACTGCCGTATCTGTTGTGAATATTTTTAGATTAATCACCGGCCTTGATCTTAAAAGTGCTTTTGCTGCCAGTGTTTTATTTTTAATACCGGGTGTGCCTTTGATTAATTCTTTCATAGATATTTTAGAAGGATATGTTACTCAGGGGATTGCCAGGGGCATACACGGATCAATGTTAATTTTTGTTATCGCTATGGGCCTATTTTTATCATTATTTTTATTTGGATATGGATTTAATTAATTTTTTTACCGTTTGTGAGAATGTAACTATTTGGGAAAAAATATTTTGGTCTATGTGGGTATCCATAGGCTTTGCCGTTATATTTAGAACGCCTTACCGTTCGATGTGGGTGGTGGCTTTGTTAGGAGCTATGGGGTTTAGCTGCAGAGCTGTTTTATTACATTATTTTGTAAATCAAATTGTATTTTCAAGTTTTGCGGCTGCCAGCTTAGTAGGTATATCCGGCGTTTATTTCGCTCATAGAGTACACACCCCTCCTATTGTATTTACGATTCCCGCTGTCATTAATATTATTCCCGGTAAAATGGGTTATGAGTTTATGATTTCTTTGATCGAGGTTATGACTTTAAAAGAAGGAGAACCTCTGCAATTTAATTATTTAGTAGAAATGCTTGAAAAAGCTACTCGTACAGGGTTTACTTTATTATCACTTGCATTTGGTGTTGTTTTTCCTTTATTAATTTTTAAAACCAGATCAGTTAAACAAACTAATCTCAATCAATTATTATTTAACAAGCTGGTTCATATTAAGAAGAAAAATGAATAAATGATTTGTTAAACAAATTGAAAGTCTTATGATATAAAAGATTATTTAACTGAATATATTTATAATTTATCTCCATATACTTAATTGAGTTATAAAGAAAGTGAAATTCAACCATTTAATTTTTTAATTAATTATTTTTCAATTCGTTTTTGTTAGTTTAATACTATTTAGTAAAAAAAACAATCATATAAAACTATATGATTGTTTTTTATAATATCTTTTATTTATTAATTATCTTTTTATTTTTTGAAACATCATTTCAATTAATTTCAACGGATTCATTATTAATTGTATAATTTTTAGCTTAGTTAAAAACAAACATACTAAAGTAATTGTTATAGCTGCTAAAATATCAACTACAAGTGGTATATGACTGAAATGTTTTGTAACTATCCCCCAATATACAGGATATACGATCATAATATGTAATAAAAGGATACCCAAACTAGCGGAACCAAATTTATAGAAGGTATCCGGAATAATATTAAAAAATGCTGCAGAACTGAATATGGCAAAAACAAGAAAAATCAACCTTTGAATCAATCCATCGGTAATGGTAGGAAATACACTATAGGAATATCCACCAAATGTGGTGAATGCATGATAGCTTGTTCCATATAAACAAACCCAGATACCAAAAATCGTGAAAAATAATACGGAATATATTTTTTTAATATTTTTTATTCTAGACCAGATATCTTGTGGGGCATAATATCCTACAAAAAAATGGGGTATAAAAACCAAGATTCTTAGTGCAGAAACATAATCAGGATGTAATATAGGATCTATTTTTATGAATCCAACAGCTAAAGAAATAACAATTGAAATTAGTAAGCTTGCCCATGCCGGTATATTAAACTTTTTTATTAGTATTATAAAATATCTCCAAAGTATTAATCCCGCAAGATACCAGAGCGGACCTATGGGTAATAGTATATATCGTACGATATTGAAATGACCGGCAGCCATGGATGGGATTGAATAAAAAAGCTGAAATAAATAATATACCAAAACAAAACCTAAGAAGAATTTTTTAAACTTATCCCATGTTAAATTTTTTGAGAAATAACCTGAAATAATTATAAATAAGGGTATTGTAAAGGTTGAAGAAAAAATGTAAATCAAAAGTTTGATTTTAGATGTAAATAAATCATATTCACAGGTATGTGCTAATACAACAAAAAATATTAAAATGAACTTAGCGGAATCTAAAGATTTATTCCTTTCCATAAAAAAATAAAATTATTTAATAATAAACTATTTGTATAATAAATGCAATTTAAAATATAATGATCTGTTTATAAACATATAGATCCGAGTGTTAATTATAAATTTAAATGTTCTTAAAATTTATAAAAATCCCCAACTTCATATAAATAAAAATTTAACTTTATTTACCGACCTTTCCAAAAGTTCAAAGCTTCTATATTTTTATAAAATTGGTCAAATATACATATAAAATGTTAATGCAATTCATACAATATTCATGAGTGAAAAGTAATGATAAAAATCACTTAAACAAATAAAAATCAAAAAATTGTTTATTTTATATTAATAAAATATATATTTTTACATTATATTTAAAACTAATCATACTATGAATTATATTTATTTTTATATAAGATCAACACCATTTGTTGTTAATTTTTTTTATTTCTTTTTCCCTCAACTCCTATCTTTTCTCAAAAAAAACAGTGGCAACTAAGTACTGGAGGAAACCAAATTAATTATACCGACCTTGAACCTATTGAAGTGGTAGGTAATAATTCCTTTTTACCGGATTATATATCCGGTGCATACCATAATGCAGTAGCAAGTGGTCAATATGGAAGATATAGCCCTTATAAGCCGGATGCATTTAGTTTCAGCTTGGGATTTTCTTTTCAAGGAATCTTTGGAGAAGCAAGCTTAAGTATTGGAATTGCAGTAGCCAACGATGATGCGGCTTTAGTTGTGGAAACTGGAGGTGGTCTGGGAATAAAACTGAGCATACCGGGGGTAAAAACCGGGGCTCAATTTGCTTTTCATGATAACTATGGGGATAATAAAGATGTTTTAAAAGGTCTTTCCGGAACGGATGTTAGCTGGGGAGGCTCCTTTTTGGTAGGAGGTGTTTATTCAACGTCTGTATTTAATGAAGATGGTAAACTTAAATATGATCCAAGCGGAGTACGAACTATTGGAATAAATGCCGGATTGGGGTTCGGAGCGGGTGTTGCTGTTTCTAAATCCGAAACTTTTAGATTAAGCAATGGTATTCGTCAGTTAAGTAATTGGTTTAACAATAAATAAAAAGATAATGAAAAAGATAATTATTTTATTATTAGGAATTAGTCTATTAAGTTCTTGCTTAAAACCTGATTGTGAAGGGATAGTGGATTTTTACAGAAAACAAGAATGTACTATAATTTTAGAAAAAGAACCTTCAACAAGTCAAGCTTATTTAGATTTATATGGAGCGGATATGAATACAGGAAAACCCTGTCATTGCAAAGATAACGGTCGTTGGTGGTCAACATTTAGTGATAATATGTCTGTAGGAGATACTTTAATTAAACGAAAAGGGGAATTAGTTTTTTATATTCATAAAAAAGATACTATTTTAAGTTTTCCTTGGAGATGTGAGGGTAAAGTGTATCAATAAATTTTATTGCAACTATATTAAAATGGTATATTGCACGTTTTTTATGATGAAAAAGATAATTATTTTATTATTGGGAATTAGTTTATTATGTTCTTGTTTAAAAATTGATTGTGAAAAAAATGCTGATTTACATAGAGATGAAGAATGCATTATGATCTTAGAGAAAGAGCCCTCAACAAGTCAAGCTTATTTAGATTTATATGGAGTGGATATGAATACGGGGAAACCCTGTCATTGTAAAGCTAATGGGCGTTGGTGGTCAACATTTAGGGATAATATGTCTGTAGGAGATACGTTAATTAAACGAAAAGGGGAATTAGTTTTTTATATTCATAAAAAAGAAACTATTTTAAGTTTTCCTTGGGAATGTGAGGGTAAAGTTTATAAATGATGAAATATTTAAGTCTAATATATTTATTGTTTTTGGTTACTTCATGTACATTTATCCATACTAATAATAATATGGATAAAAAGGAAGCAGAAAAAATATTAAAAGTATATTTTTATAACCTTGCTTACGAATCTGTTACATCTAATGACAGCTTATATAGTATTGATTTTTATACAAAAATATCGAAAGATAAACTGCATAAAATCCACAACTCATTGAAAAATAAATTGGGAAATTTGATTGATTATAAACTAGATAAATGGGAAACCAGAGTTGTAAGCGGAACCCAATCTTATTCAGAGTATGGATTTGTTTATACGGTAATATATGAGAAAGATTCAGCAACTGAAATTTTTAAATTAAAAAAAGATGATAAAGGGAGAATAAAAATATATTATCATGATATATCTTCTTTAGCCTTATTAAATGATTAAAATTTCATTAATAATAAAAAAATCATTATTTAAAAGTAAAAAGTTTTTATAATTTTTACATCCTATTCTTTGTCCTACAGATTTAACGACTCAATTTCTTCGTTGTGGAATAGACTATAGTCATAAGATATCTAAAGAGTAACTTTAATAACAAATTTATGGGAAGTAAATCATTCTATTAAAAATAAAGGAAAATTTACTATAATAGGATTTATTTACAGAGCTTATTTAGATTTCAATAATGAATGAAAATAAAGGATAATAGGAAGGTTTCTTATATAAAAAACCCTCATAATTCTATATGAGGGTTATAATTTTGTAGCGAGGAGCAGACTTGAACTGCCGACCTTTGGGTTATGAATCCAACGCTCTAACCACCTGAGCTACCTCGCCAATTAATTCGAGGTGCAAATATAACGGGATTTCATTAATTTACAAAATTATTTAATCTTAAAAGTCGATTTTTAACTTTCTGCTTTAGGCAAAAATATTTCTGCTAACATACATCGTACGCCACCGCCGCCGTATTTTTCAATTGTGGGAATATCAAACACCAATATTTGACTGTATTTATTTATGGCATTAATTTGGCCTGCATTCAAGGATTGGTAGGCTGTATTGGACATTACTAAAAATCTTTCTTTTTTATCGTTTTCCAGTTGTAAGGTATTTCCTAAAAAATGATTCATTTGTTCTTCTGAAATGATAATCACCTCCTTTTTCGTAGTTTGTAAAAAGTCTATTACTAGTTTTCTTTCTTTAACATCTTGGATGGATTCTTTACAAATTATGGCGAAATCTTCTGCTACGCTCATCATTACATTGGTATGATACACCGGGTATCTTTTACCATTTTTTTCTTGTGTAGAATGAAAAACTACAGGTGAGAATTCCAAATCTTCACAAAACTCTATAAAAAGCTCTTCATTGGTTCTTTCTGAAATGGCAGCATAAGCGATTTCATTAGTACGATCCAATACCATGCTTCCGGTTCCTTCTAAAAAAATATCTTCCTCTTCAGCCCGACTATAATCTATTATTTCATTAATTATAAATCCTTCCTTCTCTATACTATCCAATATATCTTCTCTTCTTTCTACTCTTCTATTTTCAGCATACATAGGATAAAGCACAACTTTACCGTCTGAATGGAAAGAAATCCAGTTATTTGGAAAAATTGAATCCGGTGTATGCGGTTGCTCCGTATCTTTAACAACCAAAACATTTATTCCGAATTTTCTAAGTTTTTCAACCATATTTCTGAATTCTTCCTTTGCTTTTTCTTGAATAGATTCTACAGAAACTGAATCGTTTTGTTGGAAGAAATTATTTTTTGCTGTTTGATAATTATACCCAAAGGAAACGGGTTCTATCATCAATACGGTATTTGTTATCTGCTTATTACTCATTTGTACGTATTAAAGGTAAGGTGGAACATCTTAGAAGGCCTCCCATTTTTGAAATTTCATGGTATGGAACTTTTTCTACTTTTATATTCCATTCGTTTTCCATAAAATTATTAAGTCTTTCAAATTTATTTTCCGAAATAACCACTTCCGGTGAAATGGAAAATACATTAGTATTCATGTAATACAATTCTTCGTCAGTTACTTCAAAGACATTATTTGTGCCAAAAAAATCAAGTAAGAAATGATAATCTTTTTCATTTGCAAAACCTCCTTTGTAAAGAATAGCTTTATCTTTTCCAACAGGCATAAAGGTGCAATCGAGATGTAAAATTCCGTTTCTCGGATTTTTATCATCTTTTTTTAACGGTAAATTTATAAAGGTTTTAGTAGGAAATAAATCTTTTAAGTAATCTATAGCATATTGGTTTGTTCTCGCTGTTTTAATATTCGCAAAGTCTTTTCCTTCATAAGCTCCGCAAAAAACTACCTCATTATGAGGTATAATATCCCCTCCTTCAACTTTTGCTTTTTTAGGAAGATTATAAATATTCTGAAAATATATGGATTTGAATATTTCTTTATAAGCATAGAGTTCTTCTGCTCGATCTGCAATCATATTAGATATAATGATCTTATCTTCTATAACAAAGGCTACATCTCTTGCAAATACTTGGTTATAATCTTTTAAAATTTCGGGAGATAAAACCGTAACATCATATTTTTGAAGGGCTTTTTTAAATTCCTTCATTTCGTGTATTACGTCTTCTTCTATAGGGTAACTGTTGTTTTTTACATTTTCATAAGACTTTGCATCATAAGTTTCATTTAGTTCCGGTGTTTTTCCCATAGAACAGGGTTGACCTAGAACAACCACTTTCAGCTTTGATGTTTCATTTTTTATGTTGAGCTGCATAATATTTCATCTAGTTAATTGATTAAAAAAAATCAAAGTTAGTTCAAATTTACAGAAAATTTATTTTTAAGGAGTTTCACTGTTTATTAACGGGCTTTATTCGTCTAAGTTAGTTTTTATTAGCTTCCAAAATTTTTTCATATTGGTAAATGATCTTATCTTTTGAAAATCTATTTTTTATGGAATTTTTTATACGATTTTTATCGTATTTCTTAATTAATGTTATTTTTATCTCCTCTGCAAAATTTTTATGATCTTCAATGGAAATAATTCTTCCGTTGACATTTTCTTCAATTATTTCATTAATTCCTCCTTTACAATTATTTGCTAATGAAAATGTTCCGGTAGCTCCTGCTTCTAACAATACATTGGGAAAACCTTCATATCTGGAAGAGAGGATAAATAAATCTGCATTTTTTAAATATGGATAGGGATTAGTTATTTTTCCTAAAAATTTTACATTCTTAATTTGTAAAGAATCTTTTAATTCTATCAATTTTTCTTTATCGTCTCCCTCTCCTATGATATATAAAAATATATTTTCATTTTTTAGGTATGAAAAAACTTTTAATAGATTGTCAAAGCCTTTACGATAGGAAAGATTGCCGATAGCCACTACATTTTTATAGCCTTCGAAAAATGGAAAATTCATAGATTCGAGTGATTTTGCTTCAACTGCATCTACATCCACCGGATTATTGATTTTTATAATCTTTTTCTCACGTATTTTTAGGTTGTTTATAAGATCATATTTCATATCATCACTCTGTGCAATGACGGTATCAAAATTATTGTAAAAACGATAAAAAAATCTTATTTCCGGCCGGGTTACATGTTGGGAAACTATATTGGTTTCTCTTGCTATAAAACGTATTTTCGGAAAAAAGGGTATTATGGGTGCTAAATAGGCCGATACTTCACCCCATCCGCCAAAAACAATATCGGGTTTTAATGTTCTAAGTACCTTAATTATGGGAAAAAATGCATTTCTTATTCGAGACGTTTTTATATCTATAATTTCAATATTTTTATCTAAAAGCTCAAGATAATATCCTTCTTTCCTCATTAAAAGGAGCTTTGGAGTAAATTTATTTTTATCCAAATTATTTATAAGCAAAGTAATTATTCTTTCTGCCCCGCCCATATTTAAATCCGGAAGTATAAATAGTATAGTTTTCATTTACACTTTATTGTTAATATATCCTTCGGTTGCTTTTTCATTGGGTTGTATTTGAGCTACATTTCCAATTACAATTGAATTATCGGGAATATCTTCCGTAACATAGGCATTGGGCGCGATCAAAACATTATTTCCTATTTTTATATTGCCTACAAGTACTGCATTAGTACCTATCCATACTTCATCTCCTATAACAGGTACTCCTGCTTTTTTGCCTCTGTTCGTTTTTCCTATGGTAACTCCGGGAGCTATATTGCAGTTTTTGCCAATTTTTACTTTGGGATTTATGATAACTGTTCCCCAATGACCGAGGTAAAAGCCTTCTCCAATTTGTGTTTCCGGATATATCTGAAATCCATATTTAGTTTGGTAATGATATAAAATCAATCGATATAAAGTTCCTAATATCGATTTTTTTGGATATACGGATGCTTTTCTTAAAAAATATATATACCGAAAATTGGGATTTATTAGAGCTTTTCCTAAAAATTTCCCCGGCCATTTTCCGTATATTCTGAAATAATCTTTTTGTATTAAAGAGTTTGACATTTTATAAATTGTCTAAAATAGTTGTTAATCGGGATACAGCATTCTCTAATGTAAAGGGTAATTCCTTGTTGTTCATTTCTTGTACATATTTTTGGGTGATTTCGGGTTGTGTTAAAAATTGTTTCATTCCGGTATAAATCCCTTCTTCAGAATTTTCAACGATTTTTCCTAATTTTCCTTCTTGCAATATTTCGCTGACTCCGGAAACATCCGTAGCTATTATCGGCTTTTTCAACGTTAATGCTTCAAATAAAACGGTTGGATATCCTTCATATCGTGAGGATAAAATAAAATAATCAGCATTTTTAAAAAATGGATATGGATTTTCTTGATAACCTACCATTTTTACTGTATCATCCAAATTCAATGATTTAATCAAAGTATGGATATTTTTAAAATCATACCCGTCTCCTACTATATAAATTTTATGCTTATATCCTTCTTGTAAAAGCCTTTTATGCATTTTTATAAGTCGGTCAAAACCTTTCTGTGGAAAAACTGTACCAACAGCTACAAAAATCTTTTCATTCTTTTCTTTTGTAAAAGTAAAGTTAATATCTTCTTCTGATTTTTTTATAATTTCTTGAGAATCAATTGGATTATAAATTCTAATTAGTTTTTCTCTGTCCTCTCGGGTTGTGGCTAATTTTTCGAATCCGGATTTAATTTTTTCAGATATTACCCATATTTTATCTGCTTTAAAAAAATTACTTAATTTTTTGGTTGTATATTCTGATATGCTGAACAAATCATTATGAACCCAAACTACCTTTTTTGAGGTTTTTATTGGACTTTTTAAAACTTCTTCCAACAGTCTGTGATTGGCAATAAGCTCTATATCATAATTTTGTTTTTTTAAAATAAATTTATAAAGTGCTATAGGAAATAATTTCAACAGTTCTTCATAGGATCTTCTAAAAGCTTTAACGGGTATTTCCCAAGGTTTGTTTGTTGTTATCATTTCTCCTTTATGTAGATGATATACTGAGACCCAAGAGGGAACGTCTTTTAAATATTTTCCTGATTTAAGATTTAATAACAGATCTATTTCATATTTATTTTCGGGTAAATTTTTTAAAAATGTTACTAAAACTTTTTCAGCTCCTCCATGACGTAAGGATCCTATTCTAATAAGTATTTTCTTTTTTTTCATCTTAACTTTAAAAAATTTTTTAATTCATTTGAAAGTTTTTTTTCAATTAGATGATAAAGTATATATGAAAATAATATTATGCTTAACATCATTAAAATGTAGAAAAAATAATTTAATAAATCAATTTTAAATATTCCCGGAAAAATATCAAAATGCTCCTTCAATAAATTTGGAATAAATGGATGAAATAAATATAAAGAATACGATATATTTCCTAAGAAATAAAGCGCATTTAGATTTATTTTTATTTGAGAAAAATCAAAATTAATTACGCTATATACGATGAATGTAAAAAAAAGTAATAATCCTATTTTATTATTTATTTTAACATAATTGAATAAAAATAAAATCAATATAAACATTGATACAACAATTAATACCAATGAAATATGAAAATTAGTTATTATAATTTTATTTCTAAATAACCCTAATAATACTCCTACCAAAAAGTAATTTAGCTGAAAGCTTGAAATCATATTTAGATAACTATTTTGATATTTAAAGTGTTGTAAACTTATAAATATCATAAAAAATATAAGCAAAACTTTATATTTATAATGCCCAAATAATAAGCTTATTGCAAATATCAAGTAAAAAAACATTTCATAGTTTAAAGACCATCCTAAATATAAAATAGGGAATTCATTATACGGAATAAACATTATGGATTTTATAATTTTAATAAATACATTCCAGTTAAAAGAATCAATAAATATAATATACCAAACTATTGTTAATATAGTATACAAAGGAGCAATTCTAATTATTCTTTTCTTTATAAATAATTTTGAATACTTATATTGACTTTGTAAAAAATTATCTTTTGTGGTATATATCATTATAAATCCACTAATGATAAAAAATAATTCTACTCCATACAAACCTTTTGCAAATAAAAAATCTCCTAACTTACTACTATCATTTAAATTAATCCAATAACGTGTATGAAATCCACATACAAGCAATGATGCTAAACCTCTTAAACATTGAACATAGTATAATAATTTCTTATTTTCCATTTTGAGATTAGTTAGTTTTTATCTAAAAGAATTTTCCATGTTGAAATAATGCTGTCCTTTTTCCACTTTTTAGATTCTTCATAAGAAGATTTATTTAATTTTTTTAACAACTCTTCATCAGTTATTAATAATTGAAGCTTATTTGTAAAATCTTCTTTATCATGATGCTTTATTAGAAAACCATTTTTATTATTTACTATTGAAGCAGGACCAAATTCACAATCATAAGAAATCAAAATATTGCTACAAAACATAGATTCAACCAGTACCAGACCAAAAGCCTCAGATTCTGATGCTAGTACTAAAATTTTACTTTTCATCATATAGTTACACACCTCTTCTTTTGTCTTATTTCCCAATATCCCTATATGTGAATGAGGATGATCTTTTACATAATTTTCTAAATAACTTTTTTCAGGTCCTTCTCCGATTATTTTAAAATTCCACCCTTCTTTTTCTTTTAAATTAGAATATATTTCCACTAGTTGCCTTATATTTTTTTCAGGATGAAGCCTTCCGACAAATAAAATGGTATTTTCTTTTTCTTCACAACATATAAATGGCATATTCTCAAAAGGATCACCTATGAGGTTATAAATTAAATAGCTGTTAGGATTTATCTTTTTATAATGTTCTTCGGATTCTTTATTTATATAAATAATTCCTTTTAAATTTTTGTAATATGGTCGCATAAGGGTATTCCAAAATAAACCTCCCATCTTATAGTTTATGTGTTCCCACGCCCATGTTTTCTTATTTATTCCTTTAATGGTGGACAACATGCTTGAAAGCGTATATCTGCAAGAAATTATGGTATCATAATTCTGTTGGTTTTTTTTTAACCATTTTTTTAAAAGGCAATATACTCCGTATTGATAAATATAATTTTTAATGTTTTGTTTCTTTGGCAACCACGAAAAGTATTTGTTAATTAGTACCATTGCCTGAAATGATTTTGTATTTCCAAAAGAATTTAAAACCACTGACTTGATTTTAGGGTTTAAATCGTATAGAAATACCTCATTTCCATCCAAACATAAAACCGTTATATCGAACTTAGTACATAGTTCATTCATTAAATTAGTTAAAACGGTTTGTACTCCTCCGGATTTACCTAGTGAATAGGTTATAAACAATAACTTTTTCATTTTTTTATTACAGCTATCTTTTATTTATAAAATAATATATATAGCTAAATGGCAATGTTAAAACACTCATGGTCTTAATTAAAGGATTATTAATGTCTGCGATATTTGACGCTAAAGATCTTTTATTTAAAAAGGAATAAAATTGAAATCCGATTAAATTTCTAAGCAAAGTTTTAGGATATGAAAATAACTGATAGCTATAATTGTTTAGCATGGCTCTATATCCCTCTCTTAATCCGAAAATATTTTTCCCCTTCCAACGGGTATTGGAAACCGATTCTGAATCGTTATCGTCTTTATGATAAGTACGAATTATCTTATTAATAAATTTTGTTTTTAACCCTTTTGCATCGTAAATGGTAAAGAAAACACTTTGAGGAATATAGCCTTTATTTTCATAAATTAAATAATCAAATTTATCCAATTCTCTTTGATAACTTTTTGTTATAAAAATACCATTTTTATCTCCCTTTACTTTGTATTTATATCGCATTTCTAAAATAGAACCTATAAATCCGTTTTCGGGGAAAAAACTTCCTACTAAATTTCCTTCCGTATCTGCTGAATGTCCAATTACTCCAATATATTGATCTTGATTTTTAATGCTGCAGACTTCTTCATACAATATTTCAAATGAATTTTCAGGCCAACTATCATCTGAATCAATAATTACAAAATAAGGTGTTTTTACCTTCTTAATTCCTTCAAATACGGTAATAAATTTATGACGATTTTTTCCTTTATAGTATTCAATAGGAATACTATTTTCATCTATATATTTTTGCACCAACTGACTGGTCGAATCCGTAGAACCATCATCCATAATTATCCACATAAATTGTTTAAATGATTGTTTTTTTAGTGATTCATAGACTCTATCGAGCGTATGAGCCCTATTATAAGTGGGTGTTATTACTGTTATTACGGAATTTTTTTCCATTCATTGATTTTTTTACTTTGTTAACAGCTTTTCTATTTCTTTATATATAGTAACAGGTGAAAAATTTTCTTTACATTTTTTATTATTTTCGATAAAGAATTGCACTTTTTTTGGGTCAGACAACAAAATTTTCATTGCTTCGTATAGGGCTTGTTCATTCTTACTTGGAATGAATATACCATTTTCTTGGTCGACCATCATTTCTCTAATTCCTCCAACATCGGTAGTTATAATCGGCTTTTCCAATATAAGACTTTCTGCAATAACTAAAGGATACGCTTCTGAAAATGATGGAAGTATAAAATAATCTGCTTCTTTAATCAACGGGTAGGGATTACTATGTTCTCCCAAAAATATAAATGTTTCTCCTATACGATATTCTTTTACTTTTTTTAGTAATTCTTCTTTATATTCTCCCTCTCCAACGAGATATATTTTATGATATAATCCATCATCAATAAGCTTTTTATGGGCTTCAATTAAAAGTTGATAACCTTTGCCCGGTTTTATTCTTCCAACTGATATAAATGATTGTATTGAATCATTTTTGTGTGAACTGATTTTTATATTTGGTTTCAGCTTGGATTTAGCTATGATATCTTCAACCTCTATTGGATTATAAATAATCTTAGCATTTGCAGCTATCTGATCATTAAAACTTTTTGCACTTTCCATAGTTTGTTGTGAAACATAAACCATGGTATTAAATCTCAAAAATTTAGCTACAAATTTCTCTTTATTTCCATTTATGGTAATATTTTTTATATCACCATGCATCCAACCTATTTTTTTGGATTTTCGATTAGGACTGTTTAAAACATCATCGTAATTATAATGGAAAAAAGCTATTTCAACATCTTGATCATAGAGTTTTAGATTTTTATATAATAATCGAGAAAATTTTGAATACAATTTTAATTTTGCAGCCCTAGTGATTAATTGGAATTTTTTTATAAAAGAATTTGAATTCATAAATTCTCTTCCTTTTCCTATATATTGAACTTTAATGGATTCCGGTATTTCCTTAATTAATTCTCCTTGATATAGATTCAACAATAAAGTAATATCAAAAATATTCTTATCTAAATGATTTAAAATATTTAGCAAGACTTTTTGAACACCTCCGGTTTCCATGGATCGGATTCTAAAAAGAATTTTAGTTTTCTTTACTTTTTCCATTTATATAAGTAAAATATAATATATAGATAAATCTATTTTTAATATTTTTTTAATTATTTGTTTTAATCGCTATATCTCAATTAATAGTTATAAATTTTAAATTCATTATATATGAATAGTACCATCTTTCCTTTTAAAATAGATTTTAAAAATAAATGTAATACTAAGTATATTTTTAAGTAAATCTAAAAAAAACTTACCAATTCTTTCTATTTTATTATTACTTATATAAATTACATGTTTTTAATATATTTGCTATTATGAAATTTTGTAAAAAATACTTATTATTTTTTATTTTACTAATAGGAAATTTATTTTACGGTATAAATAGAGATTCAACTTTTATATCAATTCAGGATTCTTTAAATCGTAGACCCAAAGTAGGCTTAGTTCTTAGTGGCGGAGGTGCTAAAGGGTTCGCTCATGTAGAAGTTATAGAAGCTATTGAAAAAGCAGGAATTAAAATTGATTATATAAGCGGAACCAGTATGGGTGCCATAGTGGGTTCGTTATATGCTGCAGGGTATTCTCCTAAAGAAATGAGAAATATCATTAAAAGCATTGATTTTAACGAACTTTTTTTACAGGACAGAAATCGAAATTTTATTCCATTTTTTGATAAATCTTACAGAGAAAAATATATTTTGACTTTACCCATCTCCAATTTTAAAGTAGTTTTTCCATCAGCTTTAAGTAAGGGACAAGGACCTTTAATGCTTTTAACTAATTTATTGTACAATGTTCATGATATTCATGATTATTCTAAACTACCGATACCTTTCTTATGCATAGCAACTAATTTAGAAACCGGTGACGAAGAACAAATGGAAAAAGGTTTTCTTCCTCTCAGTGTTTTGGCTAGTGGTGCTTATCCTTCTCTTATCGAACCGGTTAAAATTGATGATAAAACCTTAATTGACGGTGGAATTGTTAATAATTTTCCTTCCCGAGCGTTACGAGATAAAGGCATGGATATCATTATCGGAGTTGATTTAGGTAATGGTTTACAAAAAGCGAATGAAATTAAATCTATATTAAATATTATTAGTCAAATTATAAGCTATCGTATCAATATTAAAACGGATTTTGAAAGAAGTTATGTAGATTTACTAATTCGACCCGATGTAAAGAATTATGATGTAACCGATTTTGATAAAAAGGATTCCATTTTGTATAAAGGAAAACTAGCCGGAGAAAAGGCGTTTCCTGAGCTATTAAAAATTGCAAAATTACAAGGGTTTGATACTATCAATAGACCGAGAATACAGGAACTACCTTCCGAAAAAAATTTGTTTATTACCAAACTTTCCATTATTGGTAATTCTTCTAAAGATTCTGTTTATATAAAAAGAAAATTAGGTTTGAAATTACCTCAAAATACCTCTATTACCAAATTAGATAAAGGAATTTCTGCTTTATATTCTACGGGAAATTATAATCGGGTTTTTTATGAGCTAACTTCTGAAAATTTTAATGAAAATCAACAAGTTAACTTATATCTAGATAAAAAAGATAATAATTCCATAAAATTTGGAATCCATTATGATGATGTATATAAAACTTCTCTTTTAGCTAATGTTACTTTAAATAAGCTTATATTAAATAATTCCAATTTATCCATTGATGTAATTTTTGGAAATAATTTCAGAACTAATATAAATTATTTTATAGACAATGGAATATTACCAAGTATTGGATCTAATACGACTTTTAATTCTTTTAATTTTAATTATTCCGATATAAAAAGAAGTGAATATTCATTTAATCGCATTCGATACTTTAATCAACAACTATATCTACAGTCTACCTTAAATGAAAAATATGCTGTTGGTACCGGTATAGAATATAGTTACATGCGCATCTCTCCTTTTTCCTATGATCGAATTAACGAAGTAGATCACAAAAATTTTAATAAAGACGAGAGTTTTTTTTATAATCCTTATTTTTATATAAAGGCTGATACTAGAGATAACTCTAACTTTCCTTTTAAAGGTTTTAAACTAGATGCCTCTGCTAAATATATATTTTATTCTAATGCTCCTAGTTTTGAAAAGTTTTCCACAATTAAAACTCAATTAAGTTATTCAATCCCCTTCGGACGTCGATTGGCTTTAGAAAATCAACATTTTTTAGGAGTATCTTTTAATACGCCTTCTTTACAATACAAATATTTTAACGGTGGTTATTTTGAACAAGATTTCTTAAATTTCAGTAAATTTTTAGGATTACCATTTGCCTATAAATCCGGTGATCAACTATTCTCATTATATTCTTCTTTAAACTATAAAATTTTAAAAAATCATTATGTAAAAATATATGCAGACATGGCTAACGTTGAAGATGAATTTAAAGATATAAGATATTTTAAATACAAATATTTTAGTTATGGAGTAGGATATGGATATGACAGTCCTTTTGGACCTATTAACTTATTATACACATTTTCTACCAATCAAAACAAAGGTGTTTTTAGTGTTGGTTTAGGATATTGGTTTTAACAAAATTGTTACCTATCATTTTTTTCAATCCTATTTTTGTATAATTACTTTATTTAAAAAATTTTTATTCTTTATAATCATTTTCTCTTAATTTATACAGAAAGTATACTTGTTATTAAATGTAAAAGTTATTATAAAATTTAATAGTATTAGTAAATAGTATGAAGAATTTTATTATATTAAAATTTCAGAATTTAAATATTAATTTAGCTAAGTAGAAATTAACAAAAAATGATAAATTATTTTTCAAATAATGATTTTATTTTAAAAAATAAATTAAAAAGAAAAAAGTGGTTAAAAGAAGTTATAGAACAAGAAGCCTGCCGTGTAGGAGATATAAATTATATTTTTTGCTCTGATGAACAATTATTAGAAATTAATATTCAATATTTAAATCATGATTATTACACGGATATAATTACGTTTGATTATAAAGAAAACCAATTAATTTCGGGTGATATATTCATTTCCACAGACAGAGTTAAAGAAAATGCAGTAATTAATAATGAAGACTTTGATCATGAATTAAACCGTGTTTTAGTTCATGGAGTTCTGCATATCATCGGGTACAAAGATAAATTGGAAAAGGATATTGAACTTATGAGAAAAAAGGAAAATACTTATATAGACTTATATAAAAATTATTAAAAATTAATTATAAAAAAATTTTGTTTCACGTGAAACATCTGTTAAAATGATATTAGAAAAATACGATGTTATTGTTGTAGGTGGTGGACATGCAGGTTCAGAAGCTGCCGCTGCTGCTGCCAATTTAGGCTCAAAAACACTACTAATTACCATGAATCTTCAAACTATTGGTCAAATGTCTTGCAATCCGGCTATGGGAGGTATTGCAAAAGGACAAATAGTTAGAGAAATCGATGCTTTGGGCGGTTTATCAGGTATTGTTACTGATAAAACTATGATTCAATTCAAAATGCTTAATTTATCTAAGGGACCTGCCATGTGGAGTCCAAGAGCACAATCCGATCGAATGAGATTTTCGGAAGAATGGCGATTACAATTAGAAAGCATTCCAAATCTTGATTTTTTTCAAGACATGGTTGTTGAATTATTAACAGAAAATGATCAAATTATTGGTGTTAAAACCTACATGGGAGCTGTTATTTATTCAAAAGCTGTAATATTAACTAATGGAACTTTTCTAAATGGTTTAATCCATATTGGAAACAAACAGTTCGGCGGAGGTAGAATGGGTGAAAAAGCCGCATTTGGAATCACTGAAAATCTAGTTAAATTAGGATTTGAGGCCGGTAGAATGAAAACAGGAACACCTCCCAGGGTAGATGGTAGAAGCATAGATTTCTCAAAAATGGAAGAACAAAAAGGAGATATTGATCCACAAAAATTTTCCTATACTAATACACCTAAACTCGACAAACAAAGAAGTTGTTATATTACCTATACTAATGTAAAAGTTCATGAAGTTTTACGTGAAGGATTTGAAAGATCTCCTTTATTTAATGGAACAATTAAAAGTACAGGTCCAAGATATTGTCCTTCGATCGAAGACAAAATTAACAGATTTGCAGATAGAGAAAGACATCAAATATTTGCTGAACCGGAAGGCTGGCAAACTGTTGAATTCTATATCAACGGATTTAGTACATCTTTACCGGATGATATTCAAATTAAAGCTTTACAACTAATCCCGGGATTTGAAAAAGCTAAATTTTTCAGACCGGGTTACGCTATTGAATATGACTACTTCCCTCCTACTCAATTAAAAAATACATTAGAAACAAAAAATATTAATCATTTATATTTTGCGGGACAAATTAATGGTACAACGGGTTATGAAGAGGCAGCAGCTCAAGGATTGATGGCCGGTATTAATGCTTCACTTAAAATTCAAAATAAAGAGCCGTTGGTTCTTAAGAGAAATGAAGCGTATATTGGAGTATTAATTGATGATCTTATTACCAAAGGAACTGAAGAACCTTATCGAATGTTTACCTCACGTGCAGAATATAGAATGAGCTTAAGACAGGATAATGCCGATGAACGATTAACGCCATTAAGTTATACACTTGGTTTAGCATCATTTGAAAGAATGCAAAATTTAGAAAAGAAAATTAAGCAAACGAATAATTGTATAGATTTTATAAAATCAAAATCCATAACCAAAGAAGAAACTAATCCAATTTTACTACAAAAAAATTCAACTCCTATTTCTCAAACTGTAAAAGCTGACAGTATATTGGTTAGACCTAATATATACTTAAAAGACTTGGAAAACATATCCTCAATAAATGATTATATCAAATCAAATCATTTTTCGAATGAGGTTCTTGAACAAGTAGAAATTAAAATTAAATATAAAGGCTATATTGACAAAGAACTTGAAAATGTTGAAAAATTAAATAGATTAGAAAATATAAAAATTCCTTCAAATTTTGACTATTCAAAATTAAATAGTATATCTACTGAAGCTAAACAAAAACTAATGAAATTCAAACCTGAGACTATAGGTCAAGCCAGTAGAATAAGTGGCGTATCTCCATCCGATATAAATGTTTTATTAATTTACATGGGTAGATAATATAAAGTTATAAATAAATGTTCCACGTGGAACATTTATTTATAATCCTAAATATTTTACTATATGATATTATATATACAAAATTGAAAATGAAAATTAAAGATCACTTTTTATCTAATGAAATTTTTGAAATTCAAAAATCTGAATATACCGATATTTTAAAAACTACCCAAATACCTGAAGTTCTTTCAAAATATTATGAAAGTGAAAAATATTTATCCCATTCCAAAGATCAGTCCTTAAAATCAAAAATATATTTATTAATTCAAAAATTGAATGAAAAATATAAATTAAAGATTATTAATAAATACAAAACGTCCGGAACATTATTAGATTATGGTTGTGGAGATGGAACCTTTCTAAAATTCATAAAAGATAAAAATTTTTCAATACTTGGTTTTGAACCAAATATAAAAGCAGCTGAAACAGCTAAATCTAAAATTGGTGAAAATCTTATAACAACTTCTTTAGATTCTGTTGAAAATAATTCTTTAGATGTCATTACACTTTGGCATGTATTAGAACACATCCCTAATCCGGAAAAAATCCTGTCAAAACTAAGATTAAAATTAAAAAATAATGGATATATAATAATAGCAGTTCCAAATTACAAATCTTTTGATGCTAAATTTTATAGAGAATATTGGGCGGCCTGGGATGTACCTAGACATATATTTCATTATTCTAAAAAAGGTGCCATTGATTTTTTTAATAATAACAAGTTTGAAGTAATTCATACGTACCCCCTACCGTTTGATAGTTTCTATATTTCTTTAATCAGTGAAAATTATATGAATAATCCTTTAGGAATTTTTAGATTTCCATTCATTGCTGCCTTATCAAATTTAAAAGGAATGAATGATGGTAATTATTCATCTGTTATTTACATTTTAAAAAAATAAAATTTTCACAAAATTTTTATTTTCAAATCAATAAGTAAGAAAGTTTAAAAGAGGATAATTTGTAATAGTAGATGTTTAAAACTTTAAATATTTATTAAATAAATCTATAAAAATAATATTTTTGATATAAATTACTGAATATTATATTTTATATTTCTAAAAATATAAATTTATTTATACAAAAATATATTTATTTTTAAAGATTTTATGTATTAAAATTTTATTAGAGCAATAATAAAATTAAAATTACTTATGAATAGTTATTAACATATAAAAAAAGAAGCTTAAAATATCAAGCTTCTTTTTTTATATTGTATAATGCTAGATTTTGATATTAATCATTTAAAATAGCTGCTACTCCGGGTAATTCTCTACCTTCTAATGATTCAAGCATTGCTCCTCCCCCGGTTGAAACGTAACTAACTTTATCAGTATAATTATTTTGTTTAACAAATGCTACACTGTCACCTCCTCCAACTAAGGAGAAAGCTCCTTTCTTAGTGGCTTCACCAATAGCATCTCCAATAGCTTTAGTACCAACGGCAAAATTTGGCATTTCAAATACTCCTAAAGGTCCGTTCCATAATATGGTTTTTGAAGCTAAAATAACATCAGAAAATGTTTTAATAGTTTTAGGTCCAACATCCAAACCTTCCCATCCGTCAGGAATATCATTAGTATCGACTACTTTTCTATTTGCATCATTTGAAAAGTCATCACCTATAACAGAATCTTCCGGAAGATATACTTTTACACCTTTTTCTTTAGCTTTTTTAAGTATATCAAGTGCCAATTCTTGTTTATCATCTTCACAGATAGAGTTTCCGATCTTACCTCCTTGAGCTTTAATAAAAGTATAGGTCATTCCTCCTCCGATTATTAAATTATTAACCACCGGAAGGATGTTTTCTATAATAGTAATTTTAGAAGAAACTTTAGAACCTCCTAATATAGCCGTAACAGGTTTTTCGCCTGTTTTAAGGACTTTTTGAATAGCATCAAGCTCTTTGGCCATCAAAAGACCAAAACATTTGTTAGAAGGGAAGAATTTAGCAATAATAGCAGTAGATGCATGAGCGCGATGTGCAGTACCGAATGCATCGTTTACATAAATATCACCTAGTTTGGCTAATTCTTTAGCAAATCCTTCATCTCCTTTCTCCTCTTCATTGTGAAAACGTAAATTTTCTAACAATAAAACTTCACCGGGTTTTAATTCTGCTGCAGCTTTTTCGGCTTTAGGTCCTACACATTCATCAACGAACTTAACAGGAACACCTAAAACTTTTGATACCTCATCAACAATGTGTTTTAAAGAATATTTATCTGTAACCTGACCTTTGGGTCTGCCTAAATGCGTCATCAATATTACAGAACCTCCATCTTTCAATATTTTATCTATAGTTGGCTTAGCAGAAACAATTCTTGTATTATCAGTAACCTTAAGATTTTCATCTTGAGGAACATTAAAATCAACTCTAATTAATGCTTTTTTTCCATTGAAATTGAAATCATTAACTGTCTTCATAATTTTTACTTATTTTTCTTACAAATATACCTTCATAAAAACGAAAAGAGAAATTTTGAAACCTGAATTTTTTCCACAATTAATTATTATTTATATATCTTTTTTTAATTAATTAAATAAAATTTAAAGTAATAGTAATAATAGACCTGTTAATATGTTAATAACTTTGAAATAGTGAGTTATTAATATTTCTAAATATGATATTAACAAAATTTATTGAAAATAAATAAGTATAAATCAATAAACTAAATCACTTATCAACAATTTTTAGAAGTTATTAATAAAGTGTCTGTTTAAAAAGTAACTGTTATTAAACTTATCAAAAGGAAGGTAAAATTCATTTTTAAAAAGTTTTATAAATATTTGGAAAAATCTTAAATCTTTATAAATGGAAATTGTAACTCTTGAAGCAAAATTTTTTGTTTAAAAATGTTAACAATAATTTATTTAAATTGTTAATATTGTTTTAACTTATTGAAAATTTAAGAGTTAATAAAAATAATTTTTAATAATAATTATATAATTTTATTGATTTACAGTCAATTATATAATTATAGGAATTTTTGAAATAAATTAAGTTATTAACATATTTATTAATTAATTCATAATTAAGTATTTATATATGTATTATTTTGTAAAATATTAATAGTTAATATATTATATTAGGTTAAAATTTATAAGTATAGTTTAGAGTTTAAAAGATTTCTGTAGTTACAAAATTATATTTTAAAATTTTACACTATAAATAACTCTAACATTAATTATATTTATTTATTTAAATAAAATCAAAATAATCATTAAAATATAAATTTTTACATTACTAATGATTAATTATGCATACAATTAATTATTATTTTATGATAATAAGATATAATTATTTTAATTTTAATTTATCGTATTTTTTAATTTACGAACAGTTATCTATTGGGATAATTATTATAAAAGAAAATATAGAAAAAGCCTTTAAATAAGCTTGTAGACAGGCTCAATATTAGTAAAGGATTGAAGAATGTGAAATAATCTAAGTATAGAAATAAAAAAAGGTAAATAATAGCTATTTACCTTTTTAAAATAGTAGATTAAATTTTTATAAAAAGTTCAACATTCGTAAGGTGTTGAAAATCTAAGTATAGTGTACTTTAATAAAAGCAATTAGTAATCTTGTTTCAAATGAATGGTTATAAACTTGTTAACAATTGTTTATTATTCTTCCTTTTGGTTTTTTTTGTCCATAGAATCTAACTCCTCTAACACCGGATTAATAGTACTATCCGGGATATCACTAATTCTAATATACATCAATCCGTCAATGGCATCATTAAATTTAGGGTCGACGTTAAAAGCAATAACACGAGCGTTTTGTTTTAAATATTTTTTGATCAATACGGGAAGTCTTAAATCGGGCTCAAGTTCATCAATTAACTTGTCAAATTTATTAAGATCATTATCCGCAGCATCAAAGAATAAATCTTTTTCATTGGATTTCAGATGAACTTTAAATTCATTTTTTGAATGTACATATTGAGCAACATAAGAATCAAAATAATGAGAACGCATAAATTCAACCATTATCGATTTAGAAAAGTTGGAAAATTGATTGCTTATACTTACACCACCTACCAGGTATTTATAATGCGGATTTCTTAAGCAAACATGTACAATTCCTCTCCATAAAAGTAATAAGGGCATAGGTTTTTTTTGATATTCACTGGAAATAAATGCCCTACCCATTTCAATGATTTTTTTAAAGAAAGGATGTACTTCCGAATCATATTCGAAAAGAGAAGCAGTATAAAAACCTTTAATTCCGTATTTTTCATAAATCTCTTTTCCCAATCCCATACGATAAGCACCCGCGATAAGTTTATTTTCTTTATCCCATAAAAATAAGTGATGATAAATTTGATCGAATTCATCCAGATCAAAAGGTTCGTTGGTTCCCTCTCCCACTTCGCGAAAACAAATTTCTCTTAATCGGCCAATTTCCCGTAAGATATTAGGTATTTTTTCAGGTTTAGCTAAATAAACTTCATATTGAGAATTGGAAAATAGTTCACAATCAATTTCTTTTAAAAGCTCAACTTCTTTTAAGATTAATTCATGAGGTGTCTCTTTAATAATAGGCTTAACTTCATTGGAATTAGCAGACTTAGTCATTGCTGAAACTGAAAGGAACTTTATATTTTTAAATGGATTCTTAACCGTAGTATAGAATGATTTAAGCATATATACCTTATTCCTTAAAAAATTACCGTAAGACTTGATATCCGTATATTCATCTTGCTGTTTAACTGAAATAGGTTTACCGATTCGTATTTTAATAGGCGCTTTTCTTTTTCTAACCAATTCTCTAGGCAGCATTGCAGTCTGTAAATCCGGATGAATATTAGACATTTTGTAAAACAACTTACTGTTTCTCGCATGAAAATATACAGGAATTACGGGTACTTTAGCTTTTTTCAAAAGTTTTAAGGCACTTTCCACCCACTCTCTGTCTTGATATTTTTTGGTATCCGGGTAATAATGAGAAACTTCACCGGCCGGGAAAATTATTACACAGTGATTATCTTTTAGGACACGCAAAGTTTCAATAAAACCTTTTTTGCTGTCAAAAGTATCTTTTCTGGTTTCAAAAGGATTAACAGGAATAATAACTTTTTTTAGAGGTTCAATTTTTTGCAATAAAAAATTAGTCATTATTTTAAAATCCGGACGAATTTCCGAAACAATTTTCATTAAAATTATGCCATCTAATCCTCCTAGAGGGTGATTGGAAACAATTATAAAAGGTCCCTTTTCAGGAATTCTTTTTAAATCTTCCTCATGAATTTCGTAGTTAATTTTTAGATGTTTTAAAACTGCAGTAAGAAATTCATTGGTAGGTAAATCTTTATTTTCAGTACAAAATTTATTTATATGACCAAGTTTTGAAACATTCATAAGGGTCCATGCTATACCCTTTCCAATAAAACCAAATTTCTTAAGGTTTAAAGTATTTTGTATATCCTCTAAGGTGACTAAACTCATATTGTTATTCTTTTACAATTGCTTGGTAAGTTTGTTTTACCAATTGTTCTAATAAAACTGTTTTTCCTTTTTTAAAATTATTTCGTATTTTCTGTGAACTATTCGTTATCGTAAATAGACGCACATTTTCTTCTAATGTTACATTAAAAGAATTTGCGAGTATATTCAGTAAAATGTTAATTGAATTAAATTTATCTTCAATAACCAGTGAAACTGAACAAGCTGAAACCTTGATCATGTTAGTTTTAATATTCAGTTCAGTAAGTTGTTTGAAGAGTATACAAAGAATATCTTCCAGATTATAAGTAAAATAAATGGAAGAAATAGTAAGCAAATGTACATTTAATTTTTGTATGAAACAAGAAACGCTCGGATCTCCCTTAACTCCTTTCGTAATATAAGTGCCATGATTTTCAAGTTCTAAAAAAGAACGAATGTTCAATGGAATCTCACCTTTATACAAAGGAAAGATAGTTTTCGGATGAAGGATAGATGCTCCAAAAAATGACATATCCATAGCTTCTTCATAGGAAAGATATTTTAATAATTGAGCGTTTTCATAGTAGTCAGGATCTCCGGTCATAATTCCCGGAACATCTTTCCAAATGGTAACACTTTCAGCATGTAAACAATAGGCAATTATGGCAGCAGAATAATCTGATCCTTCCCTTCCCAGAGTTACAGTAAAATTGCCGGAATTAGAAGCTAAAAAACCTTGAGTAACATATGTTTGAGAAGTATCAAAATTTTCAAATTGTTTTTGCGTACGTTCCCAATTTATAGTCCCTTCCCTATAATTATCATCAGTTTTTAGATAATTTCTACTATCAATCCAAGTATTGGTAATTCCTGAATAATTTAAAAAAGAGCTTAAAATTCTGGATGAAATAATTTCACCAAAACTTACCGTTTGATCGTATAAGAAATTAAAATTATCGGATGTATTGTTCGTTAGTAAAGATCGCAAATTTTTAAAAATATTCTTAATATCGTTATAAACTTCCGTATAATTAGAAAATAATTTTTTAACTATTTCTAAATGCTCCTCCTCTATTCTATCTATTAATATTTTATACGTATCATTATTTTGAAAGTATGCTTGAATAACATCTTCTAATGCGTTAGTCGTTTTACCCATGGCCGAAACAACAATAATGGTTGATTTGTATCCGGTTTGGTTTAAAACTTTTAAAATAGCACGTACATTTTTTTCATTTTGTACTGAAGCACCTCCAAATTTATAAACTTTCATAAATGATAGTTATATATTTTCAATATATAAAAAACACATTTTCCCATAAATAAATTTTGTGAAAAAAGAATTTTTACACAGCGGGAATTTACGTATTAATAGACTTAAAATTTATATTATAATGATAAACAGTACAATAAGTATTTTAAATATTAAAAGACCTTCAGCAAATATATGACAAATCTGCATATTACTTATAAAGTACAACCAAAAATCAATATATTTGGAACATTCAAAAAACTAAATATATAAAATATGAAATCGAAGAGCTCACAGACTTTAGGCGAATTTATAATTGATAAACAGGCAGATTTTAAATATTCTTCAGGAGAGTTGTCACGCCTTTTAGGAGCAATAAGATTAGCCAGTAAAGTTGTTAATCAGCAAGTTAATAAAGCTGGGCTCGTTGATATTATTGGAGCAATTGGAAATCAGAATATACAAGGTGAAGAGCAACAAAAATTAGATGTGTTTGCCAATGATGTATTTATTGGTGCCTTAAAAAATAGAGAAGTCGTTTGTGGAATTGCTTCCGAAGAAAATGAAGACTTCATCAGTATAAATTCTAAAGATAATTCACATAACAGTAAATATGTGGTATTAATTGATCCTTTAGACGGATCTTCCAATATAGATGTAAATGTTAATGTAGGAACTATTTTTTCTATTTATAGAAGAATTTCGGAAGATGGACCCGTTACATTGGAAGATTTTTTACAACCCGGAAATAAACAGGTAGCAGCCGGATATATAGTGTACGGTTCATCTACAATGTTAGTTTATACAACAGGTAACGGTGTAAATGGTTTTACTTTAGATCCGGCTTTGGGAGTGTTTTATCTTTCACATCCTAATATTAAAATACCTGAAGATGGAAAAATATATTCCGTAAATGAAGGAAATTATCTTAAATTTCCTCAAGGAATTAAGAATTATATAAAATATTGTCAAGAAGAAAAAGAAAATAGACCGTATACTTCCCGTTATATCGGATCTTTAGTTTCCGATTTTCATAGAAATATGTTGAAAGGAGGCATTTACCTATATCCTTCCTATTCACAAGCCCCTAAAGGCAAATTACGATTGTTATATGAATGTAATCCTATGGCATTCCTTGCGGAACAAGCAGGAGGAAGTGCCAGTGATGGTTTTACACGAATATTGGATTTAAATCCTGTTGAATTGCATGAAAGAACACCATTTGTTTGTGGTTCAAAAAAAATGGTTGAAAAAGTAGAAAAATTTATGAAAGATGCCCAAGAGTAGCACTCATCCCTATGATTATGTTTTAAAAAAATTTGATCAACTTACTTTAGACGAATTGTATAACTTATTACGATTAAGAAATGAAGTATTTATAGTCGAGCAAAAATGTTCGTACCAGGATTTGGACTATAAAGATTATAAAGCGCATCATTTATTACTGTATAAAGGAGAACAATTAGTTGCTTATTCCAGGATTTTTCCTGAAAAAGTTTCCTTTAATGAAGCTTCCATTGGAAGAATTATAGTTTGTAAGGAATATCGTTCTACCGGATTAGGGAAAATTTTAATGGAAAAATCCATTGAATCTTTATTTACACTTCATGGTAAACAACCGATAAGAATCGGTGCTCAATATTATGCAGTTCCATTTTATAAAAAATTTGGATTTGAAACTGAAGGAAATATTTATTTTGAAGATCATATTGAGCATATTGAGATGGTAAAGAAAGAAAACTAATATTCATAAAAAAAGTAAAAATTAAAGGCTGATAATATTTAAATTATCAGCCTTTTTTGATTTATATAAAATTGAGTATTTATTTTAACGGAACGGAAGGTAACAACTTGTTAGAATTTGAATTAGTATCATCTTCAATAATTGTATTTTCCTTTTTAATATTACGGTTTTTATCAAAACTGTAAGATAATTTAATATAGAACAATTGATCGCTGTCTCTACTATAATAATTGGTTCTTAAATTAAAATTATTAATATCAGAATTAAACTTAGTAGGACCCAATATATTTTGAATACCTAAAGAAGCCTTAATAGTTTTGTTACTAAAGGATCTTGAAAGTTCTATATTAGAATAACGGAAAGGTTTATAGGATTTGTAAATTTCAAAATATCCCTTATCTGTACTAGATAAAAAGAAAGTGGTTAATTTAAAATCTTTCGGAAGGATTAATTGAGCATATATTACATAAAACCACATAGGTTTTACTTTATCTAAATACGGATAATCGTTTACTTTGTAGTAATTATACATTCCATAAAGGTAAATGAAATTCATTTTATCCATATTCATAGGCTCGTCAAAGAATTTTTTACCCATGGTAACCAATTTAAAAGGTATAGGAATACCTACCCATACGTTATAGTTTTTCATGCCGTGAAATGTACGAGTAGTTTGATTTACGGTTAATGAATTGTCTTCAGTCTCGTAATACAGCATATTTATATTTTTAGAATACGTGTAGTTGAAAGAGATTTTCAAATATCTCCATGCACTTAAAGACACTTCATAGTTATCGTAATAATCCGGCTTAAGATGTAAGTTTCCTTCCGAAGTATTGAATTCGTCAAAATAGTTGGTTAAATTCGGATCCATATTAGAATAGGAAGGAGGCATCATACTCTTTCTGTAGGTAGCATTAAAATCCAGCGTAGGATTAAATTTATATAGTAAACTAAAAGATGGGAAAAACTTTTCAAACGTATATTTAATATTTTGATCAGTAGTTTTTACTTTATTTTTAAATTCTAAATTTTCATAACGAACCCCTGCAGTCAAATCCAATTTTTCAAATTTTTTGCTTAATTCTCCATATAAAGCATATTGATTTTCATCGTATATAAAATCCCTGAATGAATTATAATCCGGAGTTTCCAGTATAGAAGAAGAAGTATTTAAAAGATTATATTTTCCGTTACTGGTATATTTAGTATGAGAATACTTTCCACCGGTATTCATTTTTATTCCTACCTTATTAAAAGAAAATTCAAAATTAGGATTCACTTGAAAATAATCGGATTTATAATCAATATCATTTACAGAATATTTATAAACACCCTCATTATTCTGAATACTGTTATTTGTTGAATTTTTATTAAAGTGTTTATAAGATGCCGTTATATCAAACAAGTTTCCTAATGTATCTAATTTAACCTTATACTTTGTGGTTAATTCATGATTGGTGTTATCTTCCGAATATTTTGAATTATTTAAAAGATTAATTGGTTCAATATCGTTAGAGCTCAAAGATTCACCCGTATAATGATTACTGTTATCAGTATAACTTAAGTTATAATTGATCAATAAATTACTGTTTTTGTTAAGGCGAATATTTGAAGAAGGTCTAAAATAATAAAAACGATTATATTTATTTTCAATATTCTTTTGATCAAAAATAATGGAAGGAGAGAAAGAAGTAAATTCCCTTTTATAATAGGTAGTTTTATCGTTTTCCCTATAATTATAACCACTATTTAATTGTAAGGATACACTTTTTAAACGACTATTTAAACTAATAGAAGGAGATACCCGGTTGTTCTTGTTAAATTGGTAATTTAAAGAAGCAGATCCGTTTATTCCTCGCAATGCCCTACCATTAGTAATAATATTTATAATACCACCCCCTGTTTTAGCATCGTAAGAAGCTCCCGGGTTGGATATAATTTCAATTTTTTCAATAGCATTTGATGGTAAACTTTGTAATAAATTTTCTAAGTCTCCACCCGTTAGACCTGTCGGGATATCATCAATATAAATAGTCATGGACTTACCATTTACGGTAAGATTTCCACCATATCCCTTGATAACCCCCGGAAGTTTTGTTAAAGTTTCTTGTGCACTTCCGCCGGAAAGTAAATCATTATCCTTTATCGTATAAGTAGTCTTGTTAGCTTCTAATTTAATAAATTTCTTACGTGCCCCGGTCACTGTTACCCCCTCAATTTCTTTTTCAGCAGATTTGGAAGGTTTCTGAATTTCTTCACTAATTTCGGGATACATACGTGTTAGATAAACTTCACCTAAATATAGGGTATCTTTACTTTGTTTAGTAATAGTAAAATCAAGATATTGTGATTCATATTCAGGTACTGAAATATAAATTCGAAAATTACCAGAAATTTTAGTTATTGCATAACTATTGAAACACTTTGTAGAAACTAAACTTTTGAGGTCTTTATAACCGGAACTATTTTCATATTGGAATATAAAATTTTTCTGTAAGTTAACATCAACACAGGAATTTTTTTCTTTATCTATAATTTTAAAAGCTACTACAACTTTTGATTGAGCAACACCTAATAAAGGGAGCATTATTAAAGATAAACGAATAACAGATCTTATCATAAACTGAATTTGGCAGAATAATTTTTAAACATTAGTATCATTTGATATTAATTATGTTACGTTAAATACTGTAAAATATTTAATCATAATCAAAAAATTTGCCTAAATGTAACAACAAAATTCGTTATTTTAAATCAGCATATAGAATATCATTAATATATTATAATTTAAATAATAATATTAATATTAGTTAATTGTTATAAATTTAATAATCATTTAGGAAAAAAATAAATTAAATTGAAGAAATATTTAGGTGAGTATTACTAGAATTGTTAAAGATTAAATTTCGAAATTTTTTGAATTTTACTGTTTAAAAGGGACGTTAAGTCAATAAAACATAAAAACAAATCATCTAGTAAATTCAATAACTTCTAAATTCTGTATAGTTTCCTGATTTATTTCAAATCGTAACATAGTCCTTACCTTATGAAATCCATAGATTCCTATAGCACCCGGATTCATATGAAGTAAATGAAGTTTTTTATCATTCATAACTTTTAAAATATGTGAATGACCGCAAATAAAAAGTTTAGGAGGATTCAATTTTATTTCTTCGCGTATGATTGGTGCATATTTACCCGGATAACCGCCAATATGGGTCATCCATACATCCACTTTCTCACAAAAAAAACGTAGATTAAGAGGGAATTCTTTACGAATTTCTGTTCCATCAATATTTCCATAGACCGCTTTAAATACAGGAACCGTTTTTTTTAAAGTTTCGGAAACCTTTATATCACCAATATCACCTGCATGCCAAACCTCGTCTGCTTGGGAAGCATATTCCAATATACGATCATCAATATAAGAATGGGTATCGGAAAGCAATAATATTTTTCTCACTATTTTTGTAGTAAATTTACAATAAAATTGCGTTATTTCATTCAATTTTCATACGATGGTACTCAGTATTACGGGTATCAGAGACAGCCAAAACATATATCAGTACAAGAAAAATTAGAATCGGCATTAAGTCGATTACTTAGAAAAGAAATAAAAACAATTGGAGCAGGAAGAACTGATACGGGAGTTCATGCAGCTGAAATGTATGCTCATTTTGAGTGGGAAGAAGAATTGCCTGATCAATTGGTTAGAAAATTAAATTCTTTATTGCCTTCGGATATTTCCATAAAAGCAATATTCCGAGTTAAAGACTCAGCACATGCACGTTTCGATGCAACGGAAAGAATTTATAAGTATAGAATTTCTACCCTGAAAAATCCTTTTAAACAGCAATTCCATGCTCAATTTCTTTTTTATCAGTTTGATGTAGATAAAATGAACAAAGCTGCAAAAGTATTATTTGAATATAAAGACTTTACCAGTTTTTCAAAACTACATTCGGATAATAAAACGAATGATTGCTATATTTACCAAGCAGAATGGAAACAATATGAAGATGAATTAGTCTTTACCATTGCTGCCAATAGATTTTTGAGAAATATGGTTAGAGCAATTGCAGGGACTCTCATGGATGTTGGCAGAGGAAAAATTGATGAAAAGGAATTTAGAAACATAATTGAAAAAAAAGACCGTAAATTTGCTTCCACTTCAGCACCTGCTAAAGGTCTTACTTTAGTGAAAGTTAACTATCCTCAGGATATATATTATGAAACATAAAAAAGAAAAAAACGTAAAAGCAGGTCAAGCACTTTCTCGATTAATGGAATTGGGAAGTAAATATCCTGTATGGTTTTATTCTACAATTTTTATAGCATTGGCGTTAGCATATGTTTCCTCTTTCCGTCCGGTTGTAATAAGTCATGCAATAGATGTTGATATTATTAAAAATAAAAATTTTTCAAATTTATATCATTCCCTTTTGCTTATTTTTTTATTAATGTTGACTGAAGTTGTATTACAATTTTTTTTAGTCTATGCTTCTAACTTTGTTGCTCAAAATGTGATTCGTAGCTTACGAATAAAATTATACAAAAAGCTCATTTATTTTAAATCTTCTTTTTTCGATAAAACGCCTTTAGGGGTGTTAGTCACTCGCTCTGTATCCGATATCGAAACTATTTCAACTATATATACCGATGGAATTTTAATGGTTTTAGGAGATATTCTTCGTATAATTTTTGTGGTAATAACTATGTATTGGATTAATTGGGAATTAGCAACCATAGCATTGTTCATTTTCCCGATAATGACTATTATAACCCGAATATTTCAAAAAGCCATAAAAAAAGCTTTTTCAGAAGAAAGAAATCAAACAGCTAATCAAAACAGCTTTGTTCAAGAGAGGCTGTCAGGAATGACCATTGTTCAAGTATTTAATCAACAGAAAAAAGAATATAAAAAGTTTTTTCAAATTAATCAAAAATTAGAAAAAGCCTATCTTAAAACAGTTTTCTATTTTTCACTTTTTTTTCCTGCTGTAGATATTATTACCGGTATTGCCATTGGTGTCATGATATGGTATGCAGGTTATAACGCATTAACGGCACACAATATATCACCGGGTGTAGTTATAGCTTTTACTACTTCCTATGTGAACATGCTGGTGAGGCCCATGAGGCAAATAGCAGATCGCTTTAATACCATTCAAAGAGGTATTGTTGGAGCGGAACGAGTTTTTACCGTATTGGATTCCAATCATGAAATATCAAATAAAGGAACTGTAAAAAAAGATATCATTAAAGGAGATATCATTTTTGACCATGTGTCATTTTCATATGTAAAAGGAGAAAATGTTCTTAAAGATCTTTCATTTACGGTTTCCGGTGGAGAAAAAGTAGCAATTGTTGGAGCTACCGGAGCAGGAAAATCAACTATTATAAATTTATTAAGCCGTTTTTATGAAATTTCGGGAGGGCATATATATATAGACGGAACGGATATAAAATCGTATGAATTACACAATTTACGGTCGCACATCGCTGTTGTATTACAAGATGTATTTTTGTTTAATGATACCATTTTAGAAAATATCACTTTTGGAAATAAAGATATAACCTTAGAAGAAGTACGCAAAGCTGCAAAAGAAATTCAAATAGATGATTTTATAATGAGCCTTCCCAATGGTTACGGCTATGAAGTTAGCGAACGGGGAGCTTCCATCTCTTTAGGTCAACGACAATTGATTTCCTTTTTACGAGCTTATTTATATAACCCTTCTATTCTGGTGTTAGATGAAGCAACTTCATCTATAGACACTAAATCAGAGGAATTAATACAAAAAGCCACCGATAAGATTACTAAAAATCGAACTTCCATTATTATTGCTCATCGTTTAGCTACCATACAGAATGCGGACAAAATTATCGTATTAGATCATGGGAAAATAGTTGAAATGGGAAACCATAATTCCTTGTTACAACAAAAAGGGTACTATAGAAAACTTTACGAAGCCCAATTTTCCCAAACTTAAAATTAATACCCATTATAAATTTTTAATATTTTC
The DNA here is from genome assembly GCF_002964915.1 of Apibacter sp. wkB309. Taxonomy (NCBI): domain Bacteria; kingdom Pseudomonadati; phylum Bacteroidota; class Flavobacteriia; order Flavobacteriales; family Weeksellaceae; genus Apibacter; species Apibacter sp. wkB309. The sequence continues at coordinate 303,745 of NZ_PSZL01000001.1, forward strand.
CGGCTAATTATGTTTATACATTACTATTTGTTTTAATAAAAATGAATAAAAATTTAGCTAATACTAATTTTTACCTTTACTATATTTCTAAAATATGTGTGTATACATGTAAATAAACGTAAAAAACAATTATAAAAATTGTTAAATTTGTTGTATAAACAAAAAATATGAAAGATTTACAACAAACTATTGAAAAAGTTTGGAATGACCGTGCATTATTATCGGATATAGAATATCAAAAAGCAATTCGAGAAGTAATAGAATTGTTAGATTCAGGAAAACTAAGAGTAGCACAGCCGTTAGAAGATGGAAAATGGCAAGTAAATGAGTGGGTTAAAAAAGCGGTAGTATTATATTTCCCTATACAAAAAATGGAAACCTATGAAGTAGGTATTTTTGAGTATCATGATAAAATTCCTTTAAAAACAGGATATGCTGAAAAAGGAGTTCGTGTAGTACCTCATGCAGTTGCAAGAAAAGGAGCATATATTTCCAGCGGAGCGATCTTAATGCCTTCTTATGTTAATATAGGTGCTTATGTAGATGAAGGTACTATGGTAGATACTTGGGCAACAGTAGGAAGTTGTGCACAGATTGGTAAAAATGTACATTTAAGCGGAGGTGTTGGTATTGGCGGTGTTTTAGAACCTTTACAAGCGGCACCGGTTATTATTGGAAATAATTGCTTTATTGGTTCACGTTGTATTGTTGTAGAGGGTGTACATGTTGATGATGAAGCGGTTTTAGGAGCAAACGTTACCTTAACTTCTTCTACTAAAATAATTGATGTTTCAGGAAGTGAACCTAAAGAATACAGAGGATATGTGCCTCCACGTTCAGTAGTAATTCCCGGGTCTATAACTAAAAAATTCCCTGCAGGAGAATATAACGTAAATTGTGCCTTAATTATAGGAACTAGAAAAGAAAGTACAGACAAGAAAACATCGTTAAATGATGCTCTTAGAGAGCATAACGTATCTGTTTAGATATTAATCATATAGTGAAAGCGCTATTAATACAATATAACAATGTGGGAGAAGTATTACTCTCCAGTGTAATTCCTAATAATCTAAAGAAAATCTATCCGGATATTAAGATAGATTTTCTTTGTTATAAAAAATATATTGGAGTTATACAGAGAAATCCTAATATTGACCGTATAATAGCTATAGATACGGAGCATATACGTTCCGTACTTTTTGTATATAAATATATCCAGTTAGTAAGAAGTGAAAAATACGACATACTTATTGATATGTCGCAGAATTTTAACAGTATCTTGCTAACCCTATTTTCAAAAGCAAAGAAAAAATACAGTTTTTCCAATCCTTTATTGGATAAATTTTATGATAAAACCGTTTCTAAAGTAGAAGAACCAATTACTCAAACGTGTACTTTATTGGAAGATCGTTTAGTAATCTTACAAGAATTTCTAAAAGATAACCCTATACCTATCGATCCGTTAGCTAAAATATATCTAACTGAAGATGAAATTGAGGACGCTAAAGAAAAAATGATAAATGCAGGCATACATTTTAAACGACCGGTAATTATGTTGGGTGTTTTGGGTTCAAACATACATAACACTTGGACGATGGGTAATATGGCAAAACTTATAGATTTTATATGGGCAAATTATAGAGCCGATTTATTATTTACCTATTTGCCATCGCAGTATAAACAAGTAAACGAACTGCTATCTTTACTAAATTCCAATACCAAAGTATTTGTTCAGCCGGTAGGAAAAACGATACGTGAGTATGCCGCTTTTATGCAAAATTCCACTTTATTTATTGGAAATAGCAGTAGATTTGTAATTACGGCAAAAGCCCTGCAAAAACCTACTTTCACCATTTATCCTCCTTATATTAGTAGAAAAGATATTGCTTGTTATGAAAATACTAACTTACACCAAAGTGTTCATTTACACGACTTTTCTCCCAGGCTATACGAAGACTTTTATCAAAATGAATTAAAAAATGACTCTTCTAAATTTTACTTGATGTTGTCATATGAATTTGTAATAGTAAAAGTTAGAACGTTTTTAAAAGAGCATTTAATTACTTTTAATAAAATAAAATAATAAACAAGCCCATCCTATGATCATAAATGTTCCTCCAATGGGAGTTACAGGGCCTAAAAAACGTAAATTGATATTCCAATAATCAGAAAAAGCTAATAGATAAATACTAAAAGAAAATAGAAATGTACCTATAATCATTCCCCATCCGGCCCATTTTTCCAAACCGGAGCTAAACGATAGAGAAAAGCCAATAATTAAAAGAGCCAATGCATGATACATTTGATATTTAACACCCGTTTCAAAGCTTACTAATTTTTCAACTGAAAGCATTTTTTTAAAAGCATGAGCACCGAATGCTCCTAAAATAATGGAAATTAAACCATATAAAGCCCCTGCAACAAGAACAATATTTTTCATAATTTTAATTAACTAATTTTCTAATAAATATTTGGTTATATAATCTTTTTCTAAACTCCAGCCTCTAGCCGGTGAATATTCCCGACCGTAAAAAATAATTTGAATGTGTAAGATATTCCATAATTCTTTAGGAAATAACCGTTTAGCATCTTTTTCTGTTTGTTCAACATTTTTTCCGTTGGTTAATTTCCATAATTTCATAAGTCTGTGAATGTGTGTATCAACAGGAAATGCCGGGTGTCCAAAACCTTGACTCATGACAACGGAAGCGGTTTTATGACCCACGCCGGGTAAGGCTTCTAACTCCTCAAAACTTTCCGGAACTTCTCCGTTATATTTTTCTACCAAAATAGTAGAAAGTTTATGAATATTTTTGGATTTAGTATTCGATAAACCAATTTCTTTTATATATTCTTTGATTTTCCACTCAGGCAATTCAGCCATTTTAAAAGCATTGGGAGCAACTTTGTAGAGAGCAGGTGTAACTTCATTAACCTTCTTATCCGTTGTTTGAGCAGAAAGTAATACGGAAATTAATAAAGTAAATACATCTTGATAGACTAACGGAGCAATAGGGTTTGGATAGAGCTTGTTTAACTCCGTTATTATGTACTCTACTTTTTCCTTTTGTTTCATTAAAGCATATAAATTATAATCTAAAAATACTAAATTTTAAATTAGGTTGATGTTATAGAGAAATAAAATTTCTATTTGTATTGAAAATGCAAAGAAATATATGCCTTATAAGCATTTAATAATTTATTATGTATTTGGATTGAATTATTTGGAGAAAATTTAAATTATCGTCACATATAAAAATCGTGATTACGATTTGTTAGAAAAAATTTATATCCAAATAAAGAGAATTTTAAAATAAACGTCTGTTTCAATTATGAAAATATTGTTATTTCATCATCCATTGCTTGGGAGTAATTCCATATTTTTTCTTAAATGCCTCTATAAAATGACTAGGATTTTCATATCCTAAATCATAAGCGATTTCCTGCACCTGTTTAACTTTCAAGTTTAATTTTTCTTTTCCGATTTCTAATTTTGTATCCAGTATAAAATGAGAAATAGATTTCCCGTATATTTTTTTAAAACCTTCTTTTATTTTATATTCACTTAAATTAGTAGTTTCAGAGAGTTCTTTTAAAGTAGGTGGAGAAGCTATATTCTCCATTAAGACCTCTTTTATTTCATAAATCTTACGAATGAATTTCTCATCTTTTATAGGTAAATGGTATGAAGAAGTAGAGGTATTTGAAGAAAAATAATAAAGTAAGAATTCATGTAATTTCAATGTCAAATAATGATTTTCAAATTCTTGATCCAAGGTAAAATCTTCCAGTTGTGAAATAATTAACTTTTCTTGGATGCTTAAAGGTTTTTCATGATAAAATTTAGTATAATTGTTTTGAATGAGTAAAGGAATTTTATCTTTATGTTTGGAAAAAATATCTTCCAGTTTTTGAATAGCTATTACAAAAATAACCAGCTTTGATTTTTTTGATAAACTGATATTAATGGGAATATCTATTTCAGGATGAAAAAGAAGTAAGGAATTCCCTTCATTCATAACACGTAAAGATTCATTTTTAAAATGAAAAGAGGCTCTTCCTTTAGTACAAAGATAAAATTGCACAAACCGTTTGCCAACAGGTTTGGAAATAGTATCAGTCAGAATAGTATAATTATCTATCTGAGCCATATAAATATCCGATCCAATTTTATTTTCTCTAATTCTACTTTTAAAGGTATTTTTTAAATCCATTAACAAATTCTTTATCTATCAATTTACAACCACAAAATCATGATATTTATCATGTTAATTAACTATTTAGATTGGTTCTAAAATTGTAAAAATTTACTTTTAGAGGTATTTTTTTATAAATATAGGTATTTTCTCCATACATGTACTCATAAATTTGCTTCTACAAAATATATGAAAAAGCTTCAGCCTAATAATATTAAAAACTTTTATGCAATAAGTTTGAGCTTTGTAAAGGCAGATACAGAAATTAGAGGAAAATTTAGTTTTTTTCCTGAATTTGTGGGAGAGTTTTCCAACAAAATTATCTCCCTGTCGGATGCTCATATTTTCATACTATCCACATGTAACCGTACAGAATTATATTTTCAAACAGAAAACCCGGATTATGTAATTGATATATTTTGCAAGCAAATAAAAGTAGATTCTACTGAATTTATAAAGTATATAACCGTTTATAGAAGAGAAGAAGCCATTAAACATTTTTTAAGAGTTTCAGCCGGTTTAGAAAGTCAAATTATAGGTGATTTTGAAATCATATCTCAAATAAAAACATGGTTTAAAAGATTTAAAAAACATAATTGTACTAATGCTTTTTTGGAAAGATTACTAAACACAGGTATTCAAACCTCAAAAAAAATTAAATATACAACTTCAATAAGTACAGGAATTACGTCTATGTCTTATGCAGCAGTGCATTATATCTTAACTCATTTCACTCAACTATCAGAGAAAAAAATTACCTTGATAGGCACAGGAAAAATTGGTAAAAACACTTGTGAAAATTTAATAAAACACATCAATAATCCTAACATAACAGTACTTAACAGAACCTTTTCTAAAGCGCAAGAAGTAGCCCAAACATTCAATCTAAAGGTGGTAAACTATGAGCAAATGCATGAACAGGTTATTAATTCAGATATTGTTATTGTAGCAACCGGGGCATCGAAACCCATAATTACAAAAAGAGATTTACACTCTAATCAACCCATAACTTTAATTGATTTATCCATCCCTTCCAATGTTTGTTTATCTGTTAAAGAATACAATCATATAACCTTAATAAATGTTGATGATTTGTCCCAAAAAATCAACGAAACACTGGAACTAAGAAATAAAGAAATTCCTATAGCAGAAGGGATTATAGATGAAATGATAAATGAATTTATAATTTGGTCTGAAAATAGAAAATATGCGCCGATCATTCACGCTTTCAAATCAGATTTAGAGAGAATTAAAGAACATCAATTGAAAACATTAAAAAAAGATCAGATGGTAGTTTCAGAAGAACAAACAGAATTATCAAATCGTTTAGTACAAAAAATTACCAACAGACTAGCTAACTATCTTATTACTAACCCTGAAAAAGCAGATGACACCATAAATTTATTTACGGAAATGTTTCAACTGCAAGAATATAAATTATAAAATATTTATGAGCCCTATTCGTATTGGAACACGAAACAGCCCATTAGCAATGTGGCAAGCGTTAAAAGTGCAAAAGAAAATTAAGGAATTAGGTTTTCAAGCTGTAATTGTACCCATTACTTCACATGGAGATAAGAATCTCACACAACCTTTGTATCAAATGGATATTATTGGTGTTTTTACAAGAGATTTGGATATTGCACTTTTAAATGATAAGATAGATGTTGCTGTTCACAGTCTCAAGGATGTACCTACCTTATTACCGGAAGGAATACATTTATCAGCAGTTCTAGAAAGAGATTATGAAGCAGATGTTTTAGTTAGAAATCCGAATAAAATAGACAAACTAAGTTCTTATGAAAATTTATATTTAGGAACAGGCAGTTTAAGAAGGAGAGCCTTTTGGAAAGCAAAATATCCAGAAGTAACATTTGGAAATATACGCGGAAATGTACAAACCAGATTATCAAAATTAGATTCAGAAGGTTTTGATGGAACTATTTTTTCACTTGCAGGAATAAAGAGATTGGGTTTACCTTTGGATTATGAAGTATTGGATTTTATTATTCCGGCTCCTGCACAAGGTGTAGTAGGCATTACCTCTTTAGAAAAAAACAGAGAATTAACAGAATTGGTAAGAAAAATTAATCATAAGGATACTCAAATCTGTATAGATATTGAAAGGGATTTTTTAAATAGCATTGAAGGAGGCTGTACAGCGCCCATAGGAGCTTTAGCCAAAATTAAAAATAACCAAGTATATTTTAAGGCAGGAATAGTTTCTTTAGACGGGACTAAAAAAGTACTTCTAGATGAAAGTTTTCCAATTTCAGAATCATTTGAAAAAGGAAGAATACTTGCCTTAAAAGCTAAAAAAATGGGCGCTGAAGAGATAATAAACGAAATTAAAGCCTATAGAGAATAAGTAATAAAATTACTTATTCTTTAACTCTGCCATTCGTACTGCAACTACTCCGGCTTCTACCCCTTTATTTCCTAATTTTCCACCACTACGATCTAAAGACTGTTGTACATGATCATCCGTAAGTACACAAAATACTACCGGTGTATCCATGTGTGTATTTAAATACGTAACACCATCCGTAACAGTTTTACATACATAATCAAAATGAGCCGTTTCGCCTCTTATAACGCATCCTATTACAATAACTGCATCATAAAGCTTTGTATTACATAGTTTGGTTGCACCGTATACTAATTCAACAGATCCGGGTACGAATATAGAATCAATATCAGATTCTTTAGCACCTAAATCAAGTAAAGTATCAACAGCTCCTTTGTGTAAGTTATAAGTAACTTCAGAATTCCAATCTGAAATAACAATACCGAAACGATAGGCTCCGGCATTGGGTAAATTTTCTTTATTATAGATAGATAAGTTTGTTGTTGCCATTATTGTTTTCCTGTTGCGTATTTAAGTCTTTCGATATATGCGTCTACTTCTCCTGAAGCATCTACATCCGGAAATTTATCTTTAATATTTTGAAAAAATTCTAAAGCTTTTTCGTTTTGGTTTAAAGACATAGCCAATATACCGGCTTTTTTACTGAATTGATAAACAGTGGCTGCATTTGAACTTTCATTAGCAGCTTTAGTCATATAATTTAGTGCTTCATCTGTGTTATTAAGTTCGGCATAAGTATCAGCAATAGCGCCATATTTAACGGCTTTTAAATCTTTGTCAGAAGTATCAAATTGGTTAAAATGATCCAATGCATTTTGATAGTTTCCTTTTTTAAATTCGGCTATTCCGGCATATAAATGCGCAAATTTTCCTGCTTTTGTAGATCCATATTCTTCAGCGATGTCAATAAAACCGGAAACTCCACTGGATTTTCCACCTAATGCCTGATCTGTTTTTCCTTCATCATATAAATTTTGAGCGTCTACCAGTAAATCGGAGGCCTCAATATTTTTTGGAGTTACTACATAATTATCATAAATAACATATCCTAAAACTGCGATAATTACAATAGCAAAAAAAATACCTATTGGTTTTGCATACTTTTGTAAGAATTTTTCACCATCTAAGGCAGAAGTATTTAAAGAATCTAAAATTTCTTTAGTTGCGTAATTGTGCTTTCCTTTATGTTTTGACATGTGTCTGAATATGTTTTTAGTGCGCTAAAATAGGCATTTATAAATTGAAATCCAAATTTTTAATGGCCTCGCATTCTAAGTAGGTTTTGAATTTTTCCCGTGATATTTCAACGGCTCCAAGTTGTTCCAGATAAGAAGAATAAATTTGACAATCAATAATTTTATATTGATGGGAATATTTTTGGGTAAAATAGGTAAATCCGCATTTTGAAGCATTACTGATTTTTGAAAACATACTTTCTCCGCAAAATACGGTATGTAAATCTATACCGTAAAATCCTCCCACCAAATCATGGTTTTTCCAAACCTCAACACTTTTTGCCAATCCCCTTTCATGCAAGTTACAATAAGCATGGAACATTTCTTCGGTAATCCAAGTTCCTGCTTGACCTGTTCTTTTAATGGAAGCACATTGTTTAATTACTTCAGGAAAACATTGGTTTTCAGTAAATTCAAAATACCCCTGATTAAGTAATTTCTTAGTTGATTTAGAAATTTTTAAATTTCTTGGATAGAGTACAAATCTGGGATCCGGAGACCACCATTGTATAATTTCCTTAGGATTATACCAAGGAAAAATCCCCGATTTGTACGCCAGAAGTAATCTTTCCGGTGTTAAATCTCCACCTATGGCAAGAAGTCCGCTTTCATCAGCCAAAGAGATATCGGGAAATTCTAATTTTTGTGTTAACAAGTACATACGTAAAAAAAAAGCACCTTTTTTAGAGGTGCTTGAATAATTTTAAAATATATGAGTATTTTATTTAAAACGGTAAATCATCATCCTCTTCTTCTTGCATACTTGGAGCAGATGGTGCAGGAGATATATGTGCGGAAGGAGGAACCATAGGATTATCTTGTCCCATTCCGGAAGAAACAGGCATTAATTTTTCAATTCTCCAGCCGGTTATACTGTTGAAATATTTAGTTTCACCTTGTGGATTAACCCATTCACGGCCTCTGATATTAATTGATACTCTTACATCATCTCCTACATTAAAAGAATTAATGATATCTACCCGATCTCCTAAAAGCTCTATTAATATATGCTGAGGATATTGTTCTTCCGTAGTTAACACTACTTCTCTTTTTCTGAATCCGCTATCAAATGTTTGAATATCAGATATTAATTTTATTCTTCCTGCTATTTCCATATCTACTGTTTTTAGTTTAGAATACAAAATTAAAAAATAATTTTCAGCGAAAAAAAAAGATATTACCGGGTTTTTAATAAAAAGAAAAGGATCCCAAAAGGGATCCTCGTTTATTGTAAATCAAAGAAAAGTATTTATTTTACTTTTTGATCCATTAATTGCATAAATTGATCTAGTTTAGGAAGAATTACAATTTCAGTTCTTCTGTTAACTGCTTTATTTTCAGGATTTGTGTTAGGAACTTTTGGTTGATATTCTCCGTGACCTCCGGCAAGTAATCTGGCAGGATCCACTCCAAATTTAGTTTGTAACATTTTAACAACTGAGGTTGCTCTCATGGCGCTCAAATCCCAATTATCTCTTATACAACCTGCAGCTGAATTTTTAAATTGATCATTGTCAGTATATCCTTGAACTTGAACATCATAATCTTTGTAATCATTGATAATTTTAGCTACCTTTTCCAAAACATTTTCTGCAGTTGGAAGCACATCATAACTACCGGATTTATAAAGCATTTTATCTGATAATGAGATGAATACTACTCCTTTTTGAACTTGAACGTCAACATCGCTGTCATTTAAATTATCTAAAGAACGTTTTAATTTATTAGATAAAGCAAGATTTAAAGAATCATTTTTTGCACGAGCTTCTGTCAAACGTTTAATATACGCATTAGATTCATTAATTTGACTAATTAATTTGTCTATATTAACAGTTCCGGCTTTTCCGGTAGCCATACAGTCGGCTAAATTTTGTTGTAATACGTCATTTTGTTTACGTATCAAATTCATTTGTTCTTCCAAAGATTTGTTTCTCTCTTTTAAAGATGTGATCGAACGATCTTTTTCAACATTTCTTTCTAGACAAGATTCATAATTAGCTTTTGCCTGTTCAAATTCTTTTCTACTTACACAAGACATTGCTAATAAGCCAATAGAAGATAGCAATGCTAATTTAAAAATTTTCATATCTTTTATATTATTATATTTTATTAAAAAATCTGTAAAAAAACAATCAAACAAAAAGTAGGTCGATAAAGGCTACTCAGGATAATTTTAATGGTAAAAATAGTAAATTAAAATTAAAAATGGTATAAAAAATGACATAAAAAATTGAAAACAAAGGATTTTTAAGTTGCTTTGTAAAAAATTGTACTTTTGTATTTATTAATGCTTATAATAGTATGCTATACTACAGAGATAAAGGAAAAGGTAAAGTTATAGTTTTTTTACACGGTTTCTTAGAAAATTCAAGAATGTGGAGGTTTTTTCAAAATAATTTATCCAAGAAATACAGAGTTATAGCCATTGATTTACCTGGTCATGGAAGATCTTCTAAAAAAACAAATGAAGTCAACAGAATGGAAGATATGGCCAAAAAAGTAAACAATGTTTTGGAGCATTTGAAAATAGATGATGTAATAATTATAGGTCATTCGATGGGAGGATATGTAGCATTGGCCTTTGCAGATTTATATAAGTATAAAGTTTCAGGATTGGGATTATTTTATTCTACCACATTACCGGATGATGAAATAAAAAAAGAACAAAGGTTAAAAGCTGCCGAAGTAGTAGTTAAAAATCCTAAAGAATTTTTCCGTTTATCAATTCCTAATTTATTTGCTCCTGAAAATGTGCCCCTTATGCAATCAGAAATAAAAACAGCAATTTCTTGGGCTAAACACGCTTCTTTAACAGGGATATCAGCTGCTTTAAAAGGCATGAGGTTACGTAAAGATAGGACGGATGTTTTAAGGAATTTAGACAAACCCATATTACTTATTTTGGGTAAATATGATGCTGCAATTAAAAATTCCGAATTAATAAATAAATTAGAAGGTACAGAACATCTTTCTATTTTTGAGATTTCTACCGGACATATGGGAGCATTAGAAGCACCTGAAGAATGCTTAGAAATTATGGAATTCTGGTTAAATCAAAATTTTAATTGATATCATTATTACAATTACTTATATATAGTGTAAAATGAGTAAGAATTATTATTTGTAATTTTGCAGTATTGTAAACCTATTTATTTGTTTAATAGTATGATAAAGGTATCGCAAGAAGCAGAAAAAAAAATCATTGAATTGATGAAAGAAAGTGGTTTTGACAGTACTAAAGATTTTGTAAGAGTAGGAGTTGCAAGCGGTGGGTGTTCGGGATTGTCATATAAGCTGAATTTCGATCACAATCAAAACCCTGAAGATAAAGTCTTTGAAGATAAAGGAATTAAGATACTGGTTGATAAAAAATCCTTTCTTTATTTAGTAGGGACTACCTTAGAGTATTCCGGAGGTTTAAATGGAAAAGGTTTTGTTTTTAACAATCCCAATGCTCAAAGAACCTGTGGGTGTGGAGAAAGTTTTGCTGTTTAAAAGAATAAAAAAGTATAGAAAAACCCTTCTTTTTATAAAGAAGGGTTTTTTATAGCTATTAATTTTTACCCTTATTTTTTCATTACTTCAGCAGCCATACTATCTAACTTTCTTACGTAATCATAAAATTTATTTAATTCTTTAGGGTTTGAAGATAATTCTTCACTTATAATTTTTCTAGTAATAATTAATTTTTGATTTTTCTTGGTAAGCTCTGTTAATTTATTAATATCTTTTGCATCGGCAGCATTAATATATTGATCAATATACGCTTTATAATCTACCAAAAACTTTTGTATTTTAGCGTCTGAAAATTTAGGAATGTCTTGGTTTAAAATTTCACTTACTGTGTCCGTAGATATGTCAATTGGTTCTTCCTTTATTATATTTGAATTGGATTCCGTTATTTGTTGATTTTCAGTTGTTTTTTGGTCGTTTTTACAAGATTGAAAAGTAATTGTATTAACAATAAATAAAGATAAAATTATTTTCTTCATATAAAAATTTATTTTCGGCTAATGTATAAAAAAATGATTCAAAATTTATAAAAAGATACTTATTAGTAGTTTTATGAAATATTTATTATAATTTACTATTTATTTATTTTTAATAATTTATAATTAGTCTAATATATAATTAATTTATAATTTTAATTTTAAGTATTTATATTTTTATTAAATATTTTTTTAAATTAATATAGCTTAATAAAATACTTGATTTTATTCTATTATTCAAAAACCATCTCTAGTTTAAAATTTAAAATTCCATTATTTAAAAAATCTATCAATGTGTATTTATAATGTTTGATAAACTCAGTATTTTTGCACATAGAAGCAATCTAAGTTTAATAAAGATGGCTGAGCTGTCTTCGAATCAAATCAATTGATAAAATGAGCAGAGCAAAATATACAGAAGAAGAATTACGGTTAGACCTTGAACAAAAAGATTATGAATATGGTTGGACCACGGATTTGGAATATGAAGATTTCCCTACCGGATTAAATGAAGATATAGTTCGTGAAATTTCCAAAAGAAAGAATGAACCGGAATGGATGTTGGAATGGAGATTAGACTCTTTTAAATTATGGAAAGAAATGAAAGCTCCTCATTGGGCTAATGTTACTTTTAAAGAGCCTGATTTCAATAGTATAAGATATTATGCGGCACCTAAAAAGAAAAAAGAATTAACGAGTTTAGAAGAAGTAGACCCGGAATTATTGAATACTTTTGACAAGCTAGGCATTCCGTTAGAAGAACAAAAAAGATTAACAGGAGTAGCAGTAGATGCGGTAATAGATAGTGTTTCAGTTAAAACAACCTTCACAGAAACATTGGCTGAAAAAGGAATTATTTTTTGTTCTATTAGCGAAGCCATTCAAAATCATCCGGATTTAGTTAGAAAATATTTAGGAAAAGTAGTGCCTAAAAGCGATAATTTTTATTCTGCTTTAAATTCGGCAGTTTTTTCAGATGGATCGTTTTGCTATATACCAAAAGGAGTGAAATGTCCGATGGAACTTTCTACCTACTTTAGAATTAATCAATCCGGAACCGGTCAATTTGAAAGAACACTTCTAATAGCCGATGAAGGAAGCTATGTTTCCTATTTGGAAGGATGTACAGCACCTCAAAGAGACGAAAATCAATTACATGCAGCCGTTGTTGAATTAATCGCTTTAGACGGAGCAGAAATAAAATATTCAACTGTACAAAATTGGTATCCGGGAGATAAGGATGGTAAAGGAGGTATTTATAACTTCGTAACCAAAAGAGCTCTTTGCGAAAAAAATGCTAAAATTTCTTGGACACAAGTTGAAACGGGTTCTGCTGTAACATGGAAATATCCATCCTGTATTTTAAAAGGAGATAATTCAATTGGAGAATTTTATTCAATAGCAGTAACTAATAATTTTCAACAGGCAGATACAGGAACAAAAATGATTCATATTGGAAAAAATACACGATCAACAATTATATCAAAAGGAATTTCTGCAGGTAAATCACAAAACAGCTATCGAGGATTAGTTAAAGTTTTACCTCAAGCAGATAATGCAAGAAATTTCTCTCAATGTGATTCTTTGCTGATGGGTAATAATTGTGGAGCTCATACCTTTCCCTATATTGAAATAAAAAATAAATCTGCCCAAATGGAACATGAAGCCACAACCTCCAAAATAGGTGAAGATCAGATTTTTTATTGCAACCAGCGAGGTATTGATACTGAAACTGCAATAGCTTTAATTGTTAATGGATTTAGTAGAGAAGTACTTGATAAGCTTCCTATGGAATTTGCAGTAGAAGCAAAAAAATTATTGGAAATTTCTTTAGAAGGTAGTGTTGGATAAAAGCGTTGGATAAATATATTGTTCAGTAAAAAAAAACTTTCTATACCATAGAAAGTTTTTTTTTGGTTATTTTTTCAACTATTTTTTAAAAATTGATTTTATACGTGCCGGTTACCGATCGAGTACCTGCATTACCTTTTACGTATTGTTTAATCCATTTAATGCCTGTATTCAATAAACAAGTATTATTTATCCCTGACTTTCGACTAACAGAAATAACATTTCCATTTTTATCAAGAGTATAGGAAAAAATAATAGTTCCGGAACCATTGCAACTATGTTCGGGAACTTTTCCGCCTCTTCCCATAGTACCCGGAATGAAGCTGACTAATTTTCTTCCGTTTCCAATTCCCTCTCCACCGCTTCCGTTTCCTCCTGTTTCTACTCCTTGGTTTTGACCCGGTCTTCCTCCGGTCCCTTCACCGGTGGAAAATGTTCCTGTTCCTTTACCTTTTATTAAATTTCCTAGAGCGGCATTTCCTTTGGGATTACCTCCTGTAGAACTCTTATTTCCTACACCTGCTACTGTTTTGGATTTAGTTTTATTTGGGATAGTTTTTGAGTTAATTTTAGTTACAGGTTTGGTTTTATCCTTTTTCTTAGTTACCGTTTTTTTAGCAGGTTCGGGAACAATATCTTTGGTTTCGTTCTGATTGGCTAAAATAGGTTTGTTTTCTTCTTCTTGTTTTGAATCTTGGGAAGATTTATCTTCAAGATTTGTTACTGATTGTACTTCTCCACCTTCACCCGATAAAACATCTTGATCAATAGGCTCTTCATCCCCTAAACCCACTTCATCAGTTCCAAAATTAGCACCCATATCATCCATATCAAAGTTTATATCAATATAAGCAGGGGGAGTCATAGTTAAAAAAACGGTTTTATAAGTTAAAATAAATGATAATATGGCGACTGAAATTATTAGAGTAATAATACCGCTAATTAACTTCTCCTTTTTATTATCATAATACTTAATTTTATAACTATCACTCATAGCTTATTTTTCCTCTTGGGTATGCGGATTCGTCGCAATTAAAACTTTGTATTTATTTCTATTGGCAATATCCATTAAAAAAACAACATCTTTGTGTAAAGCCTCTTCATCTGCTGCAATAACAAAAGTAGGAGATGGATTGGCGTTAAATATCGTTTTTAAGGTGGGCTCGATTTCGTTTTTAGCTATTAATTTTTTATTTAAAAAATATTTTCCATTCATAGAAACCCCTATATAAACTCTTTCAGCGGGCATTTCCTGTCCTTTGGCAGTTGGCAATTTTATATTTAAAGCAGACTGGTTTGCAGATGCAGTAAGCATAAAAAATGTAAGTAATAAAAATATTACATCTGTTATGGATGCCATGCTGAATTCCGGAGTAACTCTATTTCTACTTCGTAATTTCATAAATTAATGAGTAACAGGTTTGTTTAATATATCCAGAAAATCAATAGCGGTAAGCTGTAAAGCATGTACACTTCTATCAATACGAATAACCAAAATGTTATAGAATAAATACGCCAATAAACCAACAATTAATCCCGCAGCAGTATTTGCCATGGCAGAATAAATACCACCGGCTAACATTTGAGCGCTGGCTTGATCTTGTGCGCTGGTAGCAAAGAAAGCAATGATCATTCCGATTACCGTACCCAAAAAACCTAGCATGGGAGCGGCTCCTGAAATAGTACCTAAAACACCTACATTTTTTTCCAATTCAAAGATTTCCAACTGAGCTGTGTTCTCAATAGCATCACTAATATCCCGGGTAGGTTTACCAATTCTCATTAATCCTTTATAAAGCATTCTAGCTTCAGGGGTATGAGTTCTTTTGCATAAATCTAAGGCTGCGTTGATATTACCCTGATGAATAAGATCTTTAATATCGTTAAGAATGGAAGAATTTTTATTGGAAAACTTTTTTAAGGTTAGAAAACGTTCAAAGAAAATATAAAGAGAAAGCATGAAAAGCAAAAAAAGGCAGATCATCACAAATATACCTATAGGCCCCCCATGTGTAAACATTTCTAAAAGGGAAAATTGTTTTTCATTAATTTCTCCACTTTGTGCAAGTATTTTTTCTGCGGTCTTTAAAGAATCATTCATATAAATCCTTTTTTGTATAAAAGTTTTTTAAATTATTTGTGCAAAGGTAGGAATTATTGTTAGTCTTTTCTTAAATATAATCATATAAGATTAGAAGTAAAATAGTATCTTCGCATTGTTAATTCTTAAAATGAATGAGAGATACTAACACTAGTAAAGAAAAAGAATTTATAGCTGTCATTCAGGATAATAAAACAGGCAAGGTTTTAACGTCCGGTCTAAGCACCTATGCCTTGCTAAAAAAAACTCAGGCAGAAAAAAAAATTTATTTAGTTGGTGATTCTTTTGATGATTTATACACAGCAGAAGAATTTTTATGGAACAAAGATAAGACCGTGATATTAATCAAAGTTAAAACCAACAAAGATTCAGATAAATATTTACAAACGACGGATTTCTTGGAGGAAAATAGAAATTCCTATTCCTATTTAAGTATTTTAGAAAAAAAAATAGGAAAAAGCATAAAAGGAGAAAAGCAAAATACACATATTACTACTGTTTTAAAAAAAGGTAAATCCAAAATTGCGCAAAAATTTGGAGAAGAAGCAGTAGAGTTGGTAATTGAAGCAGCTAAGGAAAACGATAAATTATTTAAAGATGAAGCCGCAGATGTTTTTTATTATTATCTGATATTGCTGCAGGAAAGAGGATTTTTACTAGACGATATTTTAAAGCAATTAAAGCTACAACGAAGAAAAATTTAAAGTTCTTCCTCCTTAATCTGTTCAATTTCGATTCCTGCCTCCCTTAAAAAATCAATGCCACTCGTATCAGAATATTCATTGATATATACCAAACGCTTGATACCTGCCTGATGAATTAATTTGCTGCATTCGCGACAAGGAGAAAGAGTAACATAAAGAGTAGCTCCTATACAGGATTGTGTAGATGCAGCCACTTTAAGGATGGCATTGGCTTCAGCATGCAAAACATACCATTTCGTAGTTCCCGTTTCGTCCTCGCATATATTTTCAAAACCCGTAGGAGTACCATTATATCCGTCAGAAATAATCATACGGTTTTTTACAATTAAAGCTCCCACCTTCTTTCTTTCACAATAAGATAATTTACCCCATTCTTGAGCCATGCGTAAATAAGCAATATCATATTTTGTTTTCATAAGCTAAAAATACATTTTTTTACTAAAAGGCTTGACTTATTTATTGATACTTTTTTATTTTTTTAACAATTATTAAAAAGGGAAATACAGATATATAAAAAAAGTATTTATGAATAATTTAAATTATTTGGAATAATTATTGTCATAAACAAAAGATAAAATATGTTATAATTAAATAATAATACATTTAACACGGAAAAATTTTGTTATGGAAAATCTATTAGATTCATTAAAGAAAATTATTACACCCGAAGCTGTTTCTAATATATCTTCAGAATTGGGAGAAGATACAGGAAAAGTTACATCAGCAATAAAAACAGCCGTTTCCAGTTTATTCGGTGCAGTTCTAGAAAAAGGTAATGATAATAAGTTAGAAAATATATTGAAACAAGCGGGAAATATTCCTTCCATTTCTAATGTAAAAGGATTGTTTTCCGGACAAGCAGATGCTGAAACACAAAAATTAAGTTCGGGCTTTTTAAATAATCTTTTTGGAGATAAATTAGGAAACTTTTCTTCTCTGATATCTTCTTCATCAGGCTTAAAAAGTGAAAGTACTACCAAACTAATGGGAGTTATATCACCATTAGTAGCAGGATTTTTAGGACAAAAATTATTAGCAGGAGGAAATTTCAAAGGCTTATTAGGACAGATAAATTCAGAAAAAAATGGTTTTTTATCATCAATACCTTCAGGTTTAGCCGGTATTTTAGGAGTTTCTTCACTATCAGGATTAGGAGATTCTTTTCTTAACAAAGTTTCATCTCAAACTAAAGAAACTGCAGAAAACGTAAAAGAAAAAGTAGAAGATACCTATCATGAATATAAAGATAAAATGGAAAAACATTCCGGTGGCGGTTGGTTAAAATGGCTTATCATATTTTTACTTGCGGGTATTCTAATCATTTGGTTATTTTCTAAAAATGGATGTTCTAAAGGGAAAGGTACTACAGCTCCGGTAAACGATTCCATCCAAAAAGTAGAGCCTAATGCAAATAATAGAGACACAGTTTCAGCTAATAGTACTAATCCAACAGATCATAAAATAAAAGAATTACTTCCGATTACTTTGCCAAGCGGAACAGTTATCAATGCTTTTCCCGGAGGAATAGAAGACAAAATGGTCAATTTTTTGCAATCCGATGAATATAAAAATGCTACCAACGACGATTTAAAAAATAAATGGTTTGATTTTGATGCCATCAATTTTGAATTTGGAAGCGGAACAAAATTAACGCCTGAATCGGAAACACAAGCAAAAAATATTGGAATTATACTTAAAGAATTTCCTGATGCAAAAGTTAAAATTGGAGCTTATACCGATAAAAAAGGAAATGACCAAGATAATTTAAAATTGTCACAAGAAAGAGCAAATACTGTAAAGGAAATATTTATTAAAAATGGATTTGGAGATAGAGTTGATGGTGCTGAAGGATATGGATCCAAATTTGCAACAGTTGATGCAAACGCATCCGATGAAGAAAGAGCTAAAGACAGAAGAATTTCTTTACGTTTTGAAAAATAAAATTTAGACAATTAATTTAAAAAAACTATTATATAACTGTAGCAATAGGATAAATACGTAAAAATCTAATAAATAAAAGTAAAACCTTAAGAATTCTATTCGTAACCCATTCTTTATTTTATATAAATGAATGGGTTTTTCTTTTTATTTATTTCTTGTAATTTAAGAATAATATCTACTATCTGTAAACTCAGTACATAGTTAAATAGTCAATTTAAATGCAGAACAAGAACAGAATATATAAAGTATATCACACTATTTAATCACGCTCATAATTAAATAATAATCTAAATACAAATTAAATAAAAACATAAAATCGGTTGAAATATTTTGTATTATAAAAAGATAATTAGTATTTTTGTTAAAATAATTAAGAAAAGTGAAAACAATATTTTTAAATAATATATCTTGGTGGTGGTGCTCTCAGCTTCAATAGCCGTGGGCAGTAAGGTATATTATTTTAAATAAAATAGTAAAAGAATAAGAAAAACCTACCGTGTTCACGGTAGGTTTTTTTGTTTTTTGAAATGATTAATTACATAAAATGAAAAAAAATGAAGAATGCATATAGTGTAAACCAAGAAGGTTACTATGGTGAATTTGGAGGAGCTTATATTCCTGAAATCCTTTATGAAAATGTGGAAATTCTAAAAAACAATTATTTAAAAGTATTAAATGACCCAAAATTTCAAAAAGATTACCACGATTTACTAAGAGATTATGTTGGAAGGCCTTCACCTTTATATTTGGCAAAAAGACTGTCTCACGAATACGGATGTAAAATCTACTTAAAAAGAGAAGATTTAAATCATACCGGAGCGCACAAAATCAATAATACAATAGGTCAAATATTATTGGCGCAAAGAATGGGTAAGACCCGAATTATTGCTGAAACCGGAGCGGGTCAACATGGAGTTGCCACGGCTACAGTTTGTGCATTAATGAATATGAAATGCGTAATTTACATGGGAAAAGTGGATGTGGAAAGACAAAAGTTGAATGTTGAAAAAATGCAAATGTTAGGAGCAGAAGTACTACCCGTGACGAGTGGAAATATGACCTTAAAAGATGCAACTAATGAAGCAATTCGCGATTGGTGTTCTAATCCGAAAGACACCTATTATATTATAGGTTCCACCGTAGGACCTCATCCTTATCCGGATATGGTTGCTCGTTTACAATCAGTCATCAGTGAAGAAATTCGCAAACAACTTTTAGAAAAAGAACAAAGAGAAACCCCCGACTATTTGATAGCATGTGTAGGAGGAGGAAGCAATGCTGCCGGAACCATCTATCATTTTTTAAATGAACCTTCGGTAAAGATTGTTTTAGCTGAAGCAGCTGGAAAAGGATTAAACTCCGGAGAATCTGCTGCGACTATCCATTTAGGAAGATTAGGAATCATTCACGGAAGCAAAACTTTACTCATGCAATCAGAAGATGGACAAATAGAAGAACCATATTCTATATCGGCCGGATTGGATTATCCGGGAGTTGGTCCCCTTCATGCCCATTTGTCTAAAACCAAACGTTCGGAAGTTCTGGCAATCACAGATGAAGAAGCTTTAGATGCAGCCTTTGAATTAACAAGATTAGAAGGTATAATTCCCGCCATTGAGTCGGCACATGCCTTAGGCGTATTGAAGAAAAAGAAATTTAAAAAAGAAGATATTATTGTGATCTGTCTATCGGGAAGAGGAGATAAAGATATGGAAACATACATAAAAGTTCAGAAAAAACGAAACGAATAAGATATGAAAATACAGGTAAAAACTAAGAAATTATTAGCAGACCTACAAACTCCTGTAGGGATATATTTAAAAATAAGGGATGCTTTTCCTGAATCTGCTTTACTCGAAAGTTCTGATTTTCATGGTGGAGAAGACAGCTCGTCTTTTATTGCGATGGATCCTTTAGCTAAATTTAAAGTAAAAGACTATGTAATTACAACGGAAATAAACGGGCAAACTAAAATCAAAAATTTAGAACAACCTTTAGTCAACGAATTGGGTGATTTTATTAAAAGCTTTCAATTACAGGGAGAGAATCCTGCTAAAATTAATGGTTTTTTTGGATATACTTCCTATGATAGTATTCAATATTTTGAATCGGTTGATCCTAAAAATAAAAAATATGAAAATGCGGATATTCCTGAATTATTTTACATTTTTTACCGATTTATATTAGTTATTAATCATTTAAAGAATGAATTAACCATTGTTGAAAATATTCCCGAAGGAGAAAAATCAGATATTCATCAACTAGAAGCCTTATTGCAAAATAATAATTTTGCTTCCTATAATTTTAAGATCAAAGGAGATGAAAAAAGTTTTATTTCCGATGAAGAATTTATAGAGTCTGTAAAAAAAGGGATTGCACATTGTAAAAGAGGAGATGTCTTTCAGATAGTACCTTCACGGTGTTATTCACAAGCATTTACCGGCGATGATTTTAAAGTATATCGAGCGTTACGATCTATTAATCCGTCTCCCTATCTTTTTTATTTCGATTTTGGTTCTTTTCGAATATTCGGATCATCTCCCGAAACGCATTGTAAAATAAATAAAGGACGAGCATATATTGATCCTATAGCCGGAACTTATAAAAGAACCGGAGATGATGAAAAAGACAGAAAACTTTCAGAAAAACTCTTACAAGATGAAAAAGAAAATGCAGAACATGTTATGTTGGTAGATTTAGCAAGAAATGATCTGAGCCGAAATTGCCATGAGGTCCAATTAGAGTTTTTTAAACGAGTACAGTATTTTTCACATGTGATACATTTAATTTCCCGTGTGAGTGGAATTGTGGATGAAAATAAAAACAGTATTTCTGTATTTGCAGATACATTTCCTGCAGGAACCTTATCCGGAGCACCCAAAGTTAGAGCCATGCAATTGCTGCACGATATAGAAAAGCATATGCGGGGAATATATGGAGGATGTATCGGGTATATTGGTTTGGACGGAAATTTAAATCAAGCAATTACCATCCGGTCATTTTTAAGCAAAAATAATGTATTGTATTATCAAGCAGGGGCGGGCGTTGTATCCAAGTCAAATCCTGAAGAAGAGTTGAAAGAAGTAAATAACAAGTTAGGAGCGCTTAAAAAAGCAATTGATCTGGCAGAAATTTTAAAAAATTAATTATATATGAAAGCTTTACTTATTATAGATATTCAAAATGACTATTTTGAAGGAGGAAAAAATCCTCTAAATAATTCTATACAAGCTTGTGAACAAGCAAAAAACATTTTAGAAATGTTCAGAAAAGAACAATGGCCGGTAGTCCATATACAACATGTATCTTCAAGGTCAGATGCAACTTTTTTTCTTCCTCATACTCAAGGGGTAGAAATACATTCCCATGTCAAGCCGAAAGACGAAGAAAGAGTCATCATCAAGAATTTTCCTAATAGCTTTATAAATACAGATCTTCAAGATGCTTTAAAGAAACTTAAAGTTGATGAACTTGTAATTTGCGGAATGATGACCCATATGTGTGTGGATGCAACTACAAGAGCAGCTAAAGACTTAGGTTATACTTGTACTTTGATAGGCGATGCTTGTGCAACCCGAGATATTGAAATTAAGGGAGAAAAAATACAAGCTAAAGAAGTTCAAAATTCATTTTTAGCAGCCTTAAGTTATTACTATGCCGATGTACAAACGGCTAACCAATTCTTAAATTCATGTTCTAAGTAAATATACAATGAAACTATTGGTTTTAGATAATTATGATTCATTTACCTATAATTTGGTTCACTTAATCAAAGAATTGAATTATACGGAAGTAAATGTATTTAGGAACGATCAAATCACGTTATCAGAAGTAGCAGACTATGATAAAATAATATTATCACCGGGCCCGGGAATACCTTCCGAATCAGGAATATTGCTCTCATTAATCAAACAATATGCTCCCACTCATTCCATTCTGGGGGTGTGCTTAGGAGAACAAGCTATAGGAGAAGCTTTTGGTGCTAAATTGACCAATTTAGAAGATGTGTATCATGGAGTTGCAACGAAGATACGAATAATAGATGAAGACTATATATTCAAAGGTATTTCTGAAGAAATGGAAGTTGGGAGATACCATTCGTGGATTGTAGATAATCAAGATTTTCCGGATGAACTTCAAATTACGGCCGTCGATCATGATAATCAAATTATGGCTATAAAACATAAGCATTATGATGTTCACGGAGTTCAGTTTCATCCTGAATCCATACTTACCCCGAAGGGCAAAAGCATTATAAAAAATTTTTTAGAAAATTAAGTTGATATGAAACAACTATTAAACAGACTCTTTGAGCATCAATATTTAAACCGAGAAGAAGCGAAAGAAGTACTGACTAAAATGGCCGCGAAAGAATATAATGAATCTCAGATTGCCGCTTTCATAAGCGTTTTTCTTATGAGAAATATTAGCATCGATGAATTTTTCGGTTTTAGGGATGCCCTTATGGATTTATGTACGGATGTTTCATCATTAGCCGCATATGATCCTATAGATATCGTAGGTACGGGAGGGGATAATAAAAATACGTTTAATATTTCTACTCTTTGTTGTTTTGTGGTAGCCGGTGCCGGATATAAGGTTGCAAAGCATGGAAATTATGGCGCGACTTCTGTTAGCGGAGCTTCCAATGTGATGGAACAACACGGAGTTAAATTTACTGCAGATATCGGTAAACTTGAACGATCATTAGATCAATCCAATCTGGCTTTTTTACATGCTCCTTTATTCAATGATGCCATGAAGGTGGTAACACCCATAAGAAAAGCATTAGGAGTTCGTACATTCTTTAATATGCTGGGACCTGTAGTAAATCCAATAAAACCTAAAAGAAATGTATTAGGAGTCTTTAATCTTAAAATGTCTCGCTTATATTATTATATCTATCAAAATACCGATTGTAATTATACGGTTGTACATAGTTTAGACGGATATGATGAAATATCCTTAACCGATAATTTTAAAGTGGTTACCCATTTAGGGGAACATATCTATTCTCCCGAAGATATCGGTTTGGAAAGATGTACGCAACCGGAGTTGGACGGAGGAAAAACACCTGAAGAAGCTTCAAAAATTTTTGATAACGTTTTAAATAATCAAGCAACCAAAGCCCAAAAAAATGCTGTGATAGCTAATTCGGCTTTTGCCATACACAA
Source organism: Apibacter sp. wkB309 (assembly GCF_002964915.1). Lineage (NCBI taxonomy): Bacteria > Pseudomonadati > Bacteroidota > Flavobacteriia > Flavobacteriales > Weeksellaceae > Apibacter > Apibacter sp. wkB309. The sequence goes on from NZ_PSZL01000001.1 coordinate 327,304, forward strand.
TATAAATCCCAAATTAACTATTGAAGAATGCATCAATCAAGCAAGAGAGTCTTTGGAAAGCGGAAAAGCGAAAAAAACCTTTCAAAAGTTTTTAAGCCTGAATAATTAGGTTTAATAAAATAAAAAAGATGAAAAAATTAATACTTATAACATTTATTTTGTGGAATCTAGTATCCTATTCTCAAATAAAAGAAAGAGATCAAAACTTAATTGGATTTTGGCAAGGTACAGAAAAAGGAACTCGAGAAGAAGGAATACGTAACTATTGGATCAAGCAACGGAATATTGACGGAACTTTTCTTTTGTTGCAAATTCAATTGTTGGAAGGAACTGAAGAAAGAGCGATTGTAGATAAAGGGGAATGGTGGACGGAAAAAGGTAATTATTATGAACTTCATTTTACCAGTAAAACAATTGACACCTATTTTTATTATTTTCCTGATCAACAACAAGTTCAGTTTAGAAGAGGAGAAATAAATAGAGATTCTGTTGATTTAGATGATGAATTTGTAGAAAAAAAAGTAGTTGATAAGGATAGTAACTCATTCATTGAACCATAAAAGAAAAATATGCCTACTATTTTAGATAAAATTATTGATTGTAAAAGGATTGAAATTGAAAAATCAAAAAGGAAAATTTCAATTAAAGATCTGGAAAATAAAATACAAAATGTAAAGAAAAGACAATCGTTTAAAGAATCCTTACAAAGATCTTCAACCAGTATAATTGCAGAATTTAAACGTCGATCTCCCTCGAAAGATTGGATTTTTAAAGATGCAAAAATAGAACAAATTATACCTCTTTATTCTGAAAACGGAGCAAGTGCAATATCCATTCTCACCGATACTGATTTTTTTGGAGGTAATTTGCAGGATTTGGTTAATGCAGAAGCCATTACACAAACTCCTCTTCTTCGTAAAGATTTTATGATTGATGAATATCAACTTTTTGAAGCTAAAGCTTACGGGGCAAGTGCTATATTGTTGATAGCCGCTGCTTTAACTGTTGAAAAAACTAAAGAATTGGCAAAACAAGCTAAAAATCTTGGGTTGGATGTATTGTTGGAATTGCATCATAAAAAGGAATTAGATTATATTAATGAATGGGTAGATGTAGTAGGAATTAATAACCGAAATTTAAAAACCTTTGTTACGGATGTACAAGTTTCATTTGACATGGTTAATAAAATACCCCCTGAGTTTTTGAAAATTTCTGAAAGTGGAATATCTTCTTCTCAAACCGTAAAAGACCTAATGCTAGCCGGATATAAAGGATTTTTAATGGGTGAAAATTTTATGAAAACCAATAATCCAGGTAAAGCTTTACAAGATTTCATTGAAGAACTTACATAATCATACCAATTAATAGATGAAAATTAAAGTTTGTGGGATGAAATATCCTGATAATATTGAGCATCTTTCTCTAATACCTATAGATTATATGGGATTTATATTTTACCCGAAATCCTTACGTTATATAGATAAAATACTCCCCGAAACCATTCTTTCACAAACTAAAGATATTTTGAGGGTAGGGGTCTTTGTTAATGAAAAAATAGAATTGATTTTCAGTAGGATTGAAAAATATAAGTTGGATGTTATCCAACTTCATGGATCGGAACATCCAAAATATTGTTCAGATCTCTTAAGAAGTTTTCCTAATATAAAAATAATTAAGGCTTTTAGCATATCATCTCCTAATGATTTGCACAGTACAAAAGAATATAACTCAGTTTGTGACTTCTTTTTGTTTGATACTAAAAGCACGCAATATGGAGGTTCAGGGAAAAAGTTCGATTGGTCGTTGATGGATTTTTATGCAGGTGAACTTCCTTTTTTTTTAAGCGGAGGTATTTCAATGGAAGATGTAGGGAAAATTAAAGAAATAAAGCATCCGAAATTATATGGTTTGGACTTAAACAGTAAGTTTGAAATTGAACCGGGAAGAAAAAATATTGAATTAATAAAAGAATTTATAGAAGAAATAAACTATGAATAGAATAAAGCAATTATTTAATAAAAAACAGAAAGACATTCTTTCCATTTATTTTACGGCCGGATATCCGAATCTTACCGATACAGGTAAGATCATAAAAGAGCTTGAAAAAAACGGCATAGATTTAATAGAAGTGGGTATACCCTTTTCAGACCCTATGGCAGATGGGCCAACCATTCAGGAAAGCGGCACGTTGGCTTTGAAGAATGGAATGAATTTAAAATTGCTTTTCGAACAAATTAAAGAAGTGAGAAAAGAAGTTGAATTGCCGTTACTATTAATGGGATATTTAAATCCAATTATGCAATACGGAATTGAAAATTTTTGTAAAAAATGTAAAGAAGTCGGTGTAGATGGAACAATTATACCTGATTTGCCTTTTAATGATTATAGTACAAAATATAAATCGATTTTTGAAACTTATGATATAAAAGTTATAATGCTTATAACTCCCGAAACATCAGAAGAAAGAATTCGCTTGATTGATGAAAATACGGATGGATTTATATATATGGTTTCATCTGCCTCAACAACGGGAGCGCAAAAAAGTTTTGATGATAAAAAAGTAGAATATTTTCAAAAAATTAATTCCATGAAATTGCGTAACCCTCGTTTAATAGGGTTTGGTATTTCTAATAAAGCTACTTTAGAAGTTGCACAATCTTATGCTAACGGCGCTATCATTGGAAGTAAGTTCATTACCTTGTTAAAAGATAATAATACAATAGAAAAAGCGGTTCAAGAATTAAAAAATACTTTAAAAACTTGATGGGTTTTTTAGTTTTTAAGTGTTTGTTAATACCCTTTATCTTTTCATGGGAAAAATATATGTTCATTTTTCGGTTGCAGTACAATCTCCGTCGGAACTAATTTTATCGAAAAATTATTTTAAAATAATTTTTAAATCGTAAGAGTATTTTTGTTTATCCTTATAATATTAGGGATTTACATAGAAAACGGGTAGATTATATCTGAATTTAATGGGTTTCATCCTATTTTTTTAATATATAAGATGTTTAATTATAAAAAGGATATAAAAAATACTTTTTCCATGGATCAAAAAAAATATTTTACAAAGCCTTATTAGAAAGGGATAGTTCATTTGAAGGAACTTTTATTGTTGGTGTTAAAACTACCGATATATTTTGCCGTCCTACCTGTTCTGCACGAAAACCTAAATTTGAGAATGTTGAATTTTTTACTTCGACTAAAGAAGCTTTAAGTAAAGGGTATAGAGCATGTAAAATATGTCATCCTATGGAAAGGAATGGTGAAACGCCGGAATATATTCATAAATTATTACAACATTTGGAAGACAACCCCAATATTAAATTAAAAGACTTTAATATAATGAATATGGGAATTGAGCCAATAAAAGTTAGAAGGTGGTTTCTTAAAAATCATGGAATTACTTTTCATATGTATCAAAGAATGTATAGAATAAATGAGGCATTTAAAAAATGTAAAGAGGGTAATAATATCACACAAATTGCCTATGACTCAGGATTTGAATCGTTGAGCGGATTTAATGAAACTTTTAAAAAAATTACAGGAATTACACCTAAAATGAGTAAAGAAAAACAATTAATTAATCTTACCCGATTGGCAACCCCTTTAGGAACTATGATTGCTTGTGCCTCAGAGAAAGGCATATGTTTGTTGGAATTTTCGGATCGTAAAATGTTAGAAAGAGAATTACAATTAATATCAAAGCGTTTTAATACTTCTATTGTACCAAGTGAAAATAGTTTATTTAAACAATTAAAACAACAATTAGACTCTTACTTTGAAGGTACTTTAAAAGAATTTACAGTTCCATTAGACTGGGTTGGTTCTGATTTTCAAAAAGAGGTATGGAAGGTCCTTCTTCAAATACCTTATGGCAAGACTTCAACTTATGCCATTCAAGCAAAACGTATCGGTAAGCCCTCTTCTGTTCGAGCGGTTGCAAATGCTAATGGTATGAATATGATTTCTATATTGGTTCCTTGTCATAGGGTCATTGGTTCGGATGGATCTTTAACAGGTTATGGAGGAGGACTGTGGAGAAAGAAAAAATTATTAGAGTTAGAAGCAAAAGGTTCGTTACAATTAAAATTGTTTTGATATAAGCAAAAAACAGACTATATAGTACAATTGGTTAATAATTTATTCTTATCAATTCTCAATAAGTTCAAAATCTAATTGTTTCTTTTCAAGATTAGCTTTTATAACTTTAATAAATACAGTATCTCCCAACTGATATTGATTGCCGGTTCTTTGTCCAATAATAGAATAGGTCTTTTCATCATAGCGATAATCATCATCCCGTATATCTCTTGTTTTAATCATTCCTTCGGTTCCGAATTCTTTAATTTCTACATAAATACCATATTCGGTTACTCCGGTAATTACTCCCTCAAAAGATTCACCTAAGTGTTTTTCCATAAATTTAACCTGCATGTATTTAATACTGTCTCTTTCAGCATCGGCGGCTAATTTTTCCATATTGCTGCAATGTTTTGCCATATTCTCGATAATTTCTTTGTTTGCAGACGGTTTTTTGTCTAGAAAATCTTGTAAGAGACGATGGGCAATTACATCAGGATATCGGCGTATGGGAGAAGTAAAATGACTGTAATAATCGAAAGCTAAACCATAGTGACCGACATTTTCGGTTGAATATTTTGCTTTTGACATAGTACGGATGGTAAGCGTTTCAATCATATTTTCTTCGCCTTTACCTTTCACGTCGGCAAGTAATTTATTGATGGATTGATAGGTTTTATATTTATTGGTTATATTTATATCATAACCCAAAGTATTCACAAATTGTTTAAGAGAGAGTAATTTTATCGGATCCGGGTCGTCATGAATTCTATAAATAAAAGTTCGATCGGTTGGATTCCCTTTTTTATTGGTACTAACATATTCGGAAACTTTTTTATTGGCCAGAAGCATAAATTCTTCAATTAAATGATTGCTGTCTTTTCCAATTTTAAAATAAACTCCTACGGGATTTTTATTTTCATCTAAGTTAAATTTTACCTCTATTTTGTCAAAAGAGATTGCACCTTTGTTCATTCGGTCCTCTCTAAGTAGCTTTGCCAAATTATTAAGGGTGTGTATTTCTTCTTCAAAATCGCCCTTTTTTCCCTCAATAATCTCTTGGGCTTCTTCATAAGTGAATCTTCTGTCCGAATGAATAACCGTTCGTCCAAACCACTGTTTTTTTACTTGTGCTTTCTCATCCAATTCAAATACGGCGGAAAAAGTATACTTATCTTCTTTAGGACGTAAGGAACAAACATTATTGCTTAAAACTTCAGGAAGCATTGGAACGACTCTATCGACTAAATACACAGAAGTTCCTCTTAAATAGGCTTCTTTATCTAATAGGGTTCCCGGTTTTACATAATGGGAAACATCTGCGATATGAATTCCGATTTCCCAGTTGCCGTTGTCTAACTTTTCGATAGAGAGTGCATCATCAAAATCCTTGGCATCAATAGGGTCAATGGTAAATGTAGTGACAGTACGCATATCTCTTCTTTTAGATATTTCATCCTCTAATATGCGTATATCAAGTTTTTCCGCTTCTTTTTCAACTTCATATGGAAATGTATAAGGTAACCCATATTCACTTAAAATAGCATGGATTTCAGTTTCATTTTCTCCCGGATCTCCTAATACTTCAACAATAGATCCCGTAGGACTGTCTTCTTTATCTTGCCAATCGAGGAGTTGAACCACTACCAGTTGACCGTTTTTTGCACCGTTGAATTTATCTTTTGGTATAAAAAAATCAGTGTGAACGGAAGGTTTATTAACTACTGCAAATCCAAAATTTTTGTTCGGAGAATATTCAAATTTTGCAACAAATTTTGTTTTGTAACGTTCCAGGATTTCAATTACTTCTCCTTCCGGTTTTCTGTTTTTAAATTGATGGACTATAGCTTTTACCATGTCATTTTGTAAAGCTTTTCCTGTTTTTCCTTTCGGTATAAAAATATCTTTTTCAAGACCGTCGACAATTAAATAGGCATTACCATTCTGACTGAAATCAATTTTTCCGGTAACGGATTCTTTTATGGAATTGATTTGATATTTTCCGGTTTTTATTTCTGTTAGTTGTTTCTCAGAAACCAAACTTAAAAGTCCTTGTATTACAAATTCTCTTTGTCTGGGATTTTTGTAATCCAATATTGTGGATATTTGTTTATAATTGTATTGTTTATTCGGGTTTTTTATAAAGATGTTAAGTATATTTCTTTTTAAATTTCGTAGTTTCTCTTTATGTTTAGTAGAAATTATTCTCTTTTTCTTAGTCATAATATATTTTAAAATTTATTTAAATATTCGCCTTTTTCATAAAAACTTATCAGATAAATTTATATTAATAAGTAATTATTTATTGTTACAAAAAGTTAACCACAACGAATATTTATCCAATCGAATTTAATAGTTGGATTAAATACGGAGTTAGTATAGGAGCAAATATAGCAGTTAGTACACCATTTAAAGCCATTCCAAGTGCTCCGTAAGCGCCAAATTTTTCACCGTTTTTAACAATTTCCGCTGTACCTATAGCATGAGAAGCAGAACCCACAGCTATTCCGATTGCTTTGTGATCTTTAATTCCTAATTTAGTTAGGAATCCCCATCCAAACAGGGCACCGACAAATCCGGTAATGAAAACAATTGCAATAGTAAGAGACGGAATGCCTCCCAGTCCTTTTGATACCTCCATTGCAATAGGCGTTGTTACTGATTTTGGAGATAATGAATAAGCTATAATGTCTGAAGCACCTAAAATTTTTGCTATAACAACCACGGAAATAATTCCCGAAAGACTTCCCGCTATCATAGCGATAAAAACTCTTATATAACTGCCTTTTAAATGTTTTATATACAAATAAAGCGGTAGACCCAAAGTTACCACGGATGGTCCCAGCCAAAAAGAAATTAAAGAGGTATTATTGTTATAATCTTCATACGAAGTATGTGTCACTTTTAAATAGACAATCAATAAGATTATAGAGGTTATACCCGGATGAAGTATTTTATATTTAAATTTAGTAAACAACAAATTACATAACCAAAAAACCAGTAAGGTTAACGTTATATGAAAAAGAGGAGTATCTAAAAATTCCTTCATTCTTTTTTCTTTCTAATAAGTAAACTTACAGTTAATAACACGATAAAGGTACTAAGTATAATGGATATTAAAATTGCTAACCATTCCTTAGAGATTAAGTCCCATTGGGAAGCTAATCCAACCCCTAAAGGTATAAATAAAATCAGCATATTATTTAAAAAGAAAGTAGCCACTTCTTTTATATCTTCCACTTTTATGATATTCAATTGTAAAGATACAAGTAATAACAGCATACCTATTATGCTTCCCGGTATCTTTATTTGCAGGATGAAAACTATTAATTCACCAATAAAATACAACAGTAATATAATTCCTAATTGTGAAATTAATTTCATATAGCAAAATTACTATATTAAATACAAATCAAATATTATTTTTCATAAGATATTTAATCAAAAAAATAATTTTTAAGTAAAAATTCAAATTTTGATTTGTATTTTGATAAAATTACAATAAAATATTTTATAGATTGGAAATAATTATTCCTTTACTAATTTATAAATAAGCCTATTTGTTTAGGCTAAATAGCTAGACGCTTTATCAATAAAATCAATAGTTTCAATCGAATTTTCAGCATCTAAACAAGATGAGGTTGAATTTTTTAACGAGTGTACTATTTCTTTATATAACAATTTATGAAGCGGTTCTTTAGGTAAATCAATACCTTTAAAAAAGCTCTCTTTTACATTATAATGTACTAGTTGATCCAAATATTGGCCACCAATTTTTATTGTTCCTTTTTCTGCAATGATAGTAATTGATGATTCAAAGTTTTTTTCGTAGGTAGAGATGGTGTAACACATACTTCCCAGTGTCTTTCCCGATTTAAATTGTAAAATTCCACTATCGGGGAATTCAATTACGTTTTGATGCGTATAATTGGTAGTTAAATTGCTTATTAATTCAATTTTTCCCAACAAATAATGTATTATGTCTATGAAATGAGAAAATTGCGTAAACAGTATTCCTCCATCTAACTGTTTTGTTCCACGCCATGAATCTTTTTTATAATAGCGGTTATTTCTGTTCCAAAAACATTCAATATTTATAAGAAAAATTTCACCTAAATAATGATTGTCAATTAAATTTTTGACATGATTTATTATATGTGAAAAACGTAATTGCAAAGAGGTAAATAATCGAACATTATTATTCTTTGCAATAGTAATTAATTCTTCAATTTGGAATTTATGAAATGTAATGGGTTTTTCCACCAACACATTTTTAGATAATTCCAGGATTTCTTTCGTTTGTCTATAATGGTAACCGTTAGGTGTTGCAATTATGTACAAATCAATATCAGGGAAAATAATATGGCATTCTGATATACTTTGAAAAATAGGGATATTTTTATTTTCCAAAACAAAATTATCCGTATCTATCAAAGCAACTACATTTAAATTTTCATTATGTGATATATTTTCAAAGTGTATTTTTCCTATATGGCCGTATCCTATAATAGCTATTTTAAGAATGTTTTTTTTCAAATTTATTTAAATATTTTACAAATTGAATTAATAAAATTACAGCTATTGAAAATATTAGACCCGCTAATGCGAAAGTAAGAGTATCACGTTTATAAAATAAAGATTTACTATTTACTAATTGTGGCTCAGAAATTAATGATATTACTTGAGATTCTTGAACTTTTTCAACTTCAATTTCAGCTAATGATTTGGTTATTTCTAAGGATTTATTAAGTAAGTCTTGTTCAACGTTTGTCTTTGATTCTCCATTTAATGATATGGAAGAGGAAACTTTAGTTTTGTCTCCTTTAGCTATAGATAATAATAAGGTATCAATTACTTTTAAATCTTTTTTATATAGATTGCTTTTAATATCCAGAGAATTTAAATTAGCATCTTTAATTTTTTTATAAAAAATATCATTTTCAATGGGATCTATAATTTTACTTTTGATTTCATCAGGTGAAAGTTTTTTTAAAGATGTAATGTATACAATATGATTAGGATAATCTGTATCTACCAAAAGTTTTCTGAAATCCTCTATTTTAAATTGTCTTGAAAAAATAGTATCATTTTTATAAAAATCTGAATTTTTTTGTACATAACGGTAGAAAATATCTAGTTCGCTTGTAAAAGTTTTTATGGGACTGATCGAAATTGACTTTAAATCCTTGAAAAATGCATTATCCAATTTTCCGCATGATTGATTATATGAATTAATTTGTTGGTAAAGTTTGGACGCACTTTTAAAATTAGGAGCTAAAATCATTTCATAATTATAATAGCTAGGTAAAACTCTTTTATTGAAATATCCTACTAAGCCAAATATTATTACAGTAATTACTATTATGAAAAAATATCTTTTTAATAAAATAAAAAACCATAAAAGGGGTGTTATAATATTCTTCCAAAAAAAATTAAGAGTAGAATAAAAAAAATTTTTAAAGATGTTTTTAAAATAATCTAAGAGACTTATAAAATCATGATCTGGATTTAAATTTTTATTATTTTCCAAATTTAAATTTTTATTTTCGTTATCCATTTATTTTATATAATTAATTCTTAATAGTTAAAATTTGCTCAAGTATCTTTTGAGTGATCAAATACGTAGGTTTTATACCGGTTAAACCCAATCCTCCGGAGGCCAATGTACTTCCGGTTTCTAAAGGGTTATCTGAGGCATAATAAGCATATCTTAATTTTACGTTTTCACCTATATGATGACGTATTTTAGATGCTACTTGAATAGCTTTTTGATAATGTGCTCCCTCCATTTCTAAACCGATGGCTTTCCAAGATGTTTGCATAAAATAAGTCAAAACATTTTTATTTTGTAAAGAAGTACCTAATACGGTAATCATGGCTCCTTTATAAGCGTTAATATTATATCCCTCAAAATCTTTTAAAGAAAGTTGGTTATGAAAAGGGTAGTTATCTGCTGTCCCTTCAAATATATGGGCAGTTGGAATCATAATATCGCCTTTATTTCCAACTAAAATTCCGGCTTTACCTAAGATAGATATTGAGTCAACATTTAGCTTTAATTTTTCTTTCGCATTATTTATTGGCCTTAATAATTCGTCCATTATCTCAAAAGCCTGTTCTCCGAAAGCATAATCGAAAACAATTAAAATGTCTTCTTTGTTTATGTTTTTAATATTTTTAAAAGGTGTGTTTTTAAAATTTATTTTAGATAGATCGAAGATTTGAACGTCAATATTTGATCCGCTGGTATCTTTACTGTATATCATGCCATTTTTTTGAGCATAACTTTTTACAGAATCAACTAAATCTAAATTTTTACTTAAATCTTCATACATTTTTAATTCTTCATCTGCATGAAAAGTCTTATTTAAAGAATCAAAAGCATACAACATATTTTTCACACTATGCATATTGGAGCTTATAATGTGAATTTTTTTATTTATTAACTTATTTTTAATTAATGTTTTTTTAACATTTTCCGCCCATTTTTCACCAAATAAATGATGACCCACTCTTTCCTTCAAAATGGAGCTGAAAAATATTTCTCTTCTTCGAATCCCTAATTCGTCTTCTTTACTTACCCTTCCTAAATTGTAAATAATCTTTATAAAACGGTCAGGATCATTTGTTTCTTGAAAGTTTTTATAAGCAGTAATTACTTCATCAAAGCTTCTGCCCAGCATGGTGGCTATGTGGGCTAAAATTACCTCTCTTTCTTTTCTTTTTAAAGGTTCAGAGCTTAAGGCTGCATTTTCAACAGATATCCAGATTCTTCCTACTTTTCCGTTAAAATCATGAGTTCTTTTTCTAATTTTATCGGCTTCATTGTATAAAAAAGTAAGGTGAGTAAGGATGTCATAAATTTCGGATCTTCCTAATAAAACTTCAATGTTCATTTGATGCTCATCCACCCGATAACAAGTTCTCCTTCTTTTTTTAGGATAGATAGGGGTAAATGATGATTTGTCTAACCCTTCATTGGAGGTTAAAAATATAAATGAACATTCTTCAATACCTTGGGGGAGCCTATCTAAAACATAGTTGAGCCCATTAAGTTCAACTTTATCCGGATCAGCTATTGATCCATATATTTCCGGATTTAATTTTAATAAATAGTTTCTTAATTCAAGTCCTGAAGTACCCGTTGGTTTGAAGCCACCTCGGTTAAAAAGATGACGCATGGTAATATATAATCTTTCAATTACATCTGTCGATTCTCTGGCTTTATATATTGTCATCTTGATAATTTTTTAAACAAAGATAATACATTCTTTTATTTGGTATAGGGATTAATAATTGGACGTAACCCTTTATAGAAAAAAGATTTCCGTATTAGTTATAATATAAATTAGAATAAATATTTAAATAAGTTGTTTGTATTAATATAATAATATTAAAATAACTAATGTATCAGAAAATAAAATTCAATCATATTGCTCTTTTGTTGGTTTAAAAATTTATATTAAAATAAAATATTAAATAATTAGTATAAAGGAAAAATTAATAAGAGGTATAAAGTATAAATTATTTTATTTTATCACAAAAATAAAGCCAAAGTATATTTTGCGTATCTTTTTTGAATATTTTAGCTAAAATTTATAAATTATATTGTCTCGTCATAAAAACTGTAACTACAGCATTATAATTGATTTTATTTATTTGTAATTAAATCTTTGAATTTCTTAATATGGATTAATAAATTATATTTTGCCCTTAAGCTCATAAGATAAAGAGTAGTGAATTTTCTTTATTATTCTTGTGAAATTTTATTTGATACAATTCAAAAAAGTACTAAAAACATATATGTATCAACAGTAAATGTTAATATTTAAAGAATTCTTACAGATTTGATTTAATGTAATCAGTCATTTTTTGATATAAATGATATCGAGTATTTCCGCCATATATTCCATGATCTTTATCAGGATAAATAGCTGTATCAAATTGTTTTCCATTTTCAATAAGAGCTTTGATCATTGCTGCAGAATTTTGAAAATGTACATTGTCATCTGCCGTTCCATGAATAATTAAAAATTTACCCTGTAAATCTTTTGCAAAGTTTACAGGTGAATTTTCATCATATCCTGTTGGATTTTCTTGTGGAGTTTGTAAAAATCGTTCGGTATATATAGTATCATAGAATCTCCAATTGGTTACCGGCGCAACAGCTATTCCCATTTTAAATAATCCATTAGACTTTGTCATACATAGAGAAGTTAAATAACCACCAAAGCTCCAGCCCCATATTCCAATTCTGTTAGAATCAATAAAGGATTGGGTTTGCAACCACTTTGCAGTAGCAATTTGATCTTCAAGTTCAAGTTTACCTAGCTGTTTATATGTTGATTTTTTAAAGTTTTCCCCTCTTCCACCGGTTCCTCTACCATCAACGGAAACAATTATATATCCTTCTTGCGCAAGCATTTGGTGCCACCAATAATTGAGTGAATCCCAAGAATTAGTTACCGTTTGAGATCCGGGTCCACCGTATACATACATTAAAACAGGATATTTTTTATCAGGACTGAAATTTATAGGTTTAATCATGTATGATTTTAACTTAATCCCATTTTTAGTAGGAATTTCAATAAATTCTAATTTTTGAATTTCTTTCTTATTGGCATAAGATACTAAGAACGAATTATCTTCCAGAGTTTTTAATATAGATCCGTTATTATTCCTCAATGTAAATACAGGAGGTGTATTTGCTGTACTAAATTGATCGATGAAATAAGAAAAATCAGTACTAAAAGAAGCATTATGGGTTCCTGTTTCATCCGTTAAAATTTTCTGTTTACCGGTTTTGATGTTAACGGAGGCTACTATCCTATTGCTAGATCCTTTTTCATTGGATTGAAAGTATAAGAGGGAATTTTTATTATCCATTCCATAAATCCGAATTACGCCCCAATTCCCTTTAGTAATAGGTTTTACTAATTGTCCTTTAGCATTATAAAGATATAAGTGATTGTAGCCGTTTTTTTCGGAGTTTAAAATAAAACTTCCATCGGCTAATAAATTAATATAAAGTTTGTCAGTTTCAATCCAAGTAGTGGATGTTTCCGTTACTAATAATTGAGTGTTAAGATTGGCTGGGTTTATTTTTAAAACAGTAATTTTATTTTGAAAACGATTGGAAGTTATTGCGAATAAATCTCCATTGGGTGAGAATTTAACATTTATAATATAATAGTTTTCGTAATTAGATAAAGAAACCGTATTAATTTCTTTTTTATCTAAATTATATAACTTTAAGCTAACAATAGAATTGTCTTCTCCTGCTTTTGGATATTTGTAAATGAAATGATCGGGATACAAATAGTTTTCATATAATGGAATATCAACTTCTTTAACATGAGATTCATCAAAATGTATAAAGGCAATATTTTTTCCGTCCGGCGACCATTCAAAATTTCTGACATGAGCAAACTCTTCTTCATAAACCCAATCTGAAATTCCATTTATGATTTTATTCTTTTTTCCATCATGCGTAACTTGCGTTATTTGCAATGAGGGAAATTCTTGATAATAGATATTATTTTCATAAACAAATGCTATTTTAGTACCATCGGGAGAAAAAATAGGTTCTTGTATGGGCTTTTTGTTGAAAACCTCAAAAAATGATTGGGTTTTTATGTTATACAGAGTATAAATTCCCGATTTTGAGCGTCGATATATTGGAAACGATTCATTTTCTAAAAGCAGATAATTTTCATCGTTATTAAATAAATAATCGGAATATGTACCCGAAATGATCGTATTTATTTTATCAAAGGTTTCATAGGAATATTTTTCAATACCATTTTTAGTTAGAATAGTATATTCTTTACCATTTTTTAAAGATTTTATTCCTGAAATGGTTTTTGGATAAAATTTACCGCTCCATATTTCTTCTAATGTTATTTTTTGAGCATTAATATTTACTACGAATATGCATAAAATTATAGATAACAATATATTTTTGTCAAATCTCATAAAGATCATATTTAAAATTTAGAATAATAAATAATAGCTTTTATTAGCTAACATATGCTTTTAATAATAAACGAAAGTACCTTCTATTAATTATTGATATTGGGATCAAGGGCTTTTGGCGACCAACCATTTAAAAATTTTTCAACTTTTTTAACGTCATATCCTGAATTGTTGTCTTCTAAAAAATCAGATTGCTGCGTATGAATTCTTTCACCTTTTTCATTTAAGATTACGAATACCGGAAAACCAAAACGTTGAGGATATCCTAACTTAGCTAAAATAGACTCATTTTTATTTTCTTTTGAATAATTTAAATGATATACAATATAATTTTCCGTTAAAATATTCTTTATAATATCGTTATTTTGAGTTAGAGTATTGAATCGAATACACCAGATACACCAATTTCCACCGATTTGAAGTAAAATAAACTTATTTTCTTTTTTAGCTTCACTAATACAAGAATCAATTTTTTGTTGAGCATGTTCATCAGGATTATATATTTTTTTATCTTGTGAAAATACTATTGAGACAAAAAATATACATAGAACTAAAAATTTGATTTTCATTTTTATCAAGGGTTTTCGGGTGATTCTTCTTCTTTTAATTGTTGTTGTTGATCTTTAGTTAATTTACTTTTAAGATTATCAATAACTTTATCATATATATGCTGTAAAGCATTTACGTCTGTATAATAATATATGTAACTGTTTTGAAAAATTTCTTTAGTGGTATGATGAGCCTTAAATATAGAAACGTATGTATCAAAAGCAGTTTCTTGATCCAATGGAAGATTGGTTGGAGTTTGTTTATATAAATATATGTCACTTAAAATTGCAATCATATCCTTTTTAGAGAGCAGATGATCAGGTTTTTCAAGAGGATGTTGACAAGAAAAAAGCAATAAAGACAGACTAATAAACATATATAAATAAAGCCTCATAATTTTCCTAATAAAGACATAAATTTCATTTTAATTACTCCGAAAACAGCTTCACTGATGATGGCTCCACTCATCTTCGATTTTCCTTTAGTTCGGTCTGTAAATATAATAGGAATTTCAACAATTTTAAATTTTTTACAATACGCTCTAAATTTCATTTCAATTTGAAAGCCATATCCTACTAATTCCACTTGATCTAGAGGTAATTCCTCCAATACTTTTCGAGTGAAACATACAAAACCGGCAGTAGAATCATTAATGGGCAATCCGGTAATCAAACGCACATATTTGGAGGCAAAAAAAGAAAGTAGTACCCGATTCATCGGCCAATTAACTACATTAACTCCCTGGCAATAACGAGAACCAACAGCTAAATCTGCTCCATTTTTACAAGCCCGATACAGTTTAATTAAATCATTCGGATTATGTGAAAAATCAGCATCCATTTCAAAAATATAATCATATCCCATTTGCAATGCCCATTTAAAACCATGGATATAGGCTCTTCCCAAGCCGTTTTTAGTACTTCGAACTTCTAAAAAAAGACGATTGGAATATGTTGGGATTAAGTCGGCAACCGTCTCTCCTGTGCCATCAGGAGAAGAATCATCTACAATCAATATATCGAAATCCTCTTCCAGGCTAAACACACATGAAATAATATCTTCAATGTTTTCAATTTCATTGTATGTAGGAATTATGACTAGTTTTTTATCGGACACAGTATATTGTTTTTAATAAAGTAAATTTATGTTTCTAGCAACATTAGCAACAAAGGTAATCCAAAATTATAAGTTAGTTGGATAAAAAATAAGAAAACACGAGTTCTCTATCAGTTTCTTTTTCAGCTTCTTCAAATAAGGCAATTAATTGTTTAAACTTTTGGAGTTTATCTAAATCTAAGTTTTGAAAAATAATTTTTACAGGCAATTCAATAATACCGGTAAGCGTATCCCAAAGTCCGTCCAAGTTATTAGCCGTATGAGGATTAAGTCCGAATTTTTTTTGAAAAACTCGGTAAAATTTAGGTAAAGAAGAAATAGAGTCAAAATCAAAAGAAACTGTTTTCATCTTTGTTGAAAAGTCTTATAATGGTCATAAGTTACAAAAATTAGTCCATCATTCGAAAAAATAACACGATCGGCACCTCTCATTCCGCACTTATAATTCAAATCGGCTTCCGTCCATTTTCTTCCCTTTTTGGACGGAATCTTATTTTCTCTGTTTTTAAATATATCACCGCCAATTACTTTTCCCGGGAGTATTTGACATAAATTACCTTTTTCGGGTTTCCAACCGGCTTTACGCGCATCTAATCTTTTAATATAATAATTTGGTAAGGAATGATGTGTTTTTATATAATTTATAATAATATCTTCTGAACTTAGCTGTTCTATATTAAATTGCCCAAGATTTAATTTTTTAGTTGAAAGGTTATAACTAAGGATTAAGGAAATTATTACTAAAACACTAAAGAAAAGACTATAAAAAAAGGATTGTTTTTTAATTTTCATGCTAATAATTCAAATATAAGTAATAAAATTATCTAAATAATGAATAAGTTTTTTTACTTTTGCCAAATTTCTTTTATATCATGTATATAGAAAGTAATAAAAATCCAAAAATAAAGAATTTAGTAAAATTATTAGAAAAAAGTAAAGAAAGGAAAAGTCAAAGGAAATTCATTGTTGAAGGCAAAAACGAAAATTTTTTCGCCTTAAAAAATGGTTTTGTTCCTATTGAATTTTACATACAACCACATATTTTTCAAGATTCTATAACACTTCCTTCTTCCGCTATAAAATATGAAGTATCACAATCTGTTTATGATAAGATCGCTTATAGGAAACAATCTGAAGGCATACTGGGGGTTTATGAATATAAGACCTATGAATTAGACCAAATAAAATTACCGGATCGCCCATTTATCCTGATTATTGAATCAATTGAAAAACCGGGTAATCTTGGGGCAATATGCAGGTCAGCAGATGCGTTTGGTGTAGATATGGTTGTAGTATGTGAAGAAAAAGCAGATCTATATAATCCCAATGTACTACGGTCATCGGTAGGAAGTTTTTTTAATATTCCTATTATATCAACAAATAATGCAAATATATATGATTTTCTTATAAAAATGGATGTACCAATTTATGCTACTTATATGACTGAAACCTCAAAAATTATACAAAATGTTGATTTTACAGAATCAGCTGCAGTCATATTTGGAACAGAGCATTCCGGTATTTCTGATTTTTGGAAAGATAAAATAAAAGAAAATATACTAATTCCTATGAAAGGACAAATAGATTCATTAAATGTAAGCAATGCAGTTGCAATTGTTTGTTATGAAGTGGAAAGACAAAAAATCATGTTAAACAAGCACTTATGAAAATAATATTTGCAAACTTTATGTGTATTATGTCATAAAAATATATTATTCTTGTTCTTTATTAATTAGAACTTATATCTTTGTATGAAATTGTTTAGAAAAAGAGAACATTGTTACTCTATTATTTGTTGAAAAAAACAAGAATATTGTAATATAGTTGGATAAATAACACTAAAAAGCTTAATAAAGTAAGACTAAAATTTGTACAACTATGTTTGAAATTTTTAAAGACAAATCAGGTGCTTTTCGATTTAGACTGAAAGCAAAAAACGGGCAAATTATCCTGGCAAGTGAAGGATACACCCAAAAAACAAATTGTCAAAAAGGTGTTAGTTCTGTAAAAAGAAATTCCAAAAACGAAGATCGTTTTGAATTGAAACAGTCCACTAACAAAAAATGGTTCTTTAACTTAAAAGCCGGTAACGGACAAATAGTAGGAACCAGCGAGCTTTATGACAATGAAACTAATGCTAAGAATGGTGTAAAATCAGTAATGAACAATGCCCCGACAGCAGAAACGGTTGATTTATCTAAATAGAAAAATTGACCGGAGCCTATATAAATTAGGTTTGAATATTTACTAAAAATAAAAGCTGTGAATTTTCACAGCTTTTATTTTTTATAACTAAGAAATGATTTTTTTTACGATAGGGTATTTTTGATTCTTTTTAATGCTTCAATAAGATCTTCTTCAGAAGCCGCATACGATAATCGTATGCAATTACTGTCTCCAAAACATACACCACCCACTGTAGCTACATGTGCTTTTTCTAATAATAATAAAGCAAAATCATCGGAATTTGTAATCTTATGTCCTTGAATAGTCTTTCCAAAATAAAAAGATACATCAGGAAAGAAATAAAATGCTCCGGCCGGTTTATTAACTTTAAATCCCGGAATTTCATGCAGTAAATTGTATACAAGCTCCCTTCTCTTTTTAAAACCTTCAATCATATAATTAATAACCGAAGGATCAGCTTCAATAGCTGTTATAGATGCCATTTGAGCAATACAATTTGCCCCTGAGGTCATTTGTCCTTGAATTTTATCACAAGCATCAGTAAGCCATTTTGGGCCTCCTAAATATCCAATTCTCCAACCTGTCATAGCATACGATTTAGATACGCCGTTAATTGTTACAGTCTGATCAAAAACTTCAGAAAATTGAGCTATACTTTCGTGTTTTCCTTCATAATTTATATATTCATATATTTCATCAGAAATAATAATTACGTTAGGATGCTTTTCTAATACCTTAGCTAAGGCATATAATTCCTCTTTAGTATAGACGGTTCCCGAAGGATTACATGGAGAGCTGAATAAAAACGCTTTGGTTTTTGGAGTTATAGCATTCTCAAGCTGTTCGGGGGTGATTTTAAAATCGGTGTCAATGGTAGTAGTTACCACAATATTTTCCCCACCGGCAAGTTTAACCATTTCATAATAGCTTACCCAATAAGGAGCAGGAACAATTACTTCATCCCCATCATTAATGATCGAAAGCAATACATTAATAATAGACTGTTTTCCTCCGGTGGAAACAACTATTTGATCGGGTTTATATTCTAAATTATTGTCTCTTTTAAATTTATTAGCAATAGCTTTTCTTAATTCAAGATATCCGGGAACGGGGGTGTAAGATTTAACACCATCATTAATCGCTTTGATGGCAGATTCCCTTACAAATTCAGGAATTTCAAAATCAGGCTCTCCCAAAGTCAAGCTAATAACATTGATTCCTTGGGCTTTTAATTCTCGAGCTTTGTTAGACATTACAAAGGTTTGAGAATAGCTAAGACGATTAACGCGATCGGATAATAAATTCATTGTGGACTAATTAATTTTGTATTGTTTTTCAAAACTCAAAAATACAGTATTTTTTTAGATTAAAATAGTTTTATAAGATAAAAATATGAAGAGTATTCAGTTCAAAATCAGTAAATATAAACTCTTTTTATAGAATACATTTTTTGTGTATTTTTGTAATCTTATTTTATATTCTGTAATTTGAGAAGAAAAAAAAATATACAAATCCCCAATTTAGAGCTTACTACTGCCGGAGCTAAAGGGGTTGCGATAGGAAAAACTGAAGAAGGAAAAACAGTATTAGTAGGGTATGCCGTACCGGGAGATGTAGTTAATGCCCTGGTAATTAAGTCTAAAAAAAATTATTACGAAGCTAAAGTTTTAGATTTTATTAACTATTCTTCTGATCGAGTGGATCCCGAATGTATGCATTTTGGAATATGCGGAGGGTGTAAATGGCAAAATCTTTCTTATGAAAAACAATTAGAATATAAAGAGAAAGAGGTTTACAATAATATAAAAAGAATTGGAAAAATTGATAATTTTCAAGAATTAACCATTGTCCCTTCAACGGATAAGTATTTCTACAGAAATAAAATGGAATTTTCCTTTTCTAATGCTCGATGGTTGACATCTGAGGAAATACAATCCGATATAGATATTGAAGATAAAAATGCGTTGGGCTTTCACATACCCCAACAATGGAATAAAGTATTAGACATTAAAGAATGTTTTTTACAACAAGAACCTTCAAATAAAATCAGAAATTCTATTAAAGAGTTTGCTTTAAAGCATAAGATGGAATTTTATGATTTTAAAGAACAAAGCGGATTTCTTAGAACATTAATGATTCGTTCAAACTCTAAAAATGATCTAATGGTTTTGCTACAGTTTTTTAGAGAGGATGAACAAAATATTAGCAAAATGTTGAACTATATTCGCGAAGAATTTCCTGAAGTAAAAACGATTCTTTATGCAATAAATTCTAAAGGAAATGACAGCTTATATGATTTGGATGTTAAAATATTCCATGGAAATGGTTTTTTAACGGAAGAGATAGAAGGACTAAAATTTAAAATTGGACCCAAATCATTTTTTCAAACCAATTATAAACAAGCCGTTAAATTATATGAAATAGCAAGAGAATTTGCTGATTTAAAAGGCGATGAAGTAGTGTATGATCTTTATACAGGAACAGGAACCATAGCGCAATTTATTTCTCGTAAAGCAAAAACTGTGGTCGGTGTAGAAGCGGTATCCGAGGCAATAAATGCTGCGAAAGAAAATGCTGAATATAATAATATTAAAAATTGTCGTTTTTATTGTGGAGATATGAAAGATATATTCACGGAAGAGTTTATTCATGAAAACGGTCATCCGGATATTATTGTTACCGATCCGCCGAGAGAAGGAATGCATAAAAATGTAGTAGAAACTATATTACGCATAGCCCCCCAAAAAATAGTTTATGTAAGTTGTAATTCAGCAACACAAGCTAGGGATCTGGAGTTGATGAAAGAAAAATACAAGGTTGTAAAAGTTCAAGCTGTAGATATGTTTCCACAGACTTATCATGTTGAAAGCGTTGCGCTTCTTAAACTAAAATAAAAATGTTTCAAAAAAAAATAAATATACTATTCGTCCTATTCTTTATAGGTTTACTTGTTTTTTCCTGTGTAGATGATGATGTTTGCGACAAAGTTACTACACCGAGATTAACTATAGAATTGGATAGTTTAGGTAGTAAATATAAGAAAACCCGATTATATGTTGACAGGAAAATGCCGGATGGTTCTGTACATTCTGAAGGTGTCTTTATTGGAAAAGACAGTATTCAATTACCTTTAAATTCTTTATCCGACGAAACTGTTTTTTATTTATATGATACACTGCATACTCCGGATTCAAGTAAAAATATTATTACAATAAAATACCTGACTGATCAGCAATTTGTTTCAAAGGCATGTGGATTCAAGGTAATATTTAATGAGGTAACTTATGATGCAACTGCGCTTACAACTATAAAATCCATAACAGGTCAAACTAATCAAATTTATAATGAATCCTCTACGAATTTACGTATTGCTTATTAGTGTATTTCTGGGTATATATGCTCATTCCCAAACTAAAAGCAACGATTCTATTTCGGTAAAAAATCCAAAGCATCAACTATTTATAGGAGTGGATTTATTAAATCCGGTTGCTGGTTTTTTTGCAGATAAAAAAAATTATAGTAGTTTTATCGCTTATAAAATTAAAAATAGGTGGTTGGCTGTTGCCGAAGTAGGGTATGAAAAAAATATTTATAATAAAAATAACTGGAATATAGATGCAAAAGGAGTTTTTGGAGAAATAGGAATAAATTATATTTTAACTAACAACTATGAAAAATCAGGCGAAGGGTTTTATATAGGAGGAAGATTTGGTTATTCCCCCTTCAAGCAAAATGTAAAAAAATATCCTCTTAAGGGAATGAATCCCGAAGGACAAATACAAATAATTGGAGAAGGTTCTTTACCGGAAGCAAATGTAAGTTCCGGCTGGTTAGAAGCAGTTGCAGGAGCTAAAGTTCAAATTGGAAACTCACCGTTTTATATTGATTTCATGGTTCGTCCTAAATTTCTATTGTTTTCCAGCAAACAGAAAAATGTAGACAATTTAGTTATTCCCGGGTATGGAAAAGATAAGGGATCGGCAAATATATCTCTTTTCTGGGGGATATCTTATAAATTATTTTAAACCTATTGAAAACCTATTGTATTACTAATAGATAAAATAATTAATAAAATATAAATTATATTTTTGTAAAATATTTAAATATATGAATATTACAATTGTTGGTACAGGATATGTAGGACTGGTTTCAGGAACATGCCTTGCAGATTTGGGACATAGTGTACATTGTGTTGATATAAATGAAGAAAAAGTTTCCTTGATGAAAAATGGGCAAGTACCCATTTATGAGCCACAATTAGAAGAAGTATTTCTGAGAAATATAAAAGGAGGTCGTTTGTTTTTTACCACGGATTTGAGTGAAGCAATGCGAGTTTCAAATGTAATATTTTTAGCCTTGCCAACTCCTCCTGGAGAAGATGGTTCAGCGGATCTGTCTTACGTACTGGAAGTTGCCGGTCAAATAGGAGATCTAATGACTGAATATACCTTAATTGTAAATAAAAGTACGGTTCCGGTAGGTACAGCTGAAAAAGTCAAAAACCTGATAAAATCAAAAACACAAGTACCTTTCGATGTAGTTTCAAATCCGGAATTTTTACGAGAAGGATACGCTGTGGAAGATTTTATGAATCCTGAAAGAGTAATTGTGGGAGCTGGTTCACAAAAAGCATTTGAAATAATGGATAAAATTTATTTGTCCTTAACTAATGCCGGTGCTAAAATGATAAAGATGGATGAAAAATCTTCTGAGTTAACAAAATATGCTTCCAATTCTTTCTTAGCCACCAAAATCACCTTTATGAATGAAGTAGCTAATTACTGCGAAAAGGTAGGAGCAGATGTTGATAAAGTACGATTAGGTATGGGGTCGGATGAAAGAATCGGGAATCGATTTTTATTTCCGGGTGTAGGATATGGAGGGAGTTGTTTTCCCAAGGATGTAAAAGCTTTAATTAAAAGCGGAAAAGAAGTTGGATATACTTTTGAAATTTTAGAATCTGTAGAAGAGGTAAATCAAAGACAAAAAACCATATTAGTGCCTGAAGTCGAAAAATATTTAGGTGATTTAAAAAATAAACAAATAGCAATTTGGGGGTTAGCTTTCAAAGAAAATACGGATGATATTCGGGAAGCTTCCTCACTTGAAATAATTAACATGCTTCTGGATAAAGAAGCGAAAGTAAAAGCATACGATTCGATTGCTGTCAATAATGTAAAAAAAATATTAGGCAATAAAATAGAATATGCCAACAATATGTATGAATGTGTAGAAGGAGCAGACGCTTTAATTATTGTAACAGAATGGGGTGAATTTAGACATCCTCATTTTGATATTTTAGAAAAAAAGATGAATAATAAAGCTATTTTTGATGGAAGAAATCTTTATAATGTAGATGAATTAGAAATTCATGGCTTTTATTATAAAAGTATTGGTAGGAAATTAATAAATGGATAGATAATTTTAAATAAATGAAAAAATTAATAATTACAGGAGGAGCCGGATTTATCGGATCTCATGTAGTCAGAAGATTTGTAAATCAGTATCCGGAATATAAAATTTTAAATTTAGATGCATTAACTTATGCAGGTAATTTAGAAAATTTAAAAGATATAGAAAATAAGCCTAATTACCAATTTTTAAAAGCCGATATAACTAACGAAGAACAAATAAAAGAAATATTTTCAGAATTTCAACCGGATGGAGTAATACACTTAGCCGCAGAATCTCATGTAGACAGGTCCATAACCACACCTTTGGAATTTGTAAAATCTAATGTTATAGGCACGGTTATTCTTTTAGATGCTGCAAAAAAAGTATGGAATAATAATTATGAGGGTAAAAGATTTCATCATGTATCCACCGATGAAGTGTATGGTACATTAGGTGAAACCGGTTTTTTTACTGAAGAAACAAAATACAATCCTCATTCCCCTTATTCGGCTTCGAAAGCCTCATCAGATCATTTTGTAAGAGCATATACAGATACCTATGATTTACCGGTGGTAATTACCAATTGTTCAAATAACTACGGTCCAAATCATTTTCCGGAAAAATTTATCCCGTTGTTAATTCATAATATTATTAATAATAACCCATTACCTGTATATGGTGATGGAAATTATACCCGTGACTGGTTGTATGTAATTGACCATGCCATAGCTATTGACCAGGTTTTTCATAAAGGAAAAAACAAAGAAAATTATAATATAGGAGGTTTTAACGAATGGAAAAATATTGATTTAGTTCACTTATTATGTAAATTGATGGATAAGAAGTTAGGAAGAAAAGAAGGAGAAAGTGCTAAATTAATAACTTTTGTTAAAGATCGTCCCGGACATGATTTACGTTATGCTATTGATGCTACTAAAATAAACAAAGAGCTAGGATGGAAACCTTCCGTAAATTTTGAGGAAGGATTAACTAAGACTATTGATTGGTATATGGATAATCAAGATTGGTTAAACCACGTAACCAGTGGCTCATATCGAAAATATTATGATGAACAATATGATTTAACGTAATACCTATCATGAGTAAAATAAGTGTATTTATTTTTTCGTTGTTATTTATAATAAATTCTTGTACACAAAGTAAGGAAAGTAAAAAACAAACAACTAATACCTATCAAAAAGAAGGATTATCTATTAATTTACCTTTACATTGGAAAGTTAAAAACGATTATTTCAAAGAAGGAGTTAGATATCTTGAATTAGACAAATACACTAATTACAAAATAGAAAGTACCATAGCGATTAGCATTTTTAATAAGAAATTATCTGCCGACTCTATAGTAAGTGATCAAATCAATCAACTTCAATTTTTTTATCAAAAAGTAAATTTTAAAGTTACAAGCAAAAATAAATCAACCCATCTTGGTAAGTTTAATTGGATAACTACCTATTACGAAGCCGATGATACCAGAGACAAAGTTTACGGTGAAGTTGGGGCTATGCACTATGAAGATAAAACAATTACTTTACAAATAGTTGAAGATAAAAATAATACTGATAGGTCGGATTATAATGTTATGTTTAATACATTTATAATAAAATAATTATATGAAAGGAATTATATTAGCTGGAGGATCCGGAACACGATTATACCCACTTACCATTGCAGTAAGTAAACAACTTATGCCTGTTTATGATAAGCCTATGATCTATTATCCATTATCGGTTTTAATGGATGCAGAAATTAAAGATATATTAATTATTACCACACCTCATGATCAAGAGGCATTCAAAAAATTGTTAGGAGACGGTTCAGATTTCGGATGTAACTTAACTTATGAAATCCAACATACGCCGAACGGTTTAGCTCAAGCTTTTGTTATAGGTGAAAAATTTATAGGAGATGATTCGGTGGCATTAATATTAGGAGATAATATTTTTTATGGAGCAGGTTTAAGCCAATTATTGAGATCCAAAACCAATCCAAAAGGAGCTATAGTTTTTGCTTACCATGTAAATGATCCGGAAAGATATGGGGTAGTTGAATTTAATGAAGATATGAAAGCTATATCCATAGAAGAAAAGCCATTAAATCCAAAATCAAACTATGCAGTACCGGGATTATATTTTTACGATAATCAAGTAGTAGAAATAGCAAAAGAATTAAAGCCGTCAGCTAGAGGAGAGTATGAAATTACAGATGTAAACAAAGTATATTTAGAAAACGAAGAGTTGGAAGTTGGAGTTATGGACAGAGGTACAGCTTGGCTGGATACCGGAACTTTTGATTCTCTTCATGATGCTACGGAATATATACGTGTAATTGAAAAACGACAAGGTATAAAAATTGGATGTATTGAAGAAACTGCTTATAAGAGAGGATTTATTTCTATTGAAAAATTATATGAGATTGCTAATAAATATGGAAAAAGCGGGTATGGAGAATATCTTAAAAATATTACCTATTATAAACGTTAGTGCTTATTATTAAATGGAAGAAACTCAGAAATGGACTGAAAATATAAGTGCAAAGCATTCTTTATTAGATTTTAAGCTTAAAGAAATTTGGGATTATAGGGACTTATTAGTTCTTATGGTAAGGAGAAATTTTGTTGCTAACTATAAGCAAACCATTCTAGGTCCCCTTTGGTTTTTTATAAATCCAATTATAACTTCTTTAATGTTTACGGTTGTTTTTGGGGGGATTGCCGGTATAAAAACAGATGGAATACCGGGTATTTTATTTTATTTATCGGGTTTAACTCTTTGGAATTATTTTCAAGATTGCTTAACAGGAACTTCATCAGTATTCAGAGATAATGCAAGTATTTTTGGAAAAGTATATTTCCCTCGCTTAATCATGCCTTTGTCAATAGTTATCGGTAATTTATTGAAATTTTTAATTCAATTTATTTTATTTCTGATATTTTTGTTTTATTATATATTTAAAGGAGTTCATCTTCAAACAAATATATATGCTATTTTACTTCCTATTTTACTTGTTCTTATGGCAGGTATAGGACTAGGTTTAGGTATGATTATTAGTTCCATGACAACTAAATACAGAGATTTATCCTATTTATTGTCATTTGGAGTGTCATTACTTATGTATGCTACTCCAATCATTTATCCTATATCCATGATTTATAACAAACTTCCCGAAAATTTTCATTGGTTAGCTATGATTAATCCTATTTCACCGATTATAGAAGCCTTTAAATACGGCTTTCTAGGAGAAGGAGTTTTGAGTTGGGGAGGCTTATTATATAGTACTCTATTTGCTTTTTTTAGCATATTTTTTGGTATTATAATTTTTAACAAAGTGGAAAGAAGCTTTATGGATACTGTTTAATTGATGCATAAATTATTATATTTATCCAAAAATTTATAAAAAGTATATTCATTATTTTCCAATATGAATCTAGCAATAAAAATAGAAAATATTTCAAAACTATATAGATTAGGTCAGGTAGGTACCGGAACTTTGCAGCAGGATTTTAAACGATGGTGGTGGAAAACAATAGGCAAGGGTGATCCTTTCGCTAAAATAGGGGAAACGAATGATAGAACGACAAAAGGTTCTTCAGATTTTGTGTGGGCATTGAAAGAGGTTAGTTTAGATGTTAAGCAGGGTGAGGTCTTGGGTATTATAGGAAGAAACGGAGCAGGAAAATCTACCTTATTAAAAATATTATCCAAAACTACTTCTCCTACTTCAGGATTTATTAAAATAAATGGTAGAATAGCCTCTTTATTGGAGGTGGGAACCGGGTTCCATCCGGAATTAACCGGAAGAGAAAATATTTTTTTAAATGGGGCTATTTTAGGAATGACTAAAAGAGAAATTCGATCCAAATTTGATGAAATTGTAAATTTTTCAGGTGTTGAAAGATATATAGATACTCCGGTAAAAAGGTATTCCTCCGGCATGTATGTACGATTGGCATTTGCTGTTGCAGCCCATCTAGAGCCGGAAATATTAGTTGTAGATGAAGTATTAGCTGTTGGAGATGCTGAATTTCAAAAAAAATGCCTAGGAAAAATGAAAGATGTAAGTGTTAATGATGGAAGGACCGTACTATTTGTAAGCCATAATATGGCAGCTATAAAAACACTATGCAACCAGGGGGTGGTTATGCAGCATGGAGGCGTATCTTATATGGGAGGGGCTTTGGAATCCGTTGAATATTATCAAAAATTAAATAATGTTCCATCATCTCTTGAACATAATGGAGATATTGATTCCGCACCGGGAAATGAAAATATAAAGATATTAAAGTTTACTACTCAACCTGTGAAAGGTAATTATTTAACAATTTCTTCAGGATTAGAATTTGAATTAGTATTTTTTAATAATAAACAAGGCATAAATTTAGATGTTACTTTTGAATTAAGAAATTCTGATGAGATCGTTATTTTTCATACAGGAGAGTTAGTGACAGTGAATAAAGATTCCAAAAAAGGAATTTATATAGTTAAAGGCCATATAGAACCCAATTTATTAAATGCCGGAGTTTATAAATTTAACTTAATATTTGGGGAAGATCAAAAATACCCATTATATATTCAAAACGAGGTAATTCAATTTGAAATATTAAATGAATCATTGGGCTCAAATAACAATTTACTACCGGGAGTAATTCGTCCGGATCTTAATTTTTCGAATAAGTTTTATGGATAAAAATGAAAAACCGAATATTATATAATGAATAAGCCGCATATTATAGAATTATCAAAAATAGGATCTTCAGCTTTAGGATATATCACAGTTGCTGAAGAAAATTTAAATATTCCTTTTAAAATTAAAAGAGTATATTGGACTTATTTTACCCCTCAAGATGTGCAGAGGGGAGGGCATGCTCATAAAGAACTTGAGCAATTAATATTTGCTGTTTCAGGAACAATTGAAATTACTACTGAAGATATATATGGAAATATAGATACATTCCTCTTAGATTCTCCTGAAAAAGGATTGTATATTCCCATTAAAGTTTGGGGTGATATTAAATTTTCACATAATGCGGTCTTATTATGCTTGGCATCTGACTATTATAAGGAACAAGATTATATAAGAGATTATGAAGATTTTAAAAAATTAACAAAATGATTAAAATTCATCCAACATCGGATGTACAAACTCATAATATCGGGGATAATACTTTCATTTGGCAGTTTTGTGTTATATTAAAAAACGCAATCATCGGTAATAATTGTAATATTAATTTTAATGTTTTTATAGAAAACGATGTTACAATTGGAAATAATGTAACCATCAAATCGGGTGTTCAGATTTGGGACGGAGTCACTATAGAAGATGATGTTTTTATTGGTCCCAATGTTACCTTTACTAATGATTTAATACCCCGTTCAAAGCAATATCCTAGTGAATTCCAAAAAACAATTATAAAAAAAGGAGCATCTATAGGGGCAAATTCAACCATAATTGCAGGACATAGTATTGGAGAATATAGCCTAATTGGAGCAGGAAGTGTGATAACGAAAGATATTCCCCCCTATACGGTTTGGTATGGCAATCCCGCAATTCAACAAGGCATAATATCAAAAGAAGGTAAGATTCAAAAATTATGATAAAATTTTTAGACTTGAAAAAAATCAATCTTCAATTTCAAAAAGAAATCGAAGATGAAATTATAAAAGTATATCGATCAGGATGGTATCTTTTAGGAGAAAAAGTTAAAGAATTTGAAAATAATTTGGCAAAATATATTGGAGTAAATGAAGCAATAGGAGTTGCCAATGGATTGGATTCTTTACGATTAATAATTAAAGGTTATAAAGAATTAGGAATAATAAATGAAGGGGATGAAGTAATCGTTCCTGCCAATACATACATAGCTTCGGTTTTAGCTGTTTCAGAAAATGGATTGATACCAATTTTTATAGAACCTGATGAACAAACCTTTAACATAGATATATCAAAAATTGAAGAAAAGATAACCCCTAAGACTAAAGCAATTATGATTGTCCACTTATATGGACAAGCTGTGTTTTCCAATGAATTAAAATTATTGGCACAAAATTATAATTTAAAAATTATTGAAGATAATGCTCAAGCAATTGGAGCAGAATGGGAAGGTATTAAAACAGGAAACTTAGGAGATGCTTCAGGCTTTAGCTTTTATCCGGGAAAGAATTTAGGAGCTTTAGGAGATGCAGGAGCAGTATGTACCAATGATACTGAATTAGCGCAAACTATAAGAACTTTGGCTAATTACGGATCACAGAAAAAATATGTGAATAAGTTTCAAGGATTAAATAGTAGGTTAGATGAAATACAAGCTACAGTTCTTAACCTAAAATTGAAATATAATGATCAAGAAAATCAGAAAAGGAGAGAGGTTGCTAATTATTATTTAAACCATATTAAAAATCCTAAGATTGAATTACCTAAAATTGAAAATTGTCTTCAAAATCATGGGCATGTATGGCATATATTTGTAATTAAATGCAAACAAAGAGAAGAATTACTAGAATATTTATCAAAAAATAATATTCAAACTTTAATTCATTACCCTATACCACCTCATAAACAGGAAGCTTATTCAAACTTTAATCATTTACAATTACCAATAACAGAAAAATTAAGTAAAGAAATTTTAAGCATTCCCATTTCACCTGTTTTAACTCAAGATGAAATAAAAAAAGTAGTTGATCAAATAAATCAATTTTAAGTTATAGGCTTGTTGTGGATAAAGAATTACCATTAGTTAGTATAGTAGCTATCAATTATAATAATAGTAAGCATCTAATAGAAACTTTAGATAGTATTGATCAGCAAACATATAAGAACATTGAATTAATAATTGTTGATGATTTTTCCACAGATGATAGCGTAAAAAAAATAGATCAGTGGTTGTTCACTTATAATAAACCATTTCAATTTATAAAGCATACAGAAAATAAAGGAATTTGTAAAACTATTAATGACGGATATAAAGTTGCCAAAGGGAAATATATTTCATCGATAGCAACAGATGATCTCATGTTGCCTAAAAAAACCGAAATCCAAGTACAATTATTAGAGAATACAGATGATCGTCTAGGAATGGTTTTTTCTGATGTTTATCTTATGGATGAAGACTCTAATCCTATAGAAGGTAAATTTATTGAAAAATATAAATCAAATGTATTTCATATAAATTCCGAAAATATATATGAAGAATTATTAAAAGGAAATTTTATACCGGCTATGTCCATAATGATTAAAAGTGATATTTTATCTAAAATTGGCTATTTTGATGAAAACTTAAATTATGAAGATCTTGATATGTGGTTAAGAATAGCTGAAAAATATAAAATACAATATTCAGAATATATTTCAGCTAAATATAGAATTCATAAAAATAGTATTACACAAAAGTTATCTAGAGATAGATGGGCTGTGGATGATATTAAAATATATAATAAACATAAAAATAATTCCCCAATTGCTAAATATTTTCTTAATAAATTAATATATGATTCATTCATTAAAGATAATAATGATGTATATAAGTTTTTGAAAAATAATAAAATAAACAAACAGATAACTTGTATGAGTAAAATATGGGGAATGAATTATCTATCACATAGAAAAAAAATAGATTTGTATAATAAAACAATGAGTATATATAAATATTATTATAAGCTCATTGCTTTTATGAAATATCAAAAGTGTCTCATTTAAATTGGCTCGTTATTAATTTGAAAATAATTCATTAATAAAATAAATTCCATAAGTTTATCAAGTGTAAAAATTTTTTTCTTAACTATCTATAAAATAAAATCAAGAATTACTTATTTAAAAATTAATTATATCTTCAATAATAAATTCAAATCCAAGACTTAAATACATATATATAAATTAAATTAGAAAGATAAAGTTATACCAATATGGTAAAATAATTTTTTCAATTCAATTTGAAAAAAATTTAATAAACCTTTATTTATAATTAATAAAAATTTCATACATATATGATAAACGAAAATTACGAATGATATCAATAATAGTTTCCTCATATAATAATAAATGGTTTCAATCATTTAGTAAAAGTGTTAATGAAACTATTGGAGATAATATTATCTATGAGATTATAAATATTTGGAATCCAAAATTAATGGGAATATGTTGTGCATACAATCAAGGAGCTCAACAGGCTAAATATGAAAATTTACTTTTTATTCATGAAGATACCATATTTATAACCAAAAATTGGGGAAATAAGTTACTGAACTTATTGTCAGATAAAAACATTGGAGTTGTTGGAGTTGCAGGTTCTACTTATGTGCCCAATGTTCCGGCTTTTTGGTGGGGAATAAAAGAAGTTTGTTTTTTTAATTTAATACAATCAGATGCAAACGATGAGAATGTGTTAACTTACAGATTAGATGACAAATACGGAAATAGCAAAAAAGTTTATTCGTTAGATGGGGTTTTTTTGGCTTGCAGAAGGGATGTATATTCAGAATTTCCATTTAATGATAAAATAAAAGGATTTCATGGTTATGATATAGATTTTTCATTGAGAGTTGCTTCAAAATATATTAATATTGTTACAGGAGAAATATTAATTAAACATTTTTCATATGGTAATTTGTCTAAAGAATGGTTTACAGAACTAATAAATATTCGGTCAAATTATTCAATACCTAAGGAACAAAAAAATAATAAAGAATATGAATTAAATAAATATTATGTATTTATAAGTTATTTATATAAATACAAAACACCTTTTTTTTGGTCATTAAATAAACAAATAAAATATTTAAACTTACAAAAGTTGGGAGTAAAAGGTTATATGATGGTAATTTTCAAAATTATGAAATATGTTAAATTCTCTTTAATTAGAAATTTTAAATTAACAAAATCTAGTTAAGAAATGCCTATTTCATAATTATTGAAAATTTTATATTAAAAATTTTTCATGCATAATAAAATTAAAATGAATAAAAATATTTTTGCTATAGTTGTTATTTTTAATGGAATGCAAAAAAAATGGATTCAAAAATGTTTTGATTCATTACTAAAATCCACTTTAAAAATAAATATTATAGCCATTGACAATGTATCGACAGATGGAAGTGTTGAATTCATTAAGAAAAATTATCCATCTGTTGAACTTATTGAAAATTATTCAAATGAAGGTTTTGGGAAAGCTAATAATATGGGAATTAAAAGAGCATATGAACAGGGAGCTGATTACTATTTCTTATTAAATCAAGATGCATGGGTTGAAGAAAGCACAATTGAAATTTTGATTAATAATTGTATAAAATATCCGGACTATGGAATTTTAAGTCCAATGCATATGAATGGAGAAGGAAATTTGATTGATAAAGGGTTCTTTAATTGTATAAATCCTTTAAAAAGCAGATATCTTTATTCAGCATTAAGCACACCTAGAATAAATAATGAATTAATTTATAATTTCGATTTTGTACCGGCAGCCTGTTGGCTGCTTCCCAAAAAAACTATAGAAAAAATTGGAGGTTTTAGTCCAACTTTTTATCACTATGCGGAAGATGATAATTACGTTCACAGAGTACGTTATTTTTCAATGAAAGTGGGTGTAGTGCCTTCAGTTAAAGTTTATCATGATAGGGAAGAAAGATCTCCTCATGTATATTTTGATGCATTACTAACAAAATATAAAAGAAAAGTTTTATTAAATATTTCAAATCCAATGTTAAAAGGAAATAGAAAGTTTGTTGAATACAGATTACTTTTAGCAGATCTATTTAGAGCATTTCTTTTCTTTGATAAGAAATCAATCAGACTAATATTTGATAAGTTTAAAGTTTTATTAAGAATAAATGAGAAAGATATTTTAATAAATAAAAAAGTTTCAGAAAAAGAAGGAATGAGTTTTTTGTAATGATTTTACATTTCTATAGTATAAAGCTAAAAAAATCGGGTTATTAACCCGATTTTTTTGTCCTAATAATTAATTTTTTATAATTTTTTTAGTTATTACTGTTTGATTTGAAATAACGTTAACAATATAAATACCTGAAGGCTGAGTTTGTATGTCCACATAAATTTCGTTTATTCCATTGAATTTTTTAGAATAAATAATACCTCCGTTTATATTAGAAATTTCAATAGACCCTTCGGATATATTTCCTAAATTAATACTAAATAAGCCATTGTTTGGATTGGGATATACATTAATCTGAGGTTCTGTAGTTAAATAATTATTAAAAGCAAAGTTTGCTTTTTTACCACAAGCAACCAAATCTGCATTCTTAATAAAATCTTTCCACTGATCAGCTTCTGCGTAAGCACATGTATTTGCAATTAATCTTGTACTAGTTGTGTTAACAGATTTAAATACTTCTTTTCCTAATCTTGGCGGAGTTGGGTTATTGCTAATTATTTTTTCAAAAGTAGTATTTCCCATAAAAGCTGAATTACCAATATAATTAACAGTTGAAGGGATCACAATTTCTTTCATTTTGGCATAAATAAATGCTTTATCTTCAATAGTTTCCAAAGCTGGAGGTAGAGTTACACTACCCGTAAATTGTGAAAACGTTAGAGTGGAGATTTGTTTTAGGTGCTGAGGTAAAATCACGTTTCCTGTAAAAAGGGTAAAACTTCCAGAGTTTGTTCCTGGATTAGATGAAAATGTATTTAATTGACAATTTTTAGAAAAATCTAAAGTTTTATTTTCAGTTAGATTTAATTTTTCGAATGCTCTCTCCTTTATTTCTGTTAATATAATTGATTTACAAAAATCAAGTCTATCTATATTAGCATAATAGAAAGTTCTATTATCAATAACTCTTAAAGCTACAGGAAGGCATACACTTCCGTTAAACTTAGAAAACATATAACTATAAATTCTAGTCAAATTTATTGGTAATATGACATGCCCGGAATAATTTGAGAAAGCTCCTGAAGCAGAATTATGATGAGAAGGAAAAGACTTTAATTTAAGATTTTTAACAAAGTTTAATGTTTTATCTGTTGTAATTTGTAGGCCTTCAAAAGCATTATCTTTAATTGTATTTAAATTAGGGGTACTGAAAAAATCCAGTTTATCGACTTTAGCAAATAAAAAAGCTCTGTTCTCAATAGTTTCCAAAGCTGCAGGTAACGTAACACTACCGGTAAATTGAGAAAACATAAGATTAGGAATTTCTTTAAGGTTAGGGGGTAAAATAACGTTTCCATTAAAAGGAGTAAAAGCTCCGGAATTTGTACCGGAATTAGAAATGAAAGATGTTAACTTTAAATTAGTTGAAAAATCTAAAGTATTATTATTGGAAGTAATTTGTAAAGATTCAAAAGCTCTGTTTTTAATTGTATTTAAATTAGGAGTATTGGAAAAATCAAGTTTATCGATTTTAGCAAATAAGAAAGCCCTGTGCTCAATAGTTTCTAAGGAAGAAGGTAACGTAACGCTACCGGTAAATTGAGAAAACATAAGATTAGGAATTTCTTTAAGGTTAGGGGGTAAAATAACGTTTCCATTAAAAGGAGTAAAAGCTCCAGAATTTGTGCCGGGATTGGATATGAAAGAAGTTAATTTCAAATTTTTGGAGAAATCTAAGGTATTATTATTGGAAGTAATTTCTAAAGCTTCAAAAGCTCGGTCTTTAATTGTACTTAAATTAGGAGAATTAGAAAAATCAAGTTTATCAATTTTAGAGTACATAAAAGCCTTGTGCTCAATAGTTTCTAAGGCATAAGGTAAAATAACGCTACCCGTAAATTGAGAAAACATAAGATTTGAAATTTCTTTAAGATTAGTTGGTAAAATTACGTTTCCAACAAACCCTGTAAATGGACCAGCGACAGCGTTACCATAAGGCAGAAAAGAATTTAATTTTAAATTTTTAGAAAAATCTAAAGTATTGTTGGTTTTAGTTAAAGTAAGTCTTTCGAATGCAGAGTAATTAATAGTATTTAAATTAGGTGAATTAGAAAAATCAAGTTTATCAATTTTAGAGTATATAAAAGCTTTGTGCTCAATAGTTTCTAGAGCTGCAGGTAAAGTAATGCTACCGGTAAATTGAGCAAACATTAGATTTGATATTTTTTTAAGGTTAGTCGGTAAAATTACGTTTCCTACAAATCCAGTAAAAGGACCTGCAACAGAACTACCATATGGCAAAAAAGAATTTAATTTTAAATTTTTAGAAAAATCTAAAGTATTATTGGTTGTTGTTAAAGTTAGCCCTTCAAATGCAGAATAATCAATCGTATGTAAATTAGGAATATTAGAAAAATCTAGTTTATCGATTTTAGCAGCTAAGAAAGCCTTATGTTCAATAGTTTCTAATGCAGAAGGTAAAGTAATACTTCCTGAATATGAAATGAAAGTGTTGGAAGGTATTACTTTAAGAGTTGCAGGTAATGATATATGGCCTTTGAAATTAGAAAAAGCCCCTTTTGGTAGATTGTTGTCTGATAATTTTACTTTAGTTAAATCCAAATTATTAAGAGCGGACATTTCCCGTATCGTTTTAATGTCTTCATTACTTATTGAACCTGTTAACTTAAGGTGAGTTATTTTACTTTTATCAGAAGTAACTAATTGGGATAAGGTTCCGGGTGATTTAACATCTAACTCTTTATAAACTTGTGCATGGCAAACTGCTCCTATTAAGAAAATAGAAAGCATAAAAAAAATAAATTTTTTCATAATAATTAATTTTATTAAAATGTATTTGAATACTTTTTTATTTGATTATGATAATATTATAATCATAAGAGGATACCCATTATTAGATTGTTAATGGGTGTAAAAAGATATTGATATGTATTAGCATAATATTTCATTTGTGTTAGTTTTAGTTAAATAAATCAGTAAATTATTAATGTGCACATATAATAATTACATTAGTATATGAAACAAAATTAATAAAAATATTTATACTTTAATCGCAAAAATAAATATAAATTTATATTTAAAACGTAAATAAATTGTTTATAGGCATACACTTATAATAATTAAAATACTTGTAATCAATAATTTAAAAGTTTGGATAAAAATATTAGCAATAAAAACATTAATTAATAAATATAAAATAAAATTAAGCATAAGAAGCTAATAATAATTAGTTGTATTTAAATTTAGAGTTTTTATTTATTAGCTATAGAAGATAAAACTTAATTTAAAAAAATTAAAAATGCAATAAATGCAATTCATATTTTGAAATAAATGATTTTAGAGAAGAGATAGTTACTAAAACGATTATTTATACTAAGATAATAAAAACAGAAACTTGAATTTTTCTAATTTTGTATGATTAAATACTAATAATTTTTTATAATCCTTTAAATAATTATAACAAAGAATTTAGAATATTTGTTTCAATATTCATCGAAATAAATTAATTTTAATTACTCATGTGCCAACCTTTAGTATCAATAATAATTCCCACTTACAATGTTGAAAGATATATTGAGCAAGCAATAGATAGTATATTAAATCAAACCTATCCAAATTTGGAAATACTTGTTATTGATGATTGTTCTACAGACAATACAGTACAAATGGTGAAGAGTAAATATTCTAAAAATCAAAAAATTAGATTATATGAAAAGTCACAAAATTTAGGTCCATCAAATTCTCGAAATATTGGAATTAAACAAGCAAAAGGAAAATATATAGCTTTGTTAGATGGAGATGATTATTATATTCAAGATAAAATAGAAAAGCAGGTTAGGATACTGGAAAGAAATCAAGATTTAGCTCTTTGTTCTACTTTTTTGAAATGCATTGGATTAAAAAACAATGTAATAAAATTTAAAATTAATCACTCAGATATAAAAGATCAACAATTGCTAGGCTGTCCCATTGCTCATGCAGCTGTTATGTTCAGGGCAACTTTTTTAAAAGAAAATAATTTATTTTATAATGAAAATTTAAGATTTTCAGAAGATTATGAATTATTTATCAGGATGATTGAAAAAGGAGGCAAATTTTTAACAATTCCTGAAGCCCTCTATGTATATAGAATTACAGGAAACCAAGCATCATTTAAAAAATCAGATGATAAGATTTTAAAAAATGAAAAGCAATGGGAAATTTCTAAAAACATACATTATCAAGTCTTAAGCAAATTAATTGATGAAAATTCAGAATTGTATGATAAAAAATTTGTAGACGCTTTATTAATGCATCAAGTGATAAGAAATTATGATGATCTGAAGCTATTTATAGATTGGGCAAAAAAATTAATTGAATATAATGAAAGTATAGAATGTCCATTTAGTTCAAAATTTTTAGAAAACACATATAAAAATAGTGTACTAGGATATTTTCTTGCTCAAAAGAGATTATCCTGGAATATTTTATACCAATATATATCAGTTTATCCGTATTGTGCTAAATTGGATCTAACCTATCAATTTAAATATATTATAAAATGTCTTTTATTTCTAAAACATTAAAAAAATTATTTTCGTTCAAATCTCCATTTAAATAATTTATATCCAATATTGACCGGTAAGTTTTGAAAAAGATTTTTCTTTTTTTGATCTAATGAATAAAAAGAAGAAAAGTAATCTAGAAAAGATAATGAAGGTGCTTTTTTTAATCTTTTATAATTCTGTTTCCAATAAGCAATATCCTTTTTCATACATTTCCATTGCATGGTAAGAGTAATTTCTTTAAATGAGATAATATGCTTAAGCATATATTTTTTCCTTATTGGATTAGCTTCTTTAAAAGCTCTTGTAAAATATTCAACTATAGTTTGATGATTTTCAAAATTTCTTTTAGTTTTATTAAAAATAATAGATTCATTGTGAAGATAATAAAAATAGGTTGATTTATGTAAAAAACAAATACTGTCTAGCTTCAATGCCGTATGAAAAGACCATAACTCGTCCTGAGAAAATAAATCTTTTACAAAATAAATTTTATGTTTTCTAAAAAAGTCAACTTCAATAAGTTTATTACAAGCACTTACTGACCAAGAACCATTACAAAAATATTCAAAGATACTATCGTTTCCTTTAAGGGAAGTAAGGGAGTGATTAAAAGGAAATATTTTATATTGAGTTTTTTTGAATGTATTAATTGCGGATATTTCACCTACTGCAACAGTAGACTTCGTTTTAGTAATCAACGTTACTAATTCCTCAATACACTCGGGAACAATTTCATCATCACCATCCAAAAAAAATAAATATTTACCCCTTGCATGATCTATACCTGTGTTTCTAACTATGGAAAGCCCCTGATTGGTTTTGTGTTCTATAATTCTTATTTTTTCAGGGTGTTGAGATTGAATCTTTTTAATAACATTTAAACTATTATCTTTTCCTTTATCATCCACCAATAGTATTTCTATATTAGGATAGGTTTGATTCAATACAGAATTAATGCTGCGACCAATATATTTTTCACAATTGTAAACGGGAATAGAGACAGTAACTAATGGATATGACATAAAAATTAATTATAATCGAGCATCAACAATTTTTTTGTCTAAAAAAGATTTGCAATCGTAAATTACAGCATTATCTTTACAATACTTCTTAATATTCATTTCTTTAAATTCTTGGTGTGGTACGGCAAGAATTATTGTGTCGAATTTCATGGAATTCGGAATTTCATTAAATATATCTAAGCCATATTCATGCTTAACCTCTTTAGGGTTTGCTAAAGGATCGCAAATAGTTATATTCAAATCATATTCATCCAAACATTTAACTATATTAACCACTTTAGTATTTCTAACATCCGGACAATTTTCTTTAAATGTAATACCTAAAATTAAGATGTCTGAATTGTTTATAATAATATCCTTTTTAATCATTAACTTAATTACTTCGGAAGCGATATAATAAGGCATCGAATCATTTAATCTTCTTCCTGCGAGAATAATCTCGGAATGATATCCTAATTCCATGGCTTTTTGGGCCAAATAATAAGGGTCAACGCCAATGCAATGCCCACCTACCAGGCCGGGTTTAAACGGTAAAAAATTCCATTTAGTTCCGGCAGCCTCTAAAACTTCCGTCGTATCGACACCTAATAAATTAAAAATTTTTGCTAATTCATTAACAAAAGCAATATTAATATCCCGTTGTGAATTTTCAATTACTTTTGCTGATTCGGCAACTTTAATACAGCTTGTCTGATAGGTACCTGCGGTTATAATGGAAGAATATAAATTATTTACAAATTCTGCAACCTGAGGAGTAGACCCGGAGGTCACTTTTTTAATATTTGTGAGAGTATTAATTTTATCACCGGGATTGATTCTTTCAGGAGAATATCCTGCAAAAAAATCACGATTGTATGTTAGCCCTGAAATTTTTTCAATAATAGGTACACATTCTTCTTCCGTGCATCCCGGATAAGTCGTAGATTCGTAAATAACAACATCACCTTTTTTAATTACTTTCCCTACAGTGGTACTAGCAGAATGTAAAGGGGTTAAATCAGGTCTGTTGGATGAATCTACAGGAGTAGGTACGGTTACGATGTAAATCGTTGAATTTTTTATGTCATCCAAATCCGAAGTAGGATAAAATCCGTTTTGGTTTTCTAAATCTTTTGCGGATTTAACTATAACATTTGAAATTTGTTCAGAAGATACCTCTCGAGTAATATCTTTAGATTCAATTAATTGTTTTATTCTTTCGGTTGAAATGTCAAATCCTGTTACCTTATATTTTTTTGCAAATTCCAAAGCTAAAGGAAGTCCGACATATCCAAGACCTATTATACTTATTTTAATATTTTGAGGAGAAAAAAGCATTGTGTCGATTTTTAATTTAAATTGAATAAAAATTTCTATACCATTCAATGAAATTTTTAATTCCCTCCTTTACGGATACTTGAGGTTTATAATTAAAATTTTCAATTAAATCAGTAACATCAGCATAGGTAGCAGGAACATCTCCGGGCTGAATAGGCAGTAAATTGATTATTGCTTTTTTACCCAATTCTTCTTCTATAGTTTTAACAAAGGACATAAGTTCCACAGGTTTACTATTTCCTATATTATAAATTTTATAAGGAGCAGATGAAGACGAAGGGTCCGGATTAACAGGGTCCCAGTTTGAGTTGCCTATTGGCGGATTGTCATTAACCTTTATAATTCCTTGAACAATATCTGAAATGTAGGTAAAATCACGTTGCATTTTTCCATAATTATAAACATCAATAGGTTTATTTTCTAAAATGGATTTAGTAAAGATAAATAAGGCCATATCGGGTCTACCCCACGGACCGTAAACGGTAAAAAAACGCAATCCGGTGGTTGGGATTTTAAATAAATGGCTATAGGTATGTGCCATCAGTTCATTGCATTTTTTACTGGAGGCATATAAACTTACCGGATGATCAACATTATCTTTAGTTGAAAAGGGCTGTTTTTCATTTAGACCATATACGCTGGAACTACTGGCATAAGTTAAATGCTTGATAGAAAAATTCCTGCAACATTCTAATATAGTAAGGAATCCGGTTATATTTGAATCAATATAGGCTTGAGGATTGACTAAAGAATATCTAACCCCGGCTTGAGCAGCAAGATTAATTACTTTATCGAATTTTTCTTCTTTAAATAAATTTTCTATATTATTTTTATCTTCAAGACCAAGTTTGATGAATGAAAGATTTGAATATTTGGAACTCTTAATCAGTTTATTATATTCAATATCGGATTTATCAAATCCACAATTTTTTAATCTTCCATATTTAATAGAGACGTCATAATAATCATTGATACTATCGAGACCAATTATCTCATCATCTCTATTTATTAAAGACATTACTAAGTGATAACCGATAAATCCGGCAATTCCTGTAACAAGGATTTTCATTCAGAATTTTTTTATAACAAAATACAAATTTAAAAATTTTTATTTTGATAGTTTGAGTGTCTCATTAACTTTGAGTGGATAGTATAGAAAAAATGAATAAGATATACCTTACAACAGATCATGCTCTCAAATAATTCAGCACTAAAAAAATTTTCAAACTCATGGAATTCTTAAAATAAAGGGTCATACATACTTGGTATATAGTAGTTTAATGCTTAAGATTATTTGTCACTGATGATAAGTTTATAGTAATGCGTATGCAGTTGATGAAATAAATGCAAAAGATTAAATTTAAGATCCTTTTTTTAACGTGGAAAATTTGATTGAAAAGATGCAAAAAAAAGAAAGCTTGGAAGTGGAATCAGAAATAAAATTTTACTGAATTCATTGCAGGTTAAATAAAATTTATCTAACTTTCAATTAGTTCGATGAAAAGGTTATGAAAGCAATAAGACACATATTCTTATTAAGTTTTATATTACTAATACTGATACATTGTAAAACAAATAAGGTAAAAGAAGTACATCAAATACATCTTAATAAAAAGATTACTGATTCAATTAAATCGGATTCACAAATTATAAATTTCATTTATCCATATAAAAAACAATTAGATTCAATAATGAATCAACCCATTAGTTATGCCAATGTAGACTTCACCAAAGCAGGATACTCCAGCAACGAAGGTAATCTATTAGCAGACTTAGTATTGGAATATGCTAAAAAGTATGCTAAAACAAACAATAAACCTGAACCCGATTTTTGTTTGTTAAACAGCGGCGGAATCAGAACTATAATCCCTAAAGGAGTAGTTACTGTTGAAAATATATTTGAAGTATCGCCCTTTGAAAATGAAATGGTCCTTTTACAATTAGATGAATTTCAAATGAAAGAAATGTTTGATTATTTAAGAATTGAAAAAAAAGGACATCCATTGGCAGGAATAAAATTAGTATATAAGAAAGATAAATTGATTTCTGCACAAATTGAAGGTAAAGATTTTGATCCGACAAAAAAATATTGGGTAGTTACCATAGATTATCTAATGAATGGCGGAGATAGAATGAATTTTTTTATGAAATCGGATGCTCAAGAAATTACTCATTTAAAATTACGAGACATTCTATTAGAGCAGGTAAAAAATTACAAAGTATTGCCGGACATTAAAGATCAAAGATTAGTATTTGAAGATTAAAAAAAATTCAAATGAAAAGAAGAGATTTTATCAAAACAGCTACTTTAGCCGGAGGAGCTTTAAGTTTTCCCTCCCTATCATTTGCTTCCCGTATATTACATTCAGACAAAAAAATAACCATAGTACACACCAATGATCAACACAGTAGAATAGACCCTTTTCCGGCGACTTATACCAAAAATCCCAATCAAGGAGGTTTTGCCAGAAGAGCAACTTTAATAGATGCTATACGAAAACAGGAACCACATGTATTATTATTAGATTCGGGTGATGTTTTTCAAGGAACTCCTTATTTCAATTTTTTCGGAGGTGAATTGGAGTTTAAATTAATGTCAACCATGGGATATGAAGCTTCAACTATGGGAAATCATGAATTTGATAATGGATTAGAGGGGTTTAAAAAACAACTGCCACATGCTAAATTTGACTTTCTTTGTTCAAACTATGATTTTAGCAATACGCTGTTGGAAGGATTAACCAAAGATTATAAAATCATAAAAAAAGGAGGCATTAAAATAGGATTATTTGGGTTAGGCGTTGAATTAGCCGGATTGGTAGAAAAAAAGAATTATTTAGAAACTAAATATCTGGATCCTATAGAAATTGCACAAGATCGAGCAAGAATGCTAAAAAAAGAAAAAAGGTGCGATTTAGTAATTTGCCTTTCTCACATAGGATATAAATATCCTAATTTTCCCGATAAAATTTGCGATGTAAAATTGTGTCAGCAAACAACGAATATAGATTTAATACTTGGAGGCCATACTCATACCTTTTTTAAAGAACCGGAAAAATATCTAAACAAAGAAGGCAAAGTAGTATTGCTCAATCAAGTGGGATGGGCCGGTTTATTATTAGGCAGAATTGATTTTCTCTTTACTCAAGACAATATGTTAAAAGAAATAGCTTACCAAACAATTCCTGTAAAAAATTATACCGTATAATTTCTTTTTCCAAATAATTTAGACCCAATTCTAACCATATTACTTCCGCACTTTATAGCAATTAGATAATCATCCGACATGCCCATGGATAAAATCGATAGACTATATTCATTTTGATGGGTTATATAAAAATCGTGAAGAGAAGAAAATTCATTTTCAATTTGAGCTGTGTTATCAGTAAATGAAGCCATACCCATAAGACCAAGAATAGTAACATGTGGAAACATTCCATCCTTTTTAAGCTTAAGTATTTCAAGAGCCGAATCGAAAGTTAATCCATATTTAGATTCTTCTTGGGCTATTTTTATTTGTAATAAAACAGAAATCGGGCGATTGTTTTTTACCGCCTCTTTTTCAATAGTATCAAGCAATTCCAAACGATCCATAGAATGTATCAGATGAACAAAAGGAGCAATATATTTTACTTTATTCTTTTGTAAATGCCCAATTTGATGCCAGCGAATATTTTTAGGCAATTGATTATATTTTTCAACCAATTCTTGAACTTTATTCTCACCGAAATCGATTTGTCCACACTGATACATTTCTTCAATTTCCTTTGCAGGATGAGTTTTTGAAACGGCTATTAATTGAACATTAGAGGGTAGGGTTTCTAAAGTTGTTTGTAATGAATCTTTTATAGACATGGGTTGAAAATATATTTTTACAAAGGTTAAAAGTACTAATAAATTTTTTGATAAAATAATGGGAGAAATATAGTATATAAAAAAGAGCGGAAAATATTTTATTTTCCGCTCTTTTAAATTAATATGACTTTAAAAATAATGGATTTTGATTTATCTATTAGATTTTAAATCTTGAAAATTAAGGTCATTATTTAACACATTGTTTACTTTTTCAACAATTAACTTATTTGGTAATGAAAAATTAGATACTTGCTTAGTGTTAGTAAGAGATGAGTTAAACTCAATTTTATAGATTCCTGCATCAGCAATCCATGCAGAAGCCAGAGGATTAAAAGAAGCTAAGTCTTTGGGTTGAAGTTCAAAAAATACCACTTGAGTTTCTCCCGGTTTCAATATTCTGGTTTTAGCAAATCCCTTTAATTCTTTTGTTGGTTTATCTATATTCCCATTAGGAGTTGAGAGATACAATTGAACAACTTCTTTACCCGCAACACTTCCGGTATTTTTAACTTTAAGAGAGATTAAAAGTTTTTGATTAAATTCAGCGGAACTCAATACAGGTTCAGAATAGTCAAACTTTGTATAAGATAGACCATACCCAAATTCATAAGATGGAATAACATTAAATGTGTTAAAATATCTGTATCCCACATATATGCCTTCCTTATAAGACACGTCAGTTGGTTTTTCCGGCGGAACTCCGTCAAAATTAGAAGAAGAAGAAACATCTGTATATTTAACAGGTAGGGTTTGAGTTAATTTTCCGGATGGATTCACAGCTCCTGAAAGTACATCAGTTATAGCATAGCCGCCCTCTTGACCCGGAAGACTTGCCCAAACAATAGCGTCTACTTTATCTTTCCAGCTGGAAGTTTCAATAGCGCTTCCTGAATTTATTATCACAACCACTTTTTTATTTTGTTGATGAAATGCTTTTGAAACTTCAGAAATTAAATTTTGTTCTTTTTCGGAAAGATCAAAATCATCAGGAATTTTTCTGTCTCCGGATTCACCCGCTTCTCTTCCAATGGTAATGATCGCAATATCATTTTCTTTAGC
The DNA here is from genome assembly GCF_002964915.1 of Apibacter sp. wkB309. Classification (NCBI taxonomy): domain Bacteria; kingdom Pseudomonadati; phylum Bacteroidota; class Flavobacteriia; order Flavobacteriales; family Weeksellaceae; genus Apibacter; species Apibacter sp. wkB309. Next base: position 372,267 of record NZ_PSZL01000001.1, read on the forward strand.
ACTGTTTTGGATCGCTTTTTCCTTAATGGTCGGCTGAGTTAAAGTTGGTAAGATAGCGAGTAATTTTTTCTTTAATTCCTCAGTTTTAGCTAATTCTTCTTTAACAAACTGAGAATAGGTTTGATTTAAATTTTTATCAATCACATAACCGTTATCTTCTAATCCTTTAGGTAAAGAAATTACATATGCTTTATTTACATTTCCACTTCCTGTTCCTCCTGCTATAATATTATATGAACCACTTCCAAATAAGGCAATTTTACTTCCTTTATTTAAAGGTAAAGCCGCTTGTTCATTTTTTAATAAAACCATACCTTCTGAAGCTGCTTTTCTGCTTAAAAGTGCATGGGCTTTGAAATCCGGATTATTAGTTGGTATATAACCGGCTACCCGTGGAGATTTATAGATCATTTCCAATACATTTCTCAAGCAATTATTTACATCTTCAATAGAAAGACGTTTAGTTTCAATGTATTTTTTAAGGGTTTCAAATTGTACTTGCGTACCCGGCATTAATAAATCATTTCCTGCATGTATTTGCTTTGCAAATATGTTTTCATCATAAGAATCTTTACTTATTCCATCATGGCTGGTATCGCTTACAGCAGATACATTAGCATATCCACCAAACCAGTCTGTAATTACCGCACCTTTAAAGCCCCATTCGTGACGTAAAATAGTAGTTAATAAGTCATAACTTGCCGAAGTGTAAGTCCCGTTAATTTTATTGTAAGAAGACATAATGGTTGCCGGATTAGATTCTTTAACAGCGATTTCAAATCCGCGTAGGTAAATTTCTCGTAACGCTCTTTGGGATAGATGAACATCTAAGTCCATTCGGTTATTTTCACTATTGTTTGCGGCAAAATGTTTTAAAGATACCCCCACACCGTTTTTTTGAATTCCTTGAGTAATCGCAGAAGCGAATTTACCGGCTATTAAAGGATCTTCTGAAAAATACTCGAAATTACGCCCGCACAAAGGGTTGCGAATAATGTTCAACGCCGGAGCCAATTGAATATCCGAGCCATATTTTAAGGCTTCATCTCCAATAGCATCTCCTACTTCTTTTGCTAATTCTGTATCCCAAGTGGTTGAAATAAGGGCCCCTACAGGAAATCCTGTGGCATAATAAGTTCTTGTTTCTCCTTTTCTTTTATAAGAAATGCGGACACCTGCAGGACCATCGGTAAATATTACCGCAGGAACGCCCCATTTGTCAATGGGTGTAGTTGAACCTGCTGATCCGGGAATAAGGTAGCTTGGTATTGTGACTCCTTTAGGGTCTATAGCTTCAAATCCTTTCAACATTTCAAATCCAACCATTCCCGTACCCAAGAGTAAATGTATTTTGTCATCAACAGATAAACGAGAAATCAAATCATTGATTCTTTCATAATCCGACAGTCGAGTATCTTCGTAAGGTTGTAGTTTTCCATCTTTGTTCCAATCAGAAAATTTTTGATTATTAACAACGATTTGAGGATAGGTTTGCGCCTTACTGAGGTTAAATGCACAAAATCCGGCTAATGCATATAATACAAATCTTTTTTTCATCATATTATTTTTTTTTCTCATAAGGTACAAATTATTTATTATATATTAACATAGACATGATATAAATTAGGTGTTATGTGCCTTGCTATTGTTATATAATATTTAATAATTGATATACAATAAGATATATATTCTGATTTTATATAATAAAAAAGATGAAATTGATCTAAAGATGTATTCACATATAGTAGTATTTAAATAAAAAGATAATACGAACCATTTATGTAAATGCGAAAATTATCTTGATAAATGATTATTTTTGTACAAGTAAAGATAAGCAAATGAATAAAAAAAAGTTAGAAAAATATTTTAATTTAGCTTGTTATGCAGAATGCATAAGTTGTTTCTTACTTTTTTTAGTAGCCATGCCCTTGAAATATTTTTTTCATTATACCTTATTTATGATTCCGACGGGTATGATACACGGTTTATTTTTTACCGCATATATTATATTGGCGATTTTAGTTAGAAAGCATTATAAATGGGATGATGAAGATTTTGTATTTGTACTAATGTCAGCCTTTTTCCCGTTTGCAACACTATGGGTCGAAAAAAAATTAGCTAAAATCAATCGAACATAAGCTAACCAATTTTAGATTTTCAGTTTTAGAAATTAACTAATAATTTAAAATTGTTTAAGTTATTATCAATTATTTAACAGGAATACGATAGGTATAAAGAATAAAAAGCTTCTTATAAGCATAAGAAACTTTCTATTTTTTATATATGTAAAAAATTCTAATTTACAGCGTTTTGCAATTCTTCTGTAATTTCCATATTATGAAATACTTGTTGAACATCATCATCATCTTCAAATTTTTCAAGCATTTTCAAAATAGTTTGTGCCTGTTCTAACGGAAGAGCTTTTGTATTGTTTGGCAACCTTTGTAATTCCGCACTCTTAGGCTCTATACCTAATTCTTCAAATTTATGATTTATAGAACCAAAATCTTCAAAAGAAGAGGTTATAATTACTTCATTTTCATCTTCTTCAATTTCTTCGGCTCCTGCGTCAATCATTTCTAATTCAAAACTGTCCCAATCCATAGTAAGATTTGACTTATCTAAAGTAAAAATCCCCTTTCGATCAAAAATAAATGTAAGTTCTCCATTTTTTCCCAGATTTCCTTCAAATTTGTTAAATATAGCACGAACATTGGCTACAGTTCGGGTAGGATTATTAGTAGTACATTCTAAAAAAATGGCAATTCCTCCCGGTCCATATCCTTCATAGGTTATTTCGTCATATTGTTCTGCATCTGCCCCTGAAGCCTTTTTAATCGCTCTTTCTACATTGTCTTTTGGCATGTTTACACCTTTAGCATTAAGTAAACAACGACGAAGTGCCGGGTTAGATTCAGGGTTAGGACCACCGGCTTTAACAGCTATTGCAATTTCTTTACCAATACGGCTGAACTGTTTTGCCATTTTGTCCCATCTGGCTAATTTTGAAGCTTTTCTATATTCAAATGCGCGTCCCATAATCAAGTTTAATTTCTAAAACAAAAATAATAATTGAATGAGTTATAGAAAAATAAATTATTATTTTTTAAATCTTTTTTACAAGTTTAACTATTTGATGGTTTGTTCTTTTTTTACAACTAATGCATAGATAAAACTAAGAACAATCAATAGTATAGTAACCTTGTAGTAAAATAGTATCCTTTACAAAGGTTAATCAAGTAATTCTTTAGGAATTTTACAAACCGGAATAGGATTAATTTTATGTTGAGCAAGTTTGTTTAATCGATCATAAATTTCGAAAACTTCACGATCTCTTCCTGTAAAATCAGAAGCTTTATGATTTTCATGAACATTCATTGCCCATTCCAGTTCCGGATAGGAAGCTCCAATTTGGTCTTCATCAGATCGGTCATCAGTCCAAAGACCATCGGTAGGTTTCGCCTTCTGTATAGACTCGGAAACATGTAATTCTTTGGCTATTTCAAATACCTGACTTTTTAAAAGGTCGGCAATAGGGCTGATATCAACTCCTCCATCTCCATATTTAGTAAAAAAGCCGATACCAAAATCCTCTATTTTATTACCTGTTCCACAAACCAATAAATTGTTGAGTCCTGCATAATAATATAAGGCAGTCATACGAAGACGAGACCGAGTATTGGCTAAAGATAAATTGTTTTTTTCATGAGATTCATCCGCTTCTAAATCAGATTTTAAAGCCTCAAAAGTGTTGGTGAGATTTATAGTTTTTCCGGTAACATTTGTATAGTGTTCAGTGAGATATTTTATATGTTCTCTGGCTCGCGTAACTTGGTCTTCCGGTTGATGAATAGGCATTTCTAAAACTAAAACGGGTTTACCGGTTTGTGCAGCTAATGTAGAAACTACAGCGGAATCTATTCCTCCGGATACTCCTACAACAAATCCTTTTGCCCCACTATTTTTGAGATAATCGTTTAACCAATTAACAATATAGGAAATTACTCTGGTTGTTTTCATAATATTGTATCTTTGCGCGTAATATTATATATTTAAAAATCAAGTGTAAAGATAATGAAGATTATTAAATATCTTACAGTATTGTTACTAGTAATAAGCTGCACTCATAAAAGCAATAAAGAAGATTTGAATAAGAGGTGGAAAGTAGAGGTTAGCGAGATACAAGAACCTATTGAAATTCATGATATAGCAAAAGATTTTTACAATTTAGATATTTCAATACCGGATTTTAGAAAAAAATATCCTTTTTATTTGAGTCAAAATACCCCGGATTCCCGATTTGAAAAAGATCGAAGGGATAGTACAGAACTCAATATATATTCTGAAATAAAGAAAAAAGTTTCTAACGATAGAATTAAAGCTGAATTAGAGAACCTATTTAAGCATATCAAATATTATTATCCGGAATTTAAATCACCCACAGTGTATTTATATTCATCATTTACCTCAGACTACTTGAATCCGATTACTTATATTCCACAAAATAATTTTTTACTTATTGCTACAGATTGCTTTTTAGGCTTTGGTAATAAATACTATAATATGATGAATATAGATAAATATATCCAGAGAACAATGAGCATGGAATATTTTTCATCAAAAACGGCAAAAGAAATAATTAAAGGAATGGCAATAGTTCCGCGAGAGACGAACAGCCAATCTTTTGTTTCACAAATGATTTATCAAGGTAAAATTTTAGTTTTGGAAGATGCCTTTCTGCCTGAAGTAAAAGATTGTTATAAAATAGGATATTCCCAAGACCAGATAAATTGGGCGAAAACTAACGAATATGAAATATGGAATTTCTTTATTGAAAGTAATTATGTGTTTAGTGATGATATTTCTTTATCTGATCGGTTTTTATCGTTAGCACCTTTTTCTAAATTTTATACGGAGGTAGACTCTCAAAGTCCGGGGAGAATAGGTTGTTGGACCGGATGGCAAATTTGTAGAAAGTACTTACTTGAAAATCCTCAAGTAAGCCTACAAGACTTTATTAAAAATCCTAACCATGAGCAAATATTTGCCAAGTCCAAATATAAGCCTCATCCTGAGGTTGATACACACTAATATTTAAAGATACAAAACAAAGTAATATTTTAATAGTAGCTAATGAAAGAAACTGAAATAAATTTTAATATACAATTAGATGAAAACCATATACCCGAAAAAATTGTATGGGCAGCCCCGGACGGAGGAGTAATCGGAGCAGAAAGTAAAGCTATTTTATTATCTGTTTGGGATGATAAAGTTAAAGAAGCTTTAAGGATTGATTTATGGACCAAAGAAATGCCTGTTGATGATATGAAGCGTTTTTTTCATCAAGTATTGCATTCTTTAGGAGATTCTTATCAGAGAGCCACAGATGAGGAAGAAATTGCAGAAGAAATAAGAAAATTTGCAGAATATTTTGCAGATAGAAGTGGTATAAAAATGTAATATAATTTTTTAAACTGAATAAGATTTTATCTTATGGGTTTTTACCAAATTCATTTAAATTATACCTTTTTAAGGTCAACTATTAACACGAAATAACAAAAAATGATACTATACAATAGAAATAGAAGATTAAGATCAACTCAAGCCGTAAGAGATTTAGTAAGAGAAACGATTTTAACTACCGATGATTTTATCATGCCGATATTTATTGCAGAAGGAGAAAATATTAAAGAAGAAATTTCTTCTATGCCGGGAATATATCGCCAATCATTGGATTTAACAATTAAAGAGGTTAAAGAATTATGGTCTTTGGGAGTTAAAGCGGTGAATATTTATGTAAAAATCAATGAAAATTTAAAAGATAATACAGGCAAAGAAGCATGGAATAAAAACGGCTTAATGCAAAAATCAATCAAAGCCATGAAAGATGCTGTACCCGAAATGGTAATTATGCCGGACGTCGCTCTTGATCCTTATTCAATTTACGGACATGACGGAATTGTTGAAAACGGTAAAATTGTAAATGATGCAACCGTGGATGCATTGGTAAAAATGAGCCTAAGCCATGCAGAAGCAGGAGCAGATTTTATTGCTCCAAGCGATATGATGGATGGAAGAGTTGCAGCAATTAGAGAAGCATTAGAAGAAAATGGATTTGATGAAGTAGGTATTATGAGTTATGCAGCCAAATATGCCAGTTCGTATTACGGTCCTTTTAGAGATGCTCTGGACAGTGCTCCCGGATTTGGAGATAAAAAAACCTACCAAATGGATTACGGTAACAGTAAAGAAGCTATCAATGAAGCATTGAAAGATATTGAAGAAGGTGCAGATATTGTTATGGTAAAGCCGGGACTTCCTTATTTAGATATAGTCTCTAAATTAAATGAAATAGTAGATGTGCCTATTTCGGTATTTCAGGTTAGTGGAGAATATGCCATGATTAAAGCGGCTGCAAAAAATGGATGGTTGGATAATGATAAAATTATTATTGAAAGCTTAACATGTATAAAAAGAGCAGGCGCCAGTCTTATTTCTACCTATTTTGCTAAAGAAGCTGCTAAACTATTGAATCGATAAATTGTAAGTAATAAATATTTTATAAGAAGCCTCTTTTATTTCGATAAGAGAGGTTTTTTATTTACATTACTAAAATAATTAGCTCGAAAATTGTTTGAGGAAGTATCACTAAAAACAAAAAAGCATACTTATAACTAAGTATGCTTTTTTTAATATTTATTGTCTAAATTATTTTTGTTGTTGATTTAACAAAATACCTCTATAATCGGTAATATCTGACTCTTGAACTAATGATCTTAAAAGTAAAGAAGGCATTTGTTGAGCATATTGACTCATTAAAGAGGTTTTAAGCTGTTTTTTGTCTCCAACTTGTCCTTTAGTAATCGATTTAGTTACAATTACATAAACTCCGCTTTTTCCTTCAATAGCTTTTGAGGTAACTCCTTGTTTCAACCCAAATGCAGCACCACCCACCTTAGGCTCAAATTCTCCGTTTACTGATGGATTATCAAAACTTATTGAAGCATTGCTTTTTGTAGTTTTAAATTCAGTTGCTAAGTTGTCAAGTGATTTGTTTCCTGAATTTACTTTTTCAGCAATTACCTTACCCAGCTTTTCATTCCTTACCTCAGTTTCAATTTCATCTCTAACTAAAGAAGGATCTGCTAACCCTTTGCTAAATAAAGATGAAACTCTGGCTACAATATAACTTTGGTCACCGGTAGTGAATACTTCAGTATCACCAAGTTTTCTTTTAGAATCAAACGCCCAAGCAATAATATCAGAATCTTTATCTGTGTGTAATCCGTTCAACATAGAACCAAAACGTACTATGCCTCGTTGCTGTTGAGGTTTATAGTTAGATTTTTTAGCGAAATCAATAAATTCTCTAGATGACTTTCCTTGAATGGATTGTATGAAATTGGTTGATTGTTTACGGGCAGTTTCGATAGTTTCCTCAGAAGGTTTAATTTCTTTCGCAAGATCTGCTAATTTATAAACAATTTCATCCGGTTTCCTTTGAGATATCATTAATACCAAATATCCCTGTGGAGTTTCAATAACTTCTGCTTTATTTGTAGGAGAAGTTTCTAAAAAACGTTGTAATTTTTTATAAGGAGCAGGAAAATCTTGAGCTGTTGTTAACTTCATTTCACCATTATTGGAGGAAGCCGTCGGATCGTCTGAATATTGAGAAGCTAATTTTGTAAAATCATTAGGATTTGCATTTAATTTTGCCGCTAGTTCATCCGCTTGTTTTTTTGCCTGATCCTTATTTCTGGCGGTTTTAGGCTGGATTTGCTGAGCTCCGGTGTAACTTATTAATATATTTTTAGCAGTTACCGAATCCGTATTTTTTTTAGCTATTAATTTAGATAATACATAATATCCATTATCTTTATAAGCATTAGAAATTTGTCCGATAGAAGCATTTTTTACCCAAGTTTGTATGTTTTGTGGCAATTGCTTTTCGCTTCTGTATTGAGAGATAAAAGGTTTATCTGCAATTTGTGCGGTATTTAACTCGCTGATATATAGTGAATCATTTTTAACCGAACCAAATGCTTGAATGGTATCCCCTTCAATAATGGATTGAGACAATAAGGCATTTAACGAATGTAATGTGTTATTTTCATCGGAAAGAGTAGGTTTTGCAGAGAAATATACAAAATCTAGCGTTCTGTTTTCGTCTATTTTATATAAAGATTTATGTTTTTCAATATAAGCTTTTAAATCTTCATCTGTGACCTTAACAGGGTTTGATTTCTGATATGTATTATAATCGATTTTAACGTATTCAATATCTGCAATATTGGATTGATTTTGTGCTAAAAGTTCAATTTCCTTGTTATTGGTTAACATTCCGGAACCGTAAGTCCCTAAATATTGTTTACCCATTGCTTGATAACCAAAATTCTTTTTTAAAGTCATCATAGTTTGGAAATATTCTCTGTATTGCGGAGAGGCATTTTGGCTTTCTTCCATTTTTTGGAATTCATCCTGAATCAATTTGGTATTAATATTTCCACTTTTATCTTTAAATTGAGGATTGTTAAATAAAGGAGAGGATTTGGCCATATTCCAAATCATTTTATCAGTTAAAATTAATCCTGAGGCATTAAATTTTTGCTCAATTAATTTTTGTTCAATTAACGAATTCCAAACTTGTCCTTCAAGTAAATTTTCCGGATATTGCCCTTGGTACTGAGAAGAAAGAAGACTAAGTTGACTATAATATTCCTGGCGAGAGATCGCTTCTTTGTTTACTTTTCCCAAAACATTGGGATCTTTCTTGCCAATTCTGCTCCAATCAATTCCACCTAATAAAAATAATAATAATGCTACAGCAACAAAACCTATTAATAACCCGTTTCTTTTTCTTATTTGTCCAAGAATAGCCATTTATTCGTAATTTAATTTATTTTAATTTACGAAATTACGGTTTCGACATGAAATATGAAAATAATATTTACCTTAATAGTTCATTTTTAAAAATAAAAAAACCTCACAAGAAAAATCTTGCAAGGCTTTTAAAAATTAAATTTAAAAGTATAGACTATTTATCAATTGATCCGAGGACACGTTTCATAAATGCATTTAAAGCATTTTTTTCATCCATACCCTCTTTCATTAGCTTATTAACTTCAATAGCTCCGTACATATTAGAAAGCACTTCTCCTAAAACATCTAATTCTTCATCTTTCAAACCCGGAGCTTTCGTTAAGTTCTCTAAGGTTTCAATCGTTTCATTGATATAATCTTCATCATTATTTTCAATGAATTGAGTTAAATGTTTAATTATGGGTAACTTCATTTACTAATTCTTGTAAAGGTTCTATTTTATTTGTTTGTATTTGATTAACCAGTTTTCCATCTTTAAAAGAAGCAAAAGTCGGTAAGTTGGTCACATTTGCTAATTTTCTGGATTCAGGAAATTTTTCTGCATCAACAATTAAAAAAGGAATGGTGCTGTTTTCTTCGCCAATTTTTTTAAATTTCGGCTTCATAATTTTACAGTTTCCACACCATGAAGCTGCATACTGAACGAGAACAATCGGAGATTCTTTGATAATTTCGCTTAAATTATCTTCTTGTAATTCTTGTACCATTTTTTTGTTTTTTTTAAATTATGATTAATGAGAAGATAAATAATCCGATACTCCTTTACGATTGGCATTCATCGCATCTTTTCCTTCTTCCCAGTTAGCCGGACATACTTCACCGAATTTTTGAACATGAGTATAGGCATCTATAAGGCGTAAATATTCTTGAACATTTCTTCCTAATGGCATGTCATTAATACTTTCATGGAAAACTTTTCCCTCTTCATCAATTAAAAAGGTTGCTCTGTATGCAACATTGGATCCTTTCAATACCACAGTTTCATAATCCTCATCATATTCGGAAGATTCAATATCTAAAATTCCTAAAATATTAGAAAGATTACGTGTTGTATCTGCTAAGATTGGATAAGTAACTCCTTCTATACCGCCATTATCTTTAGGGGTATTTAACCAGGCAAAGTGTACTTCGTTAGTATCACATGAAGCTCCTATAACTATAGTATTTCTTTTTTCAAATTCAGGTAGTGCTTGTTGAAAAGCATGAAGTTCCGTAGGACAAACGAAAGTAAAATCTTTAGGATACCAAAATAATAAAACCTTTTTATTTTTTTTAGTTGCCTCCTCAAAAATATTGATCTTTAAATCATCCCCCATGTGATCCATGGCATCTATTGAAATGTTTGGAAATTTTTTACCTACTATTGACATAATTTTATTGTTTTGTTTATCAAAATATTATTTCATTTTTTACATTTCAAAATTAGTCAATAAAACAAGGACCCTACGTTGTGTAAGCATAATTCTTTTTTATTGAAGAATAAAAAAAAACTATATACATAAAAAAATTTCACGATAACTTCCCGGATTTTTTATTAAGATAGTAAAAAAAATTAATTTATCCTATTAAATGATATAAACACAAAAGGATGAATTAATTAAAAGATATTAAAATCTGATAGTAGTCGGTTATAAAGACATGATTCTGCTAATTCTAATAAAGATTAAAGCATTGAAAACTAAAAAATGTAGTGCAGAAGGGGGATGATATAGGATTAGACTTTATCAATTGCTGTTATTAGGGAATGTTTAAATATTTATGAGTTTGTAAAGAAACATGCCATTTAGAGTTTTTCATCACATAATCAATGATTTTTGGAGTAACTTTATTCCTATTACTCCATTCAGGTTGTAAATATAAAATGGCATTATCATTTACTTTAGAAGCCTGTTCTTCCGCAAAAATAAAGTCATGATTATTATAAACAATTACTTTTAATTCGTTTGCTTTTGCATACACACTTTCGAGAGGAAGGGCTGTTTTTTTAGGAGACAGACATATCCAATCAATATGTCCCGATAGTGGATAAGATCCCGAAGTTTCGATATGTATTCTGCAACCCAAATTTTTTAATCTGGATGTTAAGGGCTCTAAATTCCACATTAAAGGTTCCCCTCCGGTTAAAACAATGGTTTTCGATTGGGAAGCAGCCGTTTCGGCAATTTTATCTACAGAACTAACCGGATGAATAGAAGGATTCCAACTCTCTTTTACATCGCACCAATGACACCCTACATCACAACCGCCTATTCTTATAAAGTATGCAGCCGTACCGGTGTATCTACCTTCTCCTTGAATGGTGTAAAAATGCTCCATAATAGGTAATGATAGACCGGATTCTAAATCCATAGTTATACTATCTTCCATTTACTTATAATTTTTTAGCAAAAACAATTTGCAAAATTACAAAAAAGTAATTATTTATAAAGATTGCTTCCATCAATATAATTGAAGACTTCAGGAGGGAGCATGGGACGAACATTTTTATGTTCTTTAATCATGGAGCGTATTAAGGTAGAAGAAATTTCAATGATGGGAGCGGAAATTTTATGAATATGAGGATGGTCCATAGTTTGTTCATTCTGAATACGGTTCATTCGAGGATAAACAAATAAGGAATGATATTTTAAAATTTGTTCATAATTTTTCCATTTATGAAATGAATTCAAATTATCTTCTCCCATTAGTAAAACAAAATCATAGGATGGATATTTTTCTTTAAGTACAACCAACGTATCAATGGTATAGGAAGGTTTGGGTAAAGTAAATTCAACTGAAGAAGATCTAAAATGGGGGTATTTTTCAATGGCAAGGTTTACCATTTCCAATCTGTGATGATCTTTTAACAAAGTAGATTTATTTTTGAAAGGGTTTTGTGGAGTTACAACAAACCAGATTTGGGTAAGGTCTGAATTTTCAATGATATAATTTGCAATAATTAAATGTCCTATATGAATAGGATTGAATGATCCGAAAAATAAACCTACTTTCATTCAACAAAGTTACAAATCCTCATAAAATTTAACATCTTTAATTTGAAGTTGATAAAAAGTTTTGCCTTGCCAATAATTTTCATATAAAGTGAATACCATATCAAAAGGATATTTTTCAAATTTAGGCAAAAGATGACCCATTTTAAAGGCAATAGCTTCAAATGAATTTTTAATGGAATCTTGGAAAACAATAATTTTTAAATGGGAACGATCTTTACCCATAAGCGTATAATCGCCTCCAAAATGTACATTTTTGGCTAAAAATACAGGACGCAAATTAGCAGGGCCAAATGGAGCAAAATAACTGATTAGTTTGAAAAAACGTTTATTTATTACGGATAGAGATATTTCTTCATCTATTTCAATAGTAGGCGTTCTTTGACTTTCCTTAATCGTTTCTTTAACAACAGATTCAAATTTTTCTTTGAAGGGTAAAAAATTCTCTTTTTTTATTGAGAGTCCTGCAGCATACATATGCCCCCCAAATTGTTCCAAATACTCAGAGGTTTTTTCCAAAGTTTTATAAATATCAAAACCGGTAACACTTCGAGCAGAAGCAACCAGGTCTTTATTTTTTCCCTCTGTAAAGACTAAAGTAGGCCTGTAATATTCTTCAATTAATCGGGAAGCGACAATCCCAATGACCCCTTTGTGCCATTTGCGATTAAAAACAATGGTGGAATAAGTACTGGTTTGACCTGTTTTTATAATTTCTTGAATGGCTTCGGAAGTGATATTGGCATCAAGCTCTCGACGTTCGTTGTTAAGCTCATTAATTTGAGTATAGATCTTTCGAGCTTCAATGTCATTAGTTGTAATAAGTAGCTTTACAGCATTACTTGCGTGGCTGATTCTTCCTGCAGCATTTATTTTAGGAGCTATTCCAAATACAATATTATTAATTGAAAAAGCTTCACGGGTTTCTTTGGGTAAAAAAACCTTTAAACCTACTCTGGGTTTTTCCAACAATTGTTTCAAACCAAATGCAGCTAAAATTCGATTTTCACCGGTTATCGGAACAATATCGGCAGCGATACTGATAGCTACTAAGTCTAAGTAGGGAAATATATCTTCTTGTGGAATTTGTTTTTGGAGGGACAAAGCTTGAATAAGCTTAAAGCCAACTCCACATCCGCTTAAAAATTTATAGGGATACTTGCAATCTGATCTTTGCGGGTCTAAAATAGCAACCGCTTCCGGAAGAATTTCATCCGGCAAATGATGATCGCATACGATAAAATCAATGTTTTTATCTTTTGCATAAGAGATCTTATCTTTTTCTTTAATTCCGCAGTCTAAAGCAATTATTAAGGAAAAACCATTAGCGGCGGCAAAATCGATGCCCTGATAGGAGATGCCATATCCTTCTTCATATCTATCCGGTATATAATAATCGATATGCTTATAAAAAGAATTAAGAAAAAGATACATCATTGCCACAGAAGTAGTACCATCCACATCGTAATCTCCATAAATAAGTATTTTTTCATTAGTATTTATGGCTTTTTCGATTCTTTCTACAGCAATATTCATGTCCTTTAAAAGAAAAGGGTCATGAAGTTGATCAAGCGAAGGTTTAAAAAAAGTTTTAGTTTCATCAAATGTAGAAACACCTCGTTTTAAAAGAAGGCTGGTAATTTCCACAGGAAATCCCAGTTCTTCAGCTAGTTTTTGGGCTTTATTTGGATCAGGTTGAGGTAAAATTAACCAACGATTTCGCATAGTTTACAAATGTATATAATTTTAATAAATATGAGTACTTTGATTTTATCTTTTATAATTATGGAAAATTGGCTAAAAAAAGAATGAATGTTTTTATATATTTGATTAAAAATAAAATATAATGGAAAAATTAAGAATTTTATTCTTTTATGTATGGCTGTTTAGCTTATACTCTTGTAATCCGGGGCCCGGAAAATTTAATGACAATTTAATGGAAAATTTGAATAGAGCAGACAGGGAATATACCACCTTTTATGCTTTGGTTGAACAGCACCCTGATACCGGTGACTTTGTTTCCGTCACCAAAAAAGGAAAAGTAGCTTCTGAAGAACTGGAAAAATTAATCAACAAAATTAACGGCTATGAAATACCCAAAGATGGGGATGATTTAAAAAACTTATGTGAAGAGTATATCCATAATATGATTACATCGATAAAAGGATTTACTTCAAAAGAAAAATTAACAAAAGATCAATTTGAAAAAGCTCTGGAAGACATGGATGTAAATGAAGTTAAATTAAATGAAATTGACGGTAAAATTGTAGAAGCCCAAAAATCATTTGCCAACAAAAGAGGGTTTGAGTTGAAAGATTCATCATCAAATAAAAGATAAATATGGATAAATTTTATTATTGTTACCAAAGTGTTAAATAGTTAAGGAATTTAATTTCTCTTAGTTTTTTACAAACACTTAAATTTATTAATTTATTACCTTTGCTTAAATCAAAAGAAAGATGATTAACAAAGAAAAATTTTTACTCAAATCTTATGAACTGGGAATAATAAAATTTGGTGAATTCACTTTAAAAAGTGGGATTCTTTCTCCTTTTTACGTTGATTTACGACCATTAGCCTCCAGTCCGGAATTACTAAGCGAATTGTCACAACTTTTATTGGCTATGCTAAAAGATTGTAGGCACGAACTTATTTGCGGTGTTCCCTATGCGGCTTTACCTATGGCTACGGCGATGTCTTTAGCATCTAAAGTGCCATTAATTATAAAAAGAAAAGAGAGTAAAAATTACGGGACGAAAAAAATGTTGGAAGGAATCTTTAAAGAAGGACAACGTTGCGTACTCGTGGAAGATGTAATAACAAGTGGGAAAAGTTTGCTTGAAACGATAGAAGAGGTAGAAAAAGAAGGACTAAAAGTAAAAGATATTGTTGTAGTATTAGATAGGCAACAAGGAGGTAAAGAATTATTGGAAAGCAAAGGATATCATGTTCACACTTTATTCAGTATTGAAAATGTAATTGATATTCTGTACAATCATGATTTTTTAAATCAATCACAGGTTGTTAAAATTAAAGACTTTCTTAAAGAAAAACCAACGGTACAATTAAGTGCTCCTCGATTAACCTATGAGGAAAAATTAAAATTACAGAATCATTCGGTTTCTAAGAAGCTGATCGAAATTGCATTATCAAAAAAAACCAACTTAATTGCTTCATTAGATACCCATAAATCTGCAGAAATTTTAAAATTAGCGCATCAAATAGGAGATTCCATTGTAGCTGTTAAATTGCATTCAGATATAATTTCAGACTTTACTGAAAATTTTATACACGAATTGAAAGAGATTGCTGCAGCTAAAAACTTTTTATTATTCGAGGACAGAAAATTTGGAGATATTGGTAATACACAACATATGCAGTTTACCGGAGGAATTTATAAAATCTCAGAATGGGCAGATTTAATAACTTCTCATGTTATAGCCGGAGAAGAAAGCTTACAAGTATTTGGTGAAAAAACCGGAGTAGTAACTATTGCAGAAATGTCGTCAAAAGGAACTTTAACAGATGAAAACTATAAGTCGAAAGCGATCGAAATTTCAAGTAAAGTTTCCAATGTAATAGGATGTGTTGCCCAATCCAAACTACCTTCTGCTTTATTGTTGTTCACTCCGGGGGTAAATTTAACAGAATCAGGAGACTCCAAAGGTCAGCAATTCAATACTCCTGAAAAAGTATTCTCCGATTATCATACAGATTTTATTATTGTCGGCAGAGGCATTTACGGAGCAAAGAATCCGGAAGAAGCTGCCAAGAAATATAAAGAAGAAGGCTGGAAAGCCTATTTAAAGAATTGTTAAGACTACATTATTAAAACATTTTGACGGAAAGAATTATAATAGGAATCGATCCCGGAACGAATGTTATGGGATTTGGGGTTATTAGTGTAGTGGGTAATAAAATGAAGCTGTTGTGCATTGATGAGCTAATTCTTAAAAAGGTTGAATCCCATGCATTAAAGCTTAAAAAAATATTTGATAAAACCTTATCGCTGATTGATACCTATCATCCGGATGAATTGGCAATTGAAGAACCCTTTTACGCTAAAAATGTGCAGTCTATGTTAAAATTAGGCAGAGCGCAAGGTGTGGCTATGGCTGCCGGCTTACTAAGAGAAATTCCTATTACAGAATATTTTCCAAAAAAAGTTAAAATGTCAATAACAGGAAACGGTAATGCATCCAAAGAACAAGTTGCAGGAATGTTAAAAACTTTATTGAATTTAAAAGATTTTCCTACTCGATATTTGGATGCTTCCGATGGACTGGCTCTGGCAGTATGCCACTTTTTAAACAGTAGAGCTCCCTCATCCGCAAATACTTCAAAATCATATTCGGGGTGGGATTCCTTTGTAAAAAATAATCCAAAAAGAGTGGGCAGTTGATAAGGCCGTGAAATGAAAAAATCGATTGAAAGATTTTTAATTAAAACTCAATTGTGGGTTTCTTTCATGATTTCATTATTATGTCTATTTTTTGGAAGTTTAAATCACTCCGTAAATTACAACAGAATTGCAATAATTTTTTTTTCTGCCTTAGCTGCTTATAATTTTATTTGCTTTCAAAATACTTGGTCGCGAAATATCTTAAAAAAACTTTCTTTTCATATTTCATTCATCAGTTTAATACTTGTGGCTTTTATAGTATGTAAGGAAAAAGATTTACTACAATTTTTTCATATTGCATTTATTGGAAGTATTGTAATCATGTATAATTCGGATTTTATAAAGATTCCATTCAGAAACATTCCTTTATTAAAAATTTTTATTATATCATTTGCATGGGCCTATGCGATTCTATATATAGGAAATTCGGGTAATCGTAATACGTTTGCAGAATTTTTAATTCTGTATTTTTTTATCATAGGTATAACTCTGCCTTTTGATATTTGCGACATGAAAAAAGATGTTATTTGTACAATACCCAACTATTTAGGAATACGAAAAAGCAAAGGTATTGCTTGTATATGTTTATTTCTATCTGCACTAGTTTTTGCTTTGACTTTTTATAAGCAAGGCGATTTAATCTATGTGACAGCATGGGAAGTGGTGTGTATAATCAGTATGGGTATGGTAGTATTTATGGGAAAAACACATCAATTTTTTTACACCCGTTTTTGGATGGAAGCTTGTTCTGCTTTACCCATAATTATTATATGGTTGCAAAAAATAAGAGTCGTTTTATAAAATAAAACGACTCTTGCACTCATTAAAAGTTGTTATGAGTTTTAACGGAATCTGTCTACAGATTTTATGAGCTTTTCATCCTTATTGATGTACTTATTTGCCATGGCAAGCAGAATAATCAGCAGGACCGGGACGAGTAGCTCAACACCTTTCTCAGGAAGTATAGTACTTCCTCCAGATGAATTTAGCAAATCATAAACCATAAAACCGATCAACAATACGTTTATAATTATATTTATATAATTAATTTTTTTTTGAACATTTCTGCTTTTAAAGCAGAATAGGGAAATAAAAGCTAACAATCCGATGAGGAACAAAAGGAACATATCTGTTAAATCATTAGGAATGAAATCGGTTATATAACCGACAGCAAATCCTAGTATACCGGCTAATGATAGATAAATACTTTGAATTCTTTGGATCAAAATTTCGCTTTTTTGAACAGCAAATGTATAAAAAATTAGCGTTTTAATAAAATATTTTGTAATATTGCTGAATAATCTACTAAAGATTAGTGCATTATTTTTCATAAAGTTACCACTTTATTCTTTTATAAAATAATCAAAATCAATATTTTACGTAATTTTCGAGTAATTTTAAAATCATACTAAACATAACTTATGTTTGAGGAACAAAAGCTTAAAGCAATGAAAGTGGCTGATTTGCAGTCTATTGCTAATGAATTAAAAATTAAAAGTTCAGGATTAAAAAAATCAGAATTAATTGAATTAATTTTAGCTCATCAAAACAAACAAACACACCACAATGAGTCGGAAAAATCTACCGATGAAGAGCCTATAATAACGGAAAAAAGACAAAGAAAAAGAATACCTGCTAAACAACAGCAGAGAGATACTTTATTATCTAAAGAGGAAGTGGTTGAAAATAAAGGTTCCCAAGATGATGACTCACTAATAGATGATGACGTTCAAAAAGAAGTTTCGGAAAATGATGAAGATTTTAAAATTGATATTCCGGTTTACCGAAAGCCGCAAGTTATATTAAGAAAAAGTGCAGACAGCACTCATTTTCAAAAAACTACAGTTTCTAAGGATGATAAAAAGCTTTTTGATGAAGAGCCTAAAACCAATTATCAAAGCCCGAAGAAAAACAATACTAAGGAATATGCTAACAGACCGCATACCAATGGTAATAAATATCGTTCCTCCGATTATGAATTTGAAGGTATTATAAAAACAGAAGGAGTTTTAGAGATCACTCAGGACGGATATGGTTTTTTACGTTCTTCTGACTTTAATTACCTTTCATCTCCCGATGATGTGTATGTTTCTCCTTCACAAATTAAGCTTTTTGGACTTAAGACCGGAGATACTGTTACCGGAGAAGTTCGTCCACCGAAAGAAGGTGAAAAATTTTTCCCTTTAGTTAAAATTATCGAAATAAACGGAAGAGATCCTTTATTTGTTAGAGATCGAGTATCATTCGAGCATTTAACTCCCTTATTTCCTGAAGAAAAATTTAAATTAGCAGGTAAAGGAGCTACTTTGTCAACTCGTGTGGTAGATTTATTCTCACCTATTGGAAAAGGACAAAGAGGAATGATCGTTGCTCAACCTAAAACAGGTAAAACAATTTTACTTAAAGATATTGCCAATGTAATTTCCATAAATCATCCGGAAGTTTACATGATTGTATTATTGATTGACGAGCGTCCGGAAGAGGTAACCGACATGCAAAGAAGCGTCAAAGGAGAAGTAATTGCTTCAACTTTTGATGAATCAGCCGAAAAACATGTAAAAGTTGCCAATATTGTTCTGTCTAAAGCTCAAAGAATGGTGGAATGTGGACACGATGTAGTAATATTGTTAGATTCCATTACCCGTTTGGCACGTGCTTATAATACGGTTTCTCCGGCATCCGGTAAAGTACTTTCCGGAGGAGTAGATGCCAATGCACTTCATAAACCGAAACGTTTCTTTGGAGCAGCAAGAAATATTGAAGGTGGAGGTTCTCTTACCATTATTGCAACGGCATTAATAGATACAGGATCTAAAATGGATGAGGTAATTTTTGAGGAATTTAAAGGTACCGGTAATATGGAGCTTCAACTGGATAGGAAAATTGCCAATAAACGTATTTATCCGGCTATTGATTTGGTTTCGTCTTCAACACGTCGTGACGATTTATTATTAGACCCGGTTTCTCAACAAAGAATGTGGATATTAAGAAATCATTTAGCAGATATGAATCCATTGGAAGCTATGGAGTTCTTAAAAATGAGATTAGACCGATCTCTTTCCAATGAAGAATTCTTATTAACGATGAATCAATAAAAATAGCTAATAAAAAATATAAAATATAGAAGATAAAAAGGCTGTTAATTTAACAGCCTTTTTTATTAATAAAAATCTAAAACTAGGATAGTTATATTTGAAATTTGAAAAAGTTTTTTTATATAACAAATATAAGCTAAAATTAATTATTTCATAAATTTAGAACGACTTCTCATTTGAGGGTTGATCATATTGCTTCTCGAAATATTTACTCTTTTCATTTGTTCTTTCATCATTTTAATTTGATCTCCCAGCATGTTGGAAGTATCTAATTTTTTAGCTTCACTTAAAAAACGTTCTGCCTCATTTTTATTACCTCTCATCATAGCTCCTGCCGCCAAATTTAGTGTAGCCAATGCGCGATCGTGTTTGAAACTTAAACCGTAATCTAAAGCTGTTTTCATATACGATTCGGCCTTAGCAGCATTGCCTTGAGCCTCAGTAATCCCCATAAGATAGTTATAATATCCGTATTGTTTTCTTACTAATTGACTTTTCACATTAGTAATTTTGTCCAACCAGGAACGAGCACCTACAAGATCTTGTTTTCTCAATTTCCAAAAAGCCAATAAAATATATTCGTTTCTGAAAAATAATAAAATAGGCAGGGCAGAAAGAATAACCAATAGAATTCCTAATCCTATTTGACGATTAAACATCAGATAAATGCCCAGTCCGATTATGAGGGCTGCAATAACAAGTTTTATATATTTATTCATGGTAAAGTCTTCAAATTTCGACAAAGGTAACAATAAGTGTTGAAAAAATCAGGATTAATAAGAATGTGTAAAGTACTTTTAATGAAAATAGCACAAAAAAATAAGTTAACCTATCAACCAGTTATTTAATCTTATTTATTTGTATATCCGAAATTTTTTAAATCCCGATCATTGGATCTCCAATCTTTTTTTACTTTGACATAAAGGTTGAGGAAAATCTTTTTATTAAAAAATTTTTCTAAGTCTAGCCGAGCTTCCGTCCCTACTTTTTGAATTTTTTGTCCTTTATGACCGATAAGAATGCCTTTTTGTGTATTTCTTTCTACATAAATAGTCGATTCAATACGGATAATATGATCTTCTTCTTTAAAGCTTTCGGTAACGACTTCTACAGAATAAGGAATCTCTTTTTGATAATTGAGCAATATTTTTTCCCGAACGGTCTCGTTTACAAAAAAACGTTCCGATAAGGTGGTAAATTGTTCTTTATCATAATAAGGAGGCATTTCCGGCAATAAGCTTTTAATTTTTGGAAGAATTAATTCGGTATTGAGAGAATGTAAGGCAGATATAGGAAGAATTTCTGCATTTGGTAATTGGTTATGCCAAAATGCAACGCTTTCTGATATTGTTGAAGCATCTTTAGCTTTATCAACTTTATTTAGTAATACAATAACAGGTATTTTTACCGAATTTAATTTTTTAACTAAAAATTCAGAAGGATTTTTTTCTTCGCCAAATTCTGTGATAAATAAAATCAAATCAGCATCTTCAAAAGACTCTTTTACAAAATCATTCATTTTTTCCTGCAATTCATAAGCAGGATTTTGTATGATTCCGGGGGTATCGGAAAATATAATTTGTGTATTTTCATCGTTCCAAATTCCATATACTCGATGACGGGTAGTTTGTACTTTTGGAGTTACAATAGATAGCTTTTCTCCTATTAATTGATTTATCAAAGTGGATTTTCCTACATTGGGTTTACCTACAATGCTGACAAATCCTGAGTGGTGTGACATGAAATTAATTTTTTGATAAAATTATAAAGTTATTTAGTATTGGAACGATATTTTTTATTCAAGGCTTGTAAAATAGCCCAAGTTTCAGCATCTACATTGCCATCAGCCTTTTCAGGTCTGAAATGCCATTGAAATGCACGGATTGTTAGATATGTATTTTTGTCCCATTCTCCGGTTAAATCTATTTTATAACCGTATTTTTTAAGTGCTTTCTGAAATTCCAATGGAGAACTGTAAGGGTAGGTATCCGGAATATATTGAGTCAAATAATACTCTTTGTCATACTCCTCATACCAAGCTCCAATTCCGTACTGAGTATATAACTCTTTCCAAGGAAACATAGGTCCGGGATCTTGTTTTCTTAACGGGGCTATATCACTGTGCCCCACAACATTCACTGGGTCAATCTCGTAACGATTAATAATGTTCTTGGATAAAGTCGCAACTTTCTTAATCTGATATTTTGGAAAATAAGTAAATACCAAAGAATCTTTTATTTTGGTATATCCTTTATTTACTATTTCAATACCTATGGAAGTATCATTTAAATTTTCTGTACCATTCCATGAGCTCACTCCCGCATGCCAGGCTCTTTTGTCCTCACTAACTAAGATATCAATGGTATCGTTCGGCTGGTCGGTGATTAAATAATGAGCGCTTACTTGCCCTTTTTTAGCCAATATCTTAACGGAGGTTGGATAATCTGAAACTGTATAGTGCAAAACCAAAAATTTAATTCTTTCATTAAATGCAATGGAAGGGAAATTTTTTTGAGAAATAACATATTCCGGAAGGTTGGCTTCGGTTATGATGTGATATTTAGGATTAGCATGGGTTATATATACAGTATCTCTAATAACCTTGCTATCAACGATAATCTTTTTTTGTGATCCACAGCTTACTAAGAGGAAAAGTGTACAACACAAAATGTTGAATTTTATTATTTGTATCATTTATTTTATTATATAATAACAAAGTTAAAAAACAGTAAAATAATTATAAGTCAAAAATTTTAAAAAAATACTTGCATATGTAAAATCTTACATTTACTTTTGCACTCCAAATTAGTTGGAATTCAGACTAAATTTGGAGAGTTGCCGGAGTGGTTAACGGAGCAGTTTGCTAAACTGTCGACAGGAAACTGTCGCGTGGGTTCGAATCCCACACTCTCCGCATTAACACACAAGGTATATTCGGGGTGTAGCGCAGGTGGTAGCGCATCTGGTTTGGGACCAGAGGGTCGCAGGTTCGAGTCCTGTCACCCCGACTTGATAAATCAGAAAGGGGTCGCGTAGCTCAGCTGGATAGAGCATCTGCCTTCTAAGCAGACGGTCAAAGGTTCGAATCCTTTCGCGATCACAATCTTCAAGAGTAGTTTATTACTCTAAAAATATTATTAGGCCTCTGTAAATATTATTTATAGGGGTTTTTTATTCGTAAAGGTTAAATCCAATTCCCCAATTTTTTGCTATTTTATACTGAATTTGTTTTTTCAATTCTTTCCCTCCCTTCAATTTTGAGGTAGAACATTTACTTTTATAAAACATCTGTAACAAAATCTATTATTATAATTAAATGTTGTAAAAAATACAAATTATCTTGTAAGACAAATCAATAATTCGAAAATGTTTAACAATACTAATATAGTCAGATACTTTTCAGAAACAGCCAAATATTTCAGTAAGATTAATGAAAATTATTAACGTAACATATATTTGAAGTTCAAAGAAAAAGTAAGTAGATTGAGCTAATCTCTATAATAAGGTTAATATATATTATACTAATAACCTTAAATACTATAACCTAGATATATCTTACTGACTACTAAAGCCTATATAAAGAAAGAAAAACTGCTATGACAAAATTGAGTAAAAAAAATTGAACCTGGCAGATTACAACTAAAATTTATCTTATTCATACAAAGAAAACATACTTCGTACAAGAATCTTACAACTTCTGGTGTAAGGAGATACAAGGCAGGAACTCGTAAGTCAAGGACACTAACAGAAACTAATATGTTTGTAATCATTCCAGTATTTAAAGGGAAGAATGAAAGATGACCATAGATAAGACAAGTAAAATGTTTTGATAATGGAGTTTTGGTTATACTTATAAAATGATAAACGATCGGAAAAATGAAAAAGTGAAAATTTTAATGATTGGAATTAGGATTTTTGCTTAAAATGGTAGGAATAGATTTTGAATCCTAAACCTAGTGATTGATTTGAGTCGGAATATCAAAATTTAGCTTTTAAATCTTTGATTTTATGGGTTTATTTTCGGTTTAAGATGGGGGAGCTGAAAGTGGATTAAAATAGCTTGTTTTGATTAAATATAAAATCTGAAAAATTTACCAATGAATTGAATAATCAAATTTTTATTATTCTCTAACCAGAACATAGGAAAATAGGAAAACCTTAATCTGGCAGATTGTAAATCAGATTTTTATGAATGTCGTTTTTCTTATATTTTTATTTTACTTAGGTTTTTTCATAACAAGTAGGAGATAATACTAGCCCTACTACTGACACCAGAACCATTGCCGAAAATTTGGGAGTAGATGTAATGTAATTGTTAATTTTCAAAAACACATTCGGGAAAACATTGTATTAGTATTTGATAAGTACCTGAATAATCAAAAATAAAAAAAATTATATTTTTATTCTTATTAAGATATATTTCATTATTATATTCAAAATGTTTTTTATATAATTCTGATAATTGAGGATTTTCAATTTTATCAGAAATATTAATAATGTCATTTTTTATATTATTGAAATAAGTATTATTTAATGTTAAATATTGTATATCAGTTAATTTTGTGCTGTTATTACGAAATACAATTTCTACAATCTCATTATTTTTATCCAATCTTTTTGTGATGAATTTATTAGATCCAAGACTAATAATTGTAAAACCTTCCTTTATTTCTTTTACTTTAGTGAATTTATTAAAAGTATTAAGAGTTTCTTTTTCAGTTTGATTCTGACTTATAGCATCTATAGCATTTATTATTGAAAACTCTTGAGAATAGATAAAAATATGAATTAATAGTAAAAAAGGGAACAATATTTTTTTCATCTAGATTAGATTATTCTTTTCAAAAATAACAATAAAAGTGTTATTAATACTCTCTCTTAAATTTTTATAATTAACTATATCACACTTTCACTATAAATACTTTATCTTCTGGTTTTAATAATCTTCAATAAACCAGGAAGGAAGAAAGTTATATTTTTCACAAGAAAAATCCCTTATCAGCAAAACTAAAATAAGATTCTTTGGTTATTACTAAATGGTCTACAAAAACTAAATCCAGTAATTTACAAGCTTGTTGTATTTTCTCAGTTAAAATCCAATCACTTTTAGAAGGATTTGCATTGCTACTAGGATGATTATGTATAACTACAATAGCGGAAGCATTAGTTTTTAAAGCAGTACTAAGTATAAGCCTTATATCTACACAACAAGCAGAAATCCCTCCTTTAGCTAAACTCTAATATCTTAATACTATACTAGTTCTATTTAAATACAATACTTTTACCTCTTCCTGTAATTCAATAGTTTTTAGATTCCAAGTGGATAGGGCTAAATCATATAATTGAGTACTATTCTCTATTTTTATTTTCTCCTGGTTTATATTAGTATAGGAGACTTTGATTTCTGATACTTTCTAAAATGATAATTCTTTATTTATCGGTAGTTAAGGCTAAAACAAATTCTACATCCTCAGAATGAGTGATTTCTCCATTATGTAACATTTCCAGTAGCTCTTCTTTATATCCTTCTATTCCTTTATAAGGAGTAGTATAAAATAGCTCTAACTTTCCTTTATTTGTGGCTAAGACTTGATATTCTGTATTGGTTATAAATACCATTCCATTATAATGATTAAACATAATAGTAACATCTTCCTCTACAAAGGATTCAGGTAGTTTATATTCACTATAAAGTGTTAAGAGTTCTATAGCTAAGGCTAATTCTCTATACCCAAAGTTTTCTAGATTATTAAAGGTAGATAGTGATGACATATAAAATAATATTAAAAAAGTACGTCCACTTTTTGTAGAACTTATATAATAAGAATACAAAAAATGGACGCACTAAAAATTAAACGGTTAATTCTTAATTCAGGGAAAATGTATGATTCTCGGTTAATTCTTTTTGAATGTAGGGAGAAGGATTTGCCTTGTGAATAGTAGATTGTTTTTGTGGTGCTGTTGGATTATTTGAACCAGGAAGATAAGTATATCGGTGAGTAAGAAGTAAAACTTCTCCTGTATCTTTTACGGTATATTCATAAGGTTCACATTCCTGTTTTTCTATCTTTCCTGGTATTTCTGAACCGATTAAAGTTTGACAAGTCAATTCATCAAAAGTGCAGGATAAATAAGCTTTTTTAGCCGTTGCATAATAATTTCCAGTTTTCTGACTTAACAGCATTTCTATTCCACCAGAGATTTCTAATACAAAAATGGAAGTTCTGTCTTACCTTTTTCTTTCTTTGTGGTTGATAATTTTTACCATTGATTTATGTTTTTGAGTTAGTAGTCACCACCAGGAAACAAAAATCCATAGGAAAAAGATTCAGCTTTCATCTTGAATTTTTATACAGTCTGGAAATTGTTTTGTTTCCTATATAAGTGGCGGGGGAGGTTTTCCCTTTAAAATTAGTGGGGGTATTTAGAACAGGTGGTTAAAGTTCTCATAATTTGTTATGAAAATTTTTTATTATAAAGAAGAAATATATATATTACAATGTATACTTTTGTAACTTAGAGAATATTATATAATGTTGAACATAAAAAAAGATTTAAATACAGGTTTTCAATACCTTGGCTTTGATAGTGAAATTGAAGATGTTCTCTTTTTATGTGATTCTATTAATTCAATTGAAGATTTATCTATTAAATTTCATTTGGAAAAAGCAATTAGTTTTAAAGCACTAGGAGTTTTTTTTAGAAAAGAATTGGATAAATATAAACCTCAAATATATATTTATGATTATACAGGTGGAAAATTATATGATGAACAGGAACTAACTGATATACAAAAGAAAATTTGGAGTAGTGGAATTGTTCCTTTAGTATGTATATTTTCAGATACAGAAGTAAAAATACTTGATTGTACAACGCATACTAAGGATAATGAACCTACTTATTTATTTAACCATTTATTCAATTCTATTAATGCTCATAAGATATACAATGAACAATTTGCTATAAAAATAAAAACAGGTGTTTTTTGGGAAGAGGAAGATAATAAGCGTAGATTTAAGTTCAGTAACTCTGCTTATGATATTTTAATTAAATGGATAAAAGAACTAAAGAATGAATATATTCAGAGTTTTAAAGAGGAACAAATTGTAAAAAATTCTGAACAAAAAGAAAAAGAAAAAATTCTAAACAAAGTTATTGTTCAGTCAATTCTAATTAAATATTTAGAAGAAAGACAAGATGAAAATGGTAAAAGATTATTTCATGACAAGTATTTTAATGAGTTTGAAAATGCTAAAAACTTTTCAGATGTATTAAAAAACACCTCTCATTTTATTAGTTTATTAGAAAAGCTGCATAAAGATTTTAATGGTAATTTATTTGAATGGAGTGAAAGTGAAAAAACAATATTGCAATCATTAAATCTTTCATTACTTTCTTCAGCTTTGGGAGGATATGAAAATCCTAATTTTAAAAATCAACTTGCATTACAGCTAATTAGATATTATGAGTTTAGTTATGTTCCTGTAGAATTAATTAGTAGATTATATGAAGAGTTTTTAGGTGAAAATAAGAAGGAAAACGGATTGTTTTATACTCCTTCTCATTTAGCTAAACTATTAATCGATGAGGCTATGCCTTTAAAGGATTATTCTAAAATTAATTTGCAAAACTATAAATTACTTGACCCTGCTTGTGGTTCAGGAATTTTTTTAGTTTTAGGATTCAAGAGGCTTGTTCAATGGTGGAGATTACAGAATGAATTAAAAAAACCATCACCTGAAATTTTAAAACTTTTACTTAAAAATGTATTTGGTACCGATAAAGAGGAACAAGCTACAAAATTAGCAGCATTTAGTTTATGTTTGGCTCTTTGTGACGAATTATCACCAATGCAGATTATTTCTGATTTAAGATTTGATGATTTAACAGATTCAAATATCTTGTTCACTGATTTTTTTATTAATGAACTGATAGTACCTGAAGTTGAAAATGAAATAAATATTCACAATATTCAAAAAGATAATTTCAGTAAAATAGAAAACCTAAAATTTGATTTAATTATAGGTAATCCACCATTTTTTAGAGGAGGAAAAATAAAAAATGTAAAGAATAACTTTTGGAAGTGTAAAATTGGTGAATATTTTGTAGAAATTCCATCTAAACAAATCGCATTAAAATTTTTAATATCTTCATTAAAATTTTGCAAGGATAATGGAATTGTAAGTTTAATTCAAAAATCTGCTAACTTATTATATAATCCTACATCTCATAGCTTCAAAAAAGCATTATTTAAAAGTGAAAATGTACTTCAGGTTTTAGATTTTACCCCTATTTATGAGAAAAATTTATTATGGGATAATGGCGCAAGAGTTGCAGCTTGTTCTATTTTTATTAAAAAATCTCCCATAGATTATAATAGAAATATTCTTCACGCTCTTATTAGACCTTCTAAACAAACTAAAGAGAGGCTATTCTTTGAGATTGATGATTATGACTTACATTTCATAACAAGAAATGAAGCTATTGAGAATAAGTTTATTTGGAAAATAAATTTACTTGGAGGTGGTAGATTAGTTAGTTTAGTAAATAAATTATCTCAACAGTCAAATTTAGATAATTATTATAATTTAAATAAAGATGAATTATTTGTTGGAGAGGGCATTGTAGGAGGAAAAACATTACCCAACAAAGCTTTTGAAAAATCTCAAATTTCAGTTGAGTTTGCGAATGATGAATATAATATATCATACGAAAATTTAAGGGATAAATATATATTTAATACTCCTAATCTTCTGATAAAAGAAGATATTACACTTCCAAATACTTTAAATAAAAAGAAATTGAAATTTTCTAATGAGATAGTTGGATTTTATTCTAAAAAAGAAGAATTGATAAACCCTATTCAAATTTCAATCATTGAAAATAAAGAATTAATCAAATGTTTTTTAGTTTCTACAAGTGGGAAAGCTTTTATAAATAAAGATACTGTCATTACAAAAGAAGACATAATGAATATTCCTTTTCCAATGGAAAATTTACAGTTGTCTGATATTGATAAAAATATTATTAAAGATGTAAATAAATTTTATATAGAATACCTTTCTAAAAGATTAAATTCTAAGATGTTATTATCAATCCCATTAGATGATATAAAACTTATGATAAATAACTACGGAGATGAATTTGTTAAAATACTTAACTCTGTATATCAATTAGATAATAAAAAATTTAGATTAAGTAATGTAATAACACTTTTTGATCATTCATATATTATTACTATTTTCAAATATGATGAAAAAAATCAAAAAATAACATTTATTAAAAATAATACATCAATTAACATAGAAGAATTAACCCTTCACAAGATTTCTGGGTATCTTAGCTCAACAAGGGTTGTTAGACTATATGATAAAGAAGATACAATTATTATTATTAAACCTAATCAATATAGATATTGGTTACCTTCTATTGCATATAGAGATGCAGATAAATCATTAGTTACACTCTTAAATGCTGGTTATTAATATGATTGCAGATGATTTATCTAATAATGTTCAATTCGCAGGAAATCATAGCTTTCCAAAGAACGCAATTGTTGATAAGATTATCATATCTATAAAACAAACACATCAATGTTTTATAGAAACATTGAATACCTTAAATACTTCCCAGTTGAATGAAGACGAGTTGACTCAAATATTTGTGAAACAAAACTCTGTGCAATTACAATATATGGAATTAACATCTATATATGTTGGAGTTCAATATAGAGAGATATATCAAAAAAATACAAAAGGAATACCAGATATTTATTATTCTTTATTAGAACAAGGAATAGAGAATATACCCAGTTTTATTATGGAGGCAAAAAGATTACCCGCTCCAGGCTCAAATAGAGAAAAAGAATATGTTTTTGGAAAAACTAAAAACGGTAATCCTAATGGAGGAATTGAAAGATTTAAATTAGAAAAACATGGTTTAGGGTTAAAAGAATGTGGTATTTTGGGATATATTGAAAAAGAAGATTTTAACTATTGGTTCACTCAAGTAAATAATTGGATAACTGAACTTTCAAATGATTCAAAAAATGATTGGAATATAAATGAAACCCTTAATTTTATTGAATCAAATACTTCCTCAAATTATTATTTATCAAATGTAAATAGAAATTCAGATCTTCTTAAATTACATCATTTTTGGATAAATATTAAATCTTACTCAAAAGCTGAAATATAGAAATAAACTAATTTGGGGATTCACTCATTCAAAAAAGTAGGTTTCTTCGGTTTATTTGTGTCTTTGTCTTTCCAATGAACAAAATCATAAGGATAAAATTGATTATCTCTTAAAATACCATCATCTAAACCTTTTATTTTCACTAAAGCTCCTGCTTCCCAACACCAATAACCATAGAAGTTTCTGCCATTTTCAAATTTATGCGTATTGTATTCATAATCTAAATTTTCTAAAGTATAATAATATTTATCCAAGTAAAGTTTGAGTTTTTTTACTGCTTCATTTTTGTTTTCCTCTTTTATGATTTCAGAAAGTAATTGCAAAGATTTACTATCAGGCACTTGCAATTCTTCTCCTATAGGGTAATCAGGAAGTTGAGTATTTAGTAAATAATCAATAATAAAGTCGGAAAAGTTTTTTTCTTGCATTACTTTTCCTAGTTCTTCAAAGTATTTTTTATCAATATCGGCAAGTATTCCTAAAGACAATGCATTAATTAGGTCCATAAAGTCCATATCTCCTCCATCTGAATAATCTATATCAGGAGTCCAAAAATTGGTTACAGTTTCCATAAGTAAAGCACAATCCGTAAATATGGTTTTTACCCCATCTCCCCTGCTATATTTAGCTCGGATAAGTTGAGAATATTTTATATTGAAACTGGTAAAATAAGCAGAAAAATCAAAATCAGGTTTATTAATAGCTTTATCTTCGTCATATTCCTGTTTCATTTGGATAATCCGTTTTTGCACCTTATCAATCTGTTTAGTAAAAAAAGCATTACTTCCTATAATTTTATCTCGAACCCCTTCTTTATCTTTGCTGTCTAGTATCTGTTGTTGTTCCTGCTGCATCCTTTCTTTAAATGCTTGGTTAGGGTCTTTTCCGCTAAAAGCATTTTTCAAATCTTTCCAAAAACTCATTGCATTTAATTTATTTAGTTATTTTATATGAAATGTAAAACATACAAAGACTTAAAGGTAACAATATAAAAGTTTTTACTTCATGATTTTTTTCTTTACCAACTAGGATAAAAAAGAAAGCTAATGATGCTCCAGCTAATATAGTAGTAATTAAAGGTAATTGTTTTTGAATAAAATTTTGTACCTTGTATTTTATTGTTCTTTGTTTTTTCTCCCATATATGCTGTTCTTCTTTCCATTGTTTTTCAGTTTTTATTATCCAATTATTATAGGTTTTAGAATATAATGCAAATTCTTTTTCATAATATCCTACAATAAAGATAAGATTTTTATAATGTTCACAATATAATTTATTTTGTTGAATAGGCTGTATTGACTCTAATAGAAATTGTATCGTTTCATCTGCATTATTGCTAGCCTGAAAAAAATCAAAGATATTAATTAGAATAAAATTGTCTTTATTTTCAGGAGATATAAACTTAATAAAGTCTTTATATAGAGGTAAATAATCAGGGTATAATTTGTAAATATAATCTATCCCTTTTTCTGTATTTCTTCTAAAATTTTCTATTCCTATCTCTAACTCAAAATAAGGTATACTTTCATCTGATTCATTAAAAATTTCATATTCTCCTTCCGATAATTTTTCAACATATTCCAATTTAGGTTTAAGTTTATTTATTACCTCTTCGTTAAGAAGAGTAACCCAAAATAAAGGTAAAGTAGCTCCTCCTTCAAATTCAAAATATTTTTCTGAGGAAATATTTCTATTGGAATATAATAAAGGTCTGTAACTCATGTTATTTTTATTAATTTTAAAACCAACTGGCGATCCATTTTCCTGCTCCACTACCTGCAATCGCACCAATAGCTCCTCCAACTACACCCCCAACCGCTATACCAACGGGACCACCTAAAGCTCCTATAGTTGCTCCAATTTTAGCCCCTGCAATACCTCCTACTAAAGCCCCCGAAGCACCACCTATAGCTTTTTTAGTTTTATCTCCTACTTCTCCTTCTTCCTGGTAAGCAGAATAAATATTGTAACCTTCAAAAACAATACCCACCACGATTAATCCCCTACCTGTAACTTTTCCTACTTTAGCAATGGTATGAGCATTTTGGGTAAACCATCGATTGGCAGAGGCAACCCCATTATTAGCCTGTATATTCCGCCCTACATTGTTTAAAAAATTGATAGCTTTACTACTTCCTTTATAAGTATTAGCAGCTCCTACATTTACTGGATTTCCTGTAGTTCCATTAGGATTTAATTGATACCGTGTTATATTTCCATTAGGTTCTACTTTGGTAATGACTTTTTGGAGTTGAGAGGAATTTCTTCTCATTTTGTTATCTATTCTACTAGCATCTGTTTCGGGTAATGATCCTTCTAGCCTTTTTTGAATCCACCTTGTACTTCCCTGTCTACCTCCTGACTGTGTTTTTGTGCTTCTAGTATTGGGTTTTCCGCTTCCACTATCAAACTTGGTCTCATCTATTATATCCATACCGCTTTTAGGATCATAAGCGGTAATATCAATAGGCTTCATTCTTGTATTTGGGATATTGCTTCCTATGGGGAGTTTGTTCCGTATTTGATACCCTTTTGCTCTATAGTCTAGCTTATTTTGCATTTCTCCAAAATCTCCCTTTATTTTACTAGAGTTTGGGTTATTTAGATGTCTATTTTTATATACTTGATTCCGTAAAGCATCTATTCTAAATTTTTGAGCAATGGTAATTCCTTGTTCATTTCCAATAGCTAATCCTAAAATCCAATGTTCTGGTTCTTTTAAAGATTCTGCCATTTCTTGTAAAATGCTTTGAGGTGTGTCAAAGTCAACAGTTATTTTACCTCCTTTTTTACACAGGAGACAAGCATTTTCAAATACAGGTTTAAATCCATTTATTTTAAAACCAACTTGACATTTATCCCAGTATATTGGTTCATATTTACATGTTTTGCCAATTTTACAAGTGCCAAAAGGTGTGATATTTTCATTAGGTACTACATCTGCTTCGGTTACCCATTTTTGCCCATATAAATGTCCGGTTCCATTATGAGTTACTTTAATCTGGGTAATTAGAGAGCCTTTATCACAGGTAAGAAAACTTTTATCAGGTACATGTTTTAGATTTCCCATAATTCTAAGTTTAAAGTCTTTTTATGTTCTTCTTGCTCAACCAAATTTGTGTGATGAGCAATAATAATATAATATAAATCAGGAACAGCAGTTTCTAAATATAAAGATGATTCTTTTATTTGCTCTTGTTCATTAAAAGAAAATATTTCTTCTAAATCAATATTTAAATCAACTTTAAGATTATAGGTGTGTGTAATATCTCTAATTAATTGAATGAAATCTTTTTGTTTAAATAGTTCTTTATTTAGTACAGCAGTATTGGTAATCTTGTTATTTTCTTTTTTAGATTGTAATTTAAGTTCTAAATCTAATTGTCCGAAGAAATTTTTTAAAGATAATGAGTTTTCTGTAAGTTCTTTTACATTATAATACCCATGAAATAGGGTTCTAAGAAAACTATATCCAAAAAATTGTTGTTCAAATTCTTGTTTATTATAAAATATTTGTTCTGTGTTTTCTATTAATTGATGACTTCCCTTCTGAGTATATTTTTTAGTAAGAAAACTTTTAAATTCTGATTTCCATTTATTTTGAAGTTCTGAAATATTTTCTATTGATATAATATTTCCATATAAATCTGTTTTAAGCAATAGTCTGTTTTGTAATAATTCTAAATCTTTTGTCCATTGATGGATTAGGGCTCTCCCTTCCATTTTTTGATCAATGAGTATATATTCAAAAGTTAAACTATTTTCAGTTTGTTTTAAACAATTCAGTTTAAATTAGCGAAAGTGTCTAAATTCAGTAATTTTCTTGCCTAAAATAACTCTATTGGCACTTACAGATTGATAATGACTATTTTTTAAATGTAATTGCATAAAAATAAAAAAAAACTTTATTTTATAAATATAAATATTTTTTCTTATTGTTGGTTAAAAAAATAAAAAATTAATAGAAAGGTAAATTATACAAAAAACAATGTGATAGGAATAATATTAGGATTAATTATTGCATTTATTGTAATAATTAGATCAGTTGAAAATGTTATCAAAAATGATTCTATTTTCAATAAAATTCAAAAAATACATTTAAAAAGTAAATTATATATCAGATATTTCATAATCAACTTTTAAAACGGCATCAAAAGGAATTTTACTAAAAAGTATTCAATTATTAATTTATTTTTTCATTATTCTATATTTTTCTAGTTTACTTATTTGGGTGATAAGTAATGAAATAGGGAGATTAAATATCTCTTTTATGAAACAAGAATTTAATATTTTAATGATAATATTTTTTATAACATTATTTCTTAAATATGGTTTAGAAACTGATTGGATAAAATTTAAAAAACAGGTAAAAAAAGAAATTATTAAGATATTAAATTTACTAATAATTAAAATTGTATTTATTCTTTGGATATTATTTTGGAGTGTATATTTTTCTATTTATTATATAATTAATAAGAAATTTGATGTTTCAGATAATGTGCTATTATGGAAATCCATAGGTCTTTTTTTACCTCCTATTTTAGCAATATTTATATATTTTATTTTTTTGTTCTTATTTTGGATATCAACAAGAAGTATTTCATTTATTTTATATAAAATATTACAAAAAATATTTAAAATTTCTGAATACTTAAATAATGAACAACCTTTAAAACCTTTTTTATTGATGTTGCAAGTAGTAATTTTAGTATTATCTCCTATAATAGCATTTCTTATAAATATATTTTCAGGAAAATAATAAACTTACCCCAAAAAAGATGCAGGGTGAAAAACTAACACAAAAACTAATCATATAAATATCTACAAATCTATTTTCGATACTTTTTATAAAATTTTAAAAAGCCAGGAGAAGAAGTTTATTGTTTTAGAGAATTTGAAGGAGATTCAATAATATTAGTAGGATTTTGTATTACTAATCAAGTTTTCTTAACACGAATTTGTTGGAGTATGAATATATCTCCCATTGGTTGAATTGTTTTGAGGATTAGTTAATTGAAGTAAGAAATGCTTTCGCTTTTCATATTCGTTATGTAGTACTTGTTGGTATTCAGGATATTGTTTATATAAAACAACTAATTCAGAAATGGAATTAACAGGTTGAATTTTCTCTCTGACTAAATTTATGGTAACCTCTTGGGATTTTTCATATAAATACTATTAAATAATTATGTAGAGCAGGTTAGATAATATCATAAAAAAATGATATCATAAAAAAATTAGATATATTATAATCTATAAAGCCTGTTTTATTAAACTCATAATATATTCTAAGTTATGCGTATCCTCAACAATAAGTTCATAATCCCCATTTCCCCAATGTCCAACTTTAGATACATCTCTCGTCAATTTTTTAGGATCATCTAATTCTCCACTTTTCTTATTTATAAAAATTTTCAACCCTTTTTTTAATAGTACAATATCTGCAATATTTTTATCTTTTTTGAAAGCAATATATAGTTTTTTAGGCTCTGTTTCAATATTAGCAGGAAGGTTTAAAATTGCATTTTTATACATTTCGTATAATTCTTTAACCTCTTCGGATTTATGATCCAAATGATCCTCTTCTGTAAATACTTTTATTGCGTTTGTTACTTTTGATATTTTAGAGTTTCTGTCACTTTGTATCTGTTTAATACTAGGAGCTGATTTCGATTTTTTTATCGGATTTATTATGAGACTATTATTTTCATAACGTTTAATCTCCCATAATTCTATAGCTAAATCCTTAAAATTGGAAGATTGTTTTTGAAATTCGGTAAAGAAAGGGGAAACAAATATAATTCGGCTCTGCGACCAATCCACCTCATTCCTTTTAATGGAATGCTTTTGGGTTTCATTATATTCGACAATAAAATCAGCTTTATACTCAAGCATCAGATTAAGATAAGAAACGCCTTGGTCTATAATACTGTAATTCCGTTCTCTTTTATACTCAATGATAACAAAGGCTTTGCTTTCCATGTCAAAAGCAAGGGTATCAATCCGGCTATTTTTAATCGTAAATTCCGATTTAATATACTTTAATCCTGTTAAGATTTCCATATTATTTTCAAATAATAATTGAATTTCCTTTTCCAAATTAAAAGGCTTTTCTTTTAGTTCAGACAGTTGGTTTTTATTTTGAGAAAGTACGAACATAAAAATCAGTTTTAATAGTTAAGGGATAGATATTTACATATGTCTCTGAAATACGATAAGGTATTTTTTGCTTTTTTATTCCCATATTTATATATTGTTGGAGCACAAAACCGCTGTCAAAGCATTTTTATAGTCGGGCTTGACTTCTTAAGTTTTAAGAATGCCTATTTATTCTAATGAAATTCATATTTGATGATTAATTTGTAGACTTTTCCATTTATATCGGATAAATATTTGAGAAATAAGTCTAAGGAATATTGTTTCACATCAACAAGCTTTGTCCCGCATTCGTCGTCCTTATGAAATATTATAATATTAAAGATCTGTTTAAACATGCAATGTAATTTTCTACAAATTTAGTTTTTAAAATTTAAAAATTTATCTATACTTTATCGTATTTTTTATAAATGTATTTGAGAGTAACAAATTACTTAAATTTAAGCTAAATTAAATAGTATATGTAGCCTAAAAATAGTTAAGAATAACTTGAACAAAAAAATCATTTCTTAGATTATCTTAATTAAAATATGAATGTAAATTTACCTTCTTAATAAAGAATACTTTGAGTTAATTTTTTTACATTAAATAATTAATATGAATAAAAATTTATATAAATCCCTGGTAAACTTTTTAGGAGCTTTAACAATTGTTTGTACTATAACAAGTTGTGAATGTGATAGAGATAAAAAAGAAGAACTAATAAAACAACAGGCAGAAAAAGAAAAATTAGAAAAAGAACAATCGGTTGAAGCGGATAAAATTGGTACAGTCATTCAAGGTACTTTAGATCCTGCAACAGGAAATTTTATATATGAAACCGGGGATATATTTACCATAAAACTTCCGAACGGAGAAGAAATTTTCGAAATAGGAAACAATTCAACCGAGGCTAAATTGTTTAATTATCTAAAAGATTCAACTCTAAATATAAGTGAAGACAAAACCAAAGGCTGGATTACATTAGATCGAGTATATTTTGATACAGGTAAAACCACTTTAACTACAGAATCAGGAAAACAAATAAAAAATTTAGCACAAATTTTAAAAGCATTTCCTAAAGCTAAAGTTAAAATTGGAGGATATACTGATACTACCGGATCAGAAAAAACTAATAAAAAAGTTTCAGAAGATAGAGCAAAAATCGTTCAAGAAGAATTAATCAAATCAGGAGTACAAAAAGAAAGAATATCATCTGAAGGATATGGATTACAGCATCCGGTTTGTAAAGCTAATGATACACCTGAATGTAGGGCACAAAACAGAAGAGTAGATATACGCGTACTTGAAAAATAGAATTCAATTACTCACAGTATTGTTTATTTATATCCCTAAGTCGCTTCGTACAAATTTAATTTCGTCGTAAGAAACGTTATCTCCCAATGATTCCTTAATAAGTTTTAATTCTTTAGTATTTAACTCAGCTAATTTTTTTTCAATCAAAACATACTTTTCCTCAGAGATGAAATCATATACAGATACTTTATTTTTAGAAATCAATTTAGCTACATGATTGCTAATGGTAGAAACCGTCAAATTTCTAACTTTGGCTACCTCTGTAAGATTTTTTCCTTCTTGCAAAAGGTGTAAAGTTAAATCAACCGTGTCTTCCTTTTTATCGGCTTTTGAAAAAGTTTCAGAATCAGAAGTAAAAATATATTCTTTATATGTAATTCGTTGATCAATAAGATTCGTGGAAAGTATAAATTTTGTTTTAATTTTGATATCATTTTCAAATTCACAAATGAATTTAAGATATTGAGAAATTCTTGATTTATTTTTATAATCAAGATAATGAGTTTGCAAAGGTTTCCAAACTTTAAGAAAAAGCTCATCAGCAAAATATTCAACAGCGTCTTTAGCCCTCATTTCAATAGTTCGCCATATTTCCTCTTTATTGGTAGTTGTTGACGAATTAAAACGAGAAAGAATATTTCGTTGAAATTTTTGATTGATTAACAAAAGAAAATGTAAGCACTCATCAATAGAAGTAATTAAATCCAAAACCTGTTGTTTATCAGGAATAGATTTTTCAATAGTCATTTTGCGCCAATCCTGAATTCTATAAGTTAAAGAAAGAACCGATAAAGATTTAAAAAGAGTTTCAAGTCCAAAATTATATTTCTCTTCGTTAAGAGTATTTTCTAACTCATGCACATTCCACATTTGATTTTGAAATTCATTTATCTTAGTATCCTGAATAATATTATGATTTCTTATAATAGATTTTAAAATAATTCCCTCCAAAGTTCGGCACCTGCTTAAGGCAACATAAACCTGGCCGGAAGCAAAAGATTTTCCTGCATCAACAATAACTTTATCAAAAGTTAGCCCTTGACTTTTATGGATGGTTACAGCCCAAGCAAGTCGAATGGGAAATTGAGAAAACGATCCTAAAACTTCTTCCGTAATCTTGCCCGTTTCAGGATCAATACTATATTTTATATTTTTCCAAACTTCATGTTCCAATAAAAAGGATTCTTTTTGATTTTCAAATCGAACATAAATTTCAAAATCTTCAATTTTTTCAATAATACCGATTTTTCCGTTGAAATACCTTCTGTGGCCGGAGCTGTCATTTCGAATGAACATGATTTGAGTGCCCTCTTTTAATACCAATTCCATATCAGTGGGATATGAGGTTTCAGGAAATACACCATCTACAATAGCCTCAAAAAACTTAATAGGTTTATTGAGTTTTCTTAATTCATTCTCATTAATGGAAGTAGCAATAGAATTATGAGTTGTCAAAGTTATATAACCGGGTTCCTTCGGAATAAAATCAGGATCATATCTTTCATGAAGTAATTCAAAATCAATAGAATCAAAATCCTGGTATCGAATAGCATTTAATAAATTTATAAAAACAGGATCATCTTGCCTGTATACTTTTTTGAATTCAATACATACAGGAGGATTGTTTTGCAAAACTAATGCATCAAAGAAAAAAAGGCTTTTATAATAATTCTTTAAAAGGTTCCATTGTTCCTCTTTTATTACAGGAGGCAATTGATACATGTCTCCAATCATAAGTATTTGTACGCCTCCAAAAGGAGCTGCATTTTTCCTTGTGTATTGCAAAGACCAATTAATAGCATCAAGAATATCCGCACGCAACATGGAAACTTCATCGATAATTAATAATTCAACCTCCGAAAATAATTTTCTCTTATCCTTATTATACCTAAAATGTTGATGAAGTTCTAATTTAGTGATAGCAATATTTCGATCAATCCATCCGTCATTAACAGGAATAAAACTTGTAAGAGGAAACCCGAATAAAGAATGTATAGTAACCCCTCCCGCATTAATAGCTGCTACTCCCGTGGGAGCAACGATAATAGTGTTTTTTCTAGTAGAATTTTTCAATTCCTTTAAAAAAGTGGTTTTACCCGTACCCGCCTTTCCGGTTATAAAAATGTTTTTGTTAGTATAGTTGGCTAAATCAAAAGCTAATTTTTGTTCAATATTGACTGCAGTGGATGAGTTTTCCATTTACTTTTAGGTTTTAATACAAATATATACTAAAAGTTTAAAAAAATAAATATAAAAAAGTAAACAAAATAGAGGATTTTAATTCTAAAATTAAAAAATAATTTAAAAAGAGTAAAATGTATAAAAAAATATTCAAAAAAATATAATTTGATTACTTATACTATATATAAAAGATTGTTCATCTAAGAATGTTACTAAACTATACTATTAAAAAAACAAAATGTCATGAACAATAAATGTAAATAATTACGATATATAATTATAAATTTTACTTTTGTTAAAGACTTAATCAAGTAATAAGATGAAAAGTAAAATTATTGAAGGGTTTTCTAAACTAAATAAAGAACAAAAAATTAACTGGCTAAACCAACAATACGGAGGAGGTTCAGGAGATTTAAAAAATATATTAGAACAGTATTGGAATCACAACGATGATTTGCAAAAACTACATGATGAATTTACAGAAAACACTATAAGCAATTTTTACCTTCCCTATGGTATAGCTCCCAATTTTTTAATAAATGATGAAATATATGCCCTGCCCATGGCTATAGAAGAAAGCTCTGTAGTAGCGGCTGCTTCCAAATCGGCTAAATTTTGGTTAGATAAAGGAGGATTTAAAACGAAACTTTTAGGAAATACTAAATTAGGACATATACACTTTATATATAAAGGAGAAGGAAGTAAATTATTACAATGGTTTAACACCCATTTAAAAGAAGAACTCATTAAACAATCGAAGGATCTCACTAAGAATATGCAGATGAGAGGAGGAGGAATTGTGAATATAGAATTAATAGATAAATCGAACGAGCTTGAAAACTACTATCAGATAAAAGGTTCTTTTAATACACAAGATAGTATGGGTGCAAACTTTATAAATTCATGCCTCGAACAATTTTCAACAACATTTAAAACAGAATTTCAAAAATCCAATATATTTAATGAAGAAGAAAAGAACAGCCTGCAGATCATTATGTCTATACTTTCCAATTATACCCCCGATTGTATGGCAAGAGCAGAAGTAAGCTGTAAAATAAAAGACTTAAAAGACGACAGCGGGATGCCTTCGGAGGAATTTGCCTGGAAGTTTAAACAAGCTGTTGAAATAGCAGAAGTAGAACCTTATAGAGCAGCTACTCACAATAAAGGAATTATGAATGGAGTTGATTCTGTAGTAATAGCCACAGGGAATGATTTTAGAGCAGTTGAGGCATGTGCACATACCTATGCCTCTCACACAGGGAAATATACCGGTTTAACTCATTGTGAAATTAAAAACGATCAATTTCGTTTTTGGCTTGATCTGCCTATATCCTTAGGAATAGTTGGAGGCTTAACGAAGCTTCATCCATTAGTAATAGCATCCTTACAAATATTAAATAATCCCTCAGCAGAAAAACTTATGCAAATTGTAGCAGTTGCTGGACTGGCTCAAAATTTTGCTGCAATACGATCATTAATTACAACAGGAATTCAAAAAGGACATATGAAAATGCATCTTACCAATATAATAAATCAATTGGGAGCAACGGAAGAAGAAAAGAAGGAAATACTCAATATATTTAAAGAAAAAACAATATCACATCATTTAGTAGCTGCAGAACTGGAAAGAATCCGTAAAGAACAATAACGTTAAATAAAAGATACATAAAAAAAGTATTAATAATAAAGCGTATTAACAATACATACATATAAAAAAAGTACTTGAATAAAATCAATAGCGTATACGAAGTCAAAACAGATAGTATACAACCTATAAAGATGATAAACTAGAAAAGAAGAAGAACAAACCAAAAAGCTCCAATACGAATGATCAGGAGAGAAGCAGGAATAAATAGAAAAAATAGAAAAAAAAATTAAAAAATTTTTTTGAGGTTAAATATTTGATATACAGTATATTGATGATAAATTATAAAAAAAGATTAAAAAAAGATTACAAAAAAACTTGCGGGGAAAGAAAAAGTAGCTATCTTTGCACCCGCAAGTCAGGAACAACGAAAGAGAAAAACAGAAGAAGAGAGACCTGAGAAGTGCAAAAGATCGTTGAAATAGAAAGTTTTTTAAACAAAGCTTACGAAAGATAAAAAGTAGCAAAACACAACCTGGAAGAAGAGAGATTCTTTTGAGTTAGGGAAAAACCTTGAGATTGATAATAATAAAGAAATTACAATGGAGAGTTTGATCCTGGCTCAGGATGAACGCTAGCGGGAGGCCTAACACATGCAAGCCGAGGGGTATTTTGGAGC
>NZ_PSZL01000003.1:0-137664 GCF_002964915.1 Apibacter sp. wkB309
GTTAATATAATTGGCCGTAAGCGTTTACAAATTTATATAAAATCCCATTAAGATATTTAGGGTGGTTATAGCGGTAGGGCTCACCTGTTCCCATTTCGAACACAGAAGTTAAGCCTACTTGCGCTGATGGTACTGCAAACGCGGGAGAGTAGGTAGCCGCCGGTTTTTTAAAAAAGAAAGCTTTGTATAGAATTATACAAGGCTTTTTTTGTTTTTGTTTGGAGTGGTTTTTGGTTACCTTCTTTTTATCTGTTTATTACTTCTTCTTATTTATTAATTTCAAAAACTATCCTGGAAGCGGTTTTTTTATTTATATATTTGTTACTATAATAATAAATAAATGGATAAAGCTTTTCAATACCAAATAGAAAATAAACAAAGATATTTAGACGAATTATTTGATTTATTACGAATCCCATCTATTAGCGCGGATTCTGCATATGCTAATGACATAATAAAATGTGCCAATAGTATTTCTAATAATTTAAAAGAATCCGGATTTGTGAATGTTGAAATATGTAAAACACAAGGGAATCCGGTTGTTTATGCTGATAAAATTATTAGCTCCGATTTACCAACAGTTTTAATTTATGGTCATTACGATGTACAACCTGCAGATCCCTTGAATCTTTGGGAAACCGATCCTTTTGATCCTGTAATAAGAAAATCAAACATACATCCGGAAGGTGCAATTTATGCTCGAGGGTCTGCTGATGATAAAGGTCAATTCTTTATGCATGTAAAGGCTATTGAGTCTCTTATTAAAACAAATTCTTTACCATGTAATGTTAAATTAATTATTGAAGGAGAAGAAGAAATAGGTTCTGTCAATTTGGGGAATTTTTTAAAAGAAAATTTAAGCAAACTTTCATGTGATATTATATTGATATCAGACACACATATTTTTTCAAATCAAGTTCCCACAGTTACAACCGGTTTAAGAGGTCTAAGTTATGTAGAAGTTGAAGTAGAAGGGCCTAATCGAGATTTACATTCAGGTTTATATGGTGGTGCAGTTCCTAATCCTATTAACGTGCTTTCTGATATGATCGCTTCGTTAATTGATAAAGACGGCAAAATTACAGTTAAAGGCTTCTACGATAAGGTAATAGAATTATCTCCTGAAGATCGGGCAGAATTAAATAAAATTCCTTTTGATGAAGAAGAGTTTAAAAAATCAATCGGTTTAAAAGGGACGCAAGGGGAAAAAGGATATAACTCGTTAGAGAGAACATCTATACGACCTACCTTAGATGTAAATGGTGTTTGGGGAGGTTATACAGGAGAAGGAGCTAAAACTGTTATTCCATCAAAAGCTCATGCTAAAATATCCATGAGGTTAGTTCCTGACCAAAATCCTGAGGAAATAACTGAATTGTTTACAAAACATTTTTTATCCATTGCTCCGGAAAGTGTTAAAGTAAAAGTCACCCCTCATCACGGAGGTAATGCGTATGTTTTACCCTCTTCAGATCCCGGATATAAAGCAGCTAAACTGGCTATGGAAAAAACCTTTAATAAAGAAGTTTTACCCTACAGAACCGG
Source organism: Apibacter sp. wkB309 (assembly GCF_002964915.1). Lineage (NCBI taxonomy): Bacteria > Pseudomonadati > Bacteroidota > Flavobacteriia > Flavobacteriales > Weeksellaceae > Apibacter > Apibacter sp. wkB309. Next base: position 1,546 of record NZ_PSZL01000003.1, read on the forward strand.
GGGCAGTATTCCTATTGTTTCTCTATTTGAAGAATTATTGGGAGCAAAATCCGTTTTAATGGGATTTGGATTGGATAGTGATGCTATTCATTCTCCTAATGAACACTACGGATTATTTAACTTTTATAAAGGAATTGAAACCATTCCCTATTTTCTCAAATTTTATACAGAAAACTTACGAAGTAAAAAATAATATTTAAAACGTAAGTAGAACTTGATTTTTCAAACATCCATTTTTGTACTCTTATATTTATGATTGAAATATTTTTGGTTTTACTATTTAGTATCATTTTTTTATTAATAGGAATATATATCGGAAAAAAAATTAATGATTCATCCATTAATTCCGAAAAAATTCTTTTAAATGAAAAGATAAAAGCTTTACATGCCGGTTTAAGTAAAAGTGAAGAACTAAAAGAAAAAGAGTTGTTTGAAAAGGAAAAAATAAAAAAGGAAAGAGAACAATTATTGCTTGAATTAGCTCGTAAAGATGCCGATTTTGAAAACCTAATGCATAAAAATAAAGAGCAAAAATTAGAGATTGAAGAAATTCAAGATAATTTTAGGAAAGAATTTGAGATAATAGCAAGTAAAATACTGGAACAAAAAACTGAAAAATTTACAGAACAAAACAGGCATAATATAAAAACACTTTTAGATCCCTTACAAGAGAAAATTTCCGTTTTTGAAAAGAGAGTGGAAGAAAGCCAAAAAGAAAATATAGGGATCTATGCATCTTTAAAAGAACAATTACATTATTTACAAAACCAAAATTTAAGAATCTCTCAGGAGGCTGAAAATCTCACTAAAGCTCTTAAAGGAGATACAAAAATTCAAGGAAATTGGGGAGAATTGGTTTTAGAAAGAGTTTTAGAAAAATCGGGATTAGAAAAAGGAAGAGAATATTTTATACAAGAACGCTTGAGTTCTGAAGATGGAAAACGGTATATCCCCGATGTAGTAATATATCTTCCTGATAATAAAAAGATGATTATAGATTCCAAAGTTTCATTAATAGCCTATGAACGTTACATAAACAATGATAATGAAGAAGAAAAAAAACTTCATTTAAAAGATCATATAAATTCTATAAAAAAACATGTTGATCAACTTTCATCTAAAAATTACCAAGGGTTGTATGCAGAAAATTCATTAGATTTTATATTACTTTTCATCCCCATTGAAACGGCTTTTTCTTTAGCTTTAAATTATGAATCATCTTTATATAACAAAGCCTTCGAAGAAAATATTGTTATAGTTACTCCGTCTACTCTTTTAGCAACCTTGAAAACTATTGATAGTATGTGGAATAACCAAAAGCAACAAAGAAATGCATATGAAATAGCTAAAACTGCCGGTAATTTGTATGATAAATTTGAAGGATTTCTACAAGATTTGTTGCGTATAGGGAAAAAAATGGATGAGGCTAAAAATGAATATGGAAACGCTATGAATAAGTTGGTAGAAGGGCGAGGTAATCTTGTCTCTCAAATACATAATTTAAAAAAAATGGGTGCAAAAGCTAAGAAAACTTTGCCTGATGATCTTATATCAAAAGCTGAAATTTTTGAAAGTGAATCTTAATTTTCAAAATCGATGATTAAAAAAAATTTATAAATAAATTGAATGAATTCTCTAAGTAATAAATAATAAAATAAATGAAAAGCAAAAAATTATTTTTGATTGTAGCACATTTTTTATCATTAACATTAATTTTTGCCGGTACTAATGAGCCTGTTGAAGAAGAGAATGAAGAAAAAAACAACAAAGAATTCAGGGCCGTATGGGTGGCTACATTTTTAAATATAGATTGGCCTTCAAAACCCGGTTTACCTGCCGAACAGCAAAAAGAAGAATTTATAACCTTATTGGAGAATGTCAAAAAATGGAAAATGAATGCCATTATTGTTCAGGTGAAACCCGCATCCGATGCTTTATATCCATCTAAATTAAGTCCCTGGTCGGGTTATTTGTCAGGAACTCAAGGAGTAGATCCGGGGTACGATCCCCTTGAATTTATGGTTAAAGAAGCACATAAAAGAAATATAGAAATACACGCTTGGTTTAATCCTTTTAGACTTTCAGCAGCCAATGCCAATTGGAGCTCATTGGCTACTGATAATATTGCATTCAAGCATCCCAATTGGGTGGTTAGATATGCCAATCAATTATATCTAAATCCGGGTCTTCCGGAAGTACGTGATTATGTAATACAGTCTATTATGGAAGTAGTTAATAACTATGAAGTAGATGGTATTCATTTGGATGACTATTTTTATCCCTATAAAGTGGGTAAACTCGATTATCCTGATTTTACGGCTTATACTAAATATGGGGTAACTTTTGCCAGTAAAGCAGATTGGAGAAGAGACAACATTAATACTTTTGTACAAAAATTATATAAGAGCATTAAATCCAAAAATAAAGATATAGAATTTGGAATTAGCCCATTTGGTGTTTGGAGAAATCAAAATAATGATCCTTTAGGATCGAAAACCAAAGCATTACAAAATTATGACGATTTGTACGCTGATGTTTTACTTTGGATGAGAAAAGGGTGGTTAAACTATGTAGCTCCTCAGTTATATTGGCATCGAGGACATAATCTTGCCGATTATGCCACTTTAGTGGAATGGTGGAGCAGTATGGCTAAAGAAACAGACACCAAACTGTATATAGGAATGGCGGCCTATAGAGTCAATCAATGGAAAAATCCGAATGAACTTGTTGAGCAAGTATATTATAATCGTGAATTTCCAGAAGTTAAAGGAAGTATATTTTTCAGTTATAAATCACTAGTAAATGATCCTAAAGGAGTTCTTACCAATTTAATATCCGGACCTTTTGCAGAATAAATTCTTTAAAGTATAAAAGTGTAGGTTTCGATAAAATCCTAATTTAAGTTGAGCAGTTTACATATCATTTATAAATCTATATAAATTGACAAATAATTATGAACGAGATATATTCAAAAGCTTGGTGTTGGCAGCATAGAGGAGAACCGGAAGATTTAATTTGTAAAGAATATAAAATCCGAGAAGTTGAAGATGATGAAGTACTCATTAAAAATGCTGTTATAGGACTTAATCCGGTTGATTGGAAACTGATATCATCCGGCAATCCTTCATGGGTAAAAGATCAAATTCCCGGAGTAGATGGTGCCGGTATTGTTATTAAAACAGGAAAGAAAATGAAGCGTATACAAATCGGTGCAAGAGTATGTTATCATTCTGATCTTACCCAAGCAGGCAGTTTTTCCACTCATACTATTCTTAAAGGGAATCGCATTATGCATATTCCTGAAAAACTTAGTGATTATGCAGCCGCAGCATTTCCTTGTCCCTCCTTAACCGCTTGGCAGGCTATGCAGAAAATTCCGGATATAGGTAATAAAAATGTACTAATAAGTGGAGCAGGAGGATCAGTAGGATATTTTCTTACTCAATTAATTCTGAATGCAGGAGCTAAGGTTTATATAACTGCCGATCTCCAACATCATAACGAATTTTATAAGATGGGAGTTAGTAAAGCAGTCGACTATAAAAATGATGATTGGAAAAATGAAATAAAAGAGGCTCAACCCGGAAGTAACTTTGATGTTATTTTTGACACAGTTAGTGGAAATCATGCTTCTCAACTTTTAGATCTAGCAGCCTATTATGGACATATAGTTGCCATACAAGGGAGAGTAGATACTAATCCTTTACCTCCATTTACAACTTGTGTTTCCTTACATGAAATCGCTTTGGGAGCATTTCACAGATTTGCATCGGAAAAACAAACGGTTCAATTAATGACTGATGGAGAAAACCTTTTACAACAAATCAGTACAGGTAAATTAAAGTTGAGAGATCAAAAAGTCAGCAGTTTTGACCGCTTACCCTCTCATCTGGCCGAAATGAAACAGACTAATTCAAGTTATAAATATCTTATTGAAATATAGATATTTTTTTATAAAAATATGGTGTAATCAAGCAAGCCTATTCATAAGAATATATGACAAACTATTGATGATTGATTATTAATAGATTATATCTTCAAGAAATATTTATTATTTATAATTTGAAGTTTTTATAAATAATAAGCATGTAAATTTAAATAAGTCTACTATGAATTATCGCTATAAATAGTCTTTAAATATAATAATACATTGAAAAAAAATGCGTCATCATATTCGTGTTAATTGAAGTAGGATAAAAAGTTACACTTTTAAGGGAAATGCCTAAATTTGTACATTCACTAGTAATTAAAAACAATGAACCTAAAGTCTTATATAAAAGAACAAAGTATACAAGCAATTGAAAACTTATTTCAACAAAAAGTTGAAGATGTTGAAATACAAATAACTAAAGATGAATTTGAAGGAGATTATACTTTAGTGGTTTTTCCCTTTGTTAAGCTAGTGAAACAGAAGCCGGAGGAAATAGCCAATAAAATAGGATCATATCTTACAGCTAAAGAGGAATTTGTTGCTTACAATGTAGTTAAAGGCTTTCTTAACCTCTCTTTAAATCCGACCGTTTTTACTCAATTATTAAAAGAAAAATATTCAGTTGAAGATTTTAAGCTTACGAAAAAGCAAACTGAAAAAATAATGGTTGAGTATTCCTCTCCGAATACCAATAAACCAATTCATTTAGGACATATAAGAAATAATTTATTAGGATTTTCAATTAGTAACATCTTAAAAGCAGCAGGAAATGAGGTGTTGAGAGGACAAATAATTAATGATCGGGGCATTCATATTTGCAAGTCCATGTTGGCATGGAAAAAATATGGAAATGGAGAAACTCCACAAACAACAGGAATCAAAGGAGATCATTTGGTAGGAAAATATTATGTTATTTTCGATCAAAAATACAAAGATGAAATACAATCTTTAATTTCATCGGGAATGGATGCAGATGAAGCAAAGAAAAAAGCACCCATTCTTTTAGAAGCTCAAGAAATGTTGAAAAACTGGGAAGACGGCGATGCGGAAATAAAAGCTTTGTGGAAAGAGATGAACAGTTGGGTGTATTCAGGTTTCGAGAAAACATATAAAAGATTAGGAGTTTCTTTTGATTTAATCCAATATGAAAGTGATACCTATTTGCTGGGAAAAGATGTTATTGAAGAAGGACTTAAAAAAGGAATTTTATTTAAAAAAGAAGATGGATCTGTTTGGGCAGATTTAACAGAAGAGGGATTAGATCAAAAATTATTGTTGAGAGGAGACGGAACCTCTGTCTATATTACACAAGATTTAGGAACAGCCGTTGAAAGATTTACCCGTTATCATCTTAATGAATTAATCTATACAGTAGGAAATGAACAAGACTATCATTTTCAGGTATTGTTTCTAATTTTAAAAAAATTAGGGTATCAATGGGCAGATAAATTATATCATCTTTCCTACGGAATGGTAGATTTACCAAGTGGAAAGATGAAATCAAGAGAAGGTACGGTGGTTGATGCTGATGAATTAATGGAAGAAATGCATCAAGAAGCAGTTAAAAAAACTTCCGAATTAGGAAAATTAGAAGGCTACACAGAAAATGAAAAAGAACAAGTGAATGAACTTATTGGCTTAGGCGCTTTAAAATATTTTATTTTGAAAGTTGATCCTAAGAAACGAATCTTGTTCGATCCTAATGAAAGTATCGAGTTCAACGGAAATACCGGTCCGTTTATCCAATATACGTATGCCCGGACTTGTTCCGTGCTGAGAAAAGCCGCAAAGCAAACCTTAGAAATTAAAGATAAAGAATTAAATAAAGCAGAACAAAAATTAATCATACTATTATCCTCCTATGAGGAACTAATTGAAAAATCTGCTGCAGATTTAAATCCCGCATTAATAGCCAATTATATTTACGATGTCTCTAAAGAATATAACTCTTTTTATCAAAGTAATCGTATCTTGGATGCCGAAAATGAATCAGAGCAACAACTGCGTTTGGCAATAACCCAGTGGACCGGAAATGTGATTAGACACGGGTTAAGTCTATTAGGTATAGGGGCACCGGAAAGAATGTAGTATGTTGTATGATTTAGAAAATATATTAAAACAAAAAGATATAAATCCCACAGCCATGCGTTTATTGGTTTTAGATTATTTTCTAAAACAAAATACCGCTTTATCCTTGTCGGATTTGGAGTCTGGTTTTGATTATTCTGATCGAACAACTCTATTCAGGACTTTAAAGACTTTTGAAAAAAAAGGATTATTGCATACTATAAATGATGGACATATAACTGTTTATGCCTTATGTATGGATAATTGTTCTGAGGAGCAACATGCTGACAGCCATATGCATTTTTGTTGCAAAAATTGCAAAAAAATATACTGTATGCGGACTGTAAAAACGCCGAATATAAGCATTCCTGAAGGTTTTATTGCTGAAAAATTAGATATAGTTATTCATGGGTTATGTAACGATTGTGCAGAGAAACCTATCTAAAAATTAACAGAAAAAGCAGAAAATTAGTAACTTTGTTCACTCATGGAAAACTTTGTAGTTTCAGCCCGAAAATATAGACCTTTAGAATTTGATGCTGTTGTAGGGCAAAGTCACATAACCAATACTTTGGAACATGCCATTGATAATAATCAATTAGCTCAGGCTTTGCTTTTCTGTGGACCCAGAGGAGTAGGTAAAACAACATGTGCCCGTATTTTAGCTAGAAAAATTAATGAAAAATACGGAGAGACTGATGAGAATGATTTTGCATTCAATATATTTGAATTAGATGCAGCTTCCAATAATTCCGTAGACGATATACGGAATCTGATTGAACAAGTGCGATACGCTCCTCAAGTAGGAAAGTATAAAGTATATATTATTGATGAGGTGCACATGCTGTCTAATGCTGCTTTTAATGCTTTTTTGAAAACATTGGAAGAGCCACCTGCACATGCCATTTTTATTTTGGCAACAACAGAAAAGCAAAAGATTATTCCTACCATTCTTTCAAGATGTCAGATCTACGATTTCAAGAGAATTGAAGTTAACGATATAAACAATCATTTAAAAAAAATAGCTCAAGAAGAAGGCATTCAATATGAAGAAGATGCATTGTATATTATCGCCCAAAAAGCAGACGGGGGATTACGCGATGCTCTTTCTATGTTTGACCGACTCGTTACTTTTACTCAAAAAAACTTAACAGTTGCGTCTGTTACAGAAAACCTAAGCATTCTTGATTATGAATATTATTTTAAAATAACGGATTTAGCTTTAAAAAATGATATTCCGGGATTACTATTAGCTTTTAATGATATTATAAAAAAAGGATTTGATCCACAATTATTTATTTCAGGATTAGGAAGTCATTTTAGAGATTTAATGGTAGCACAGAATCCTCAAACAATCTCCCTGTTGGAAGTAGGAGACAATACCAAGCAAAAATATTTGCAACAAGCTCAAAATTGCTCATCCAGATTTTTGATAGACGCTATTGAAATTTGTCATCAGGCTGATATAAACTTTAGGAATAGTAAAAGTCCTAAACTATCCATTGAAATAGCCTTAATGCAATTGGCATCTTTAACAGCTGGTGAATCTCCCACAACTAAAAAAAAAAGTTTAGGATAATACCACCCCCTAATCATCTTCTTGCAAAGCAGAAAAATAAATTATCACCCCAAACCATAAAATCCGAGGAAGAGAAACAGATAGAAAAAGTTGGTAATTCTCAGGTGAAAGTTGAAAATAATTTACCTTTAAAACCAATTGTAAAAAGTGGAAAACCTTTGAGAAATCAAACTAAAAAAGGATCATTTCTTTCAATAAAGGGATCGCTTCACACGGCTTCTCAAAAAGAAGAAAAGGTAGTTAATTTAGATTTTTCCGAAAGAGATAAAGACGATTTTACTGAAGATCAAGTAAAGAGTTTTTGGAATACCTATTTGGAAACTTTAAAAAACCAACCGGTTTTATATAGTGTTTTAAATACGACTCAATGCAGTGTTAAGCCGAATCATACTATTTTTTTTGAATTTCCTTCCAATTCAGCTTATGACGAATTTGAACACTTACGTGAAGATATTTTTCAAAAACTGAAAAAAGAGGTAAATAATTATTCCATTAATTTTAAATATAGAATTAAGGAAACTCAAAAAACGATCCTTCTAACAGATAAAGATAAATATGAAAAAATGGTAAAGGAAAATCCATTATTAGAGAAATTAAGAAATGATTTTCGATTAGATTTTTAAAATTACTGAAAAAATATAATGAACAACACTTATTTATAAGATTTTTACCGATTAAAAAAGAATAAATTCTTTTTTATAGAATATTAACTAAAATTTATATTCGTGTTTCAATAAATTATCGGATATTTGCAGGGTACTTATAATATTGGAAAAAATAATTTAAATGTTATATTATTCAGTATAAAAATTAGAAGGTCAAGAATAAAAAATAATAAATTTCAAACGAATGAAAAAAAATAAAATCGTTGCATTATTAGGTATAGTTTGCTCATTATCACTTTCTGCACAAGATAAAATTGAATTAAAAACAGATAAACAAAAATTGTCGTATTCTTTAGCATATAATATTGTTCAAAGTTTAAAACAACAAGATATGTTACAAGATATAGATATTAATATATTTAATCAGACATTTAGGGATGAATTAGCCGGTAAACCATCGATTTTCCCTATGGATTCTGTAAATTCCTTTATGCAGAAATATTTTTCAAAAAAAAGACTGGAATTTGAAAAGAAAAGAAAAGAACAAGGAGAACTGAATAAAACTCAAGGATTAGCTTTTTTAGAAAAAAATAAAAAGAAAAAAGGAGTAATTACTACTGCATCAGGGTTGCAATATGAGGTTTTAGAAAAAAGCAAATCTAATGAAAAGCCCAACGAAGATGATATGGTAAAAGTTAAGTATACCGGTAAACTTCTAGATGGAAAAATATTTGATTCGACAGATAAAAATAATGCAGGCAACCCAATTGAATTTCAATTAAACAGAGTAATTAAAGGATGGACAGAAGGGGTAGCCTTAATGACCAAAGGGTCAAAGTATAGATTTTTCATTCCTTCTGAACTTGCTTATGGAGAAAATGGAGCGGGAATGGATATAGGACCTAATTCTGTATTGATTTTTGATATTGAATTAGTGGATTTCAAAAAACCGGAAGATAATACAGAAAACTCAGCCAATTAAAAAAAATTATATTTAACTATTTAACACAATGATAAAGAAAACAATTTTACTGGCATTAGCAGGTATCAGCCTTGTTGCATGTAATAAGGAAGGACAAAGAGTTACAAAATTAAATACCGATGATGAAAAAGCAGCCTATGCAATTGGCTTAGATCTTGCTCGTAATTTTAAAATTCAAGGGTTTGATAAAGATTTAAATGTAAATATTATTAAACAAGCCATGGAAGATAAATTTGAGGGTAAACAATTATTATTCTCAGAAGATTCCATACAATCTTTTATGACTGTTTATGTTCCTAAACATTTGGAAAAAATAGCAAAAAGAAATGCAGAAGAAAGTAAAAAATTCCTAGAAGAAAATAAAAAGAAAGAAGGAGTTAAAACTACAGCTTCAGGACTACAATATAAAGTTGAAAAAGAAGGAAACGGAGCAAAGCCAACCGATGAAGATATGGTATCCGTAAATTATGTATTGAAAACAACCGATGGTTCTGTGATTGAAGATTCTAAAAAACAAACCGAAGGTAAACCGGCAGATATTCCTTTAGCAAGAGTGGTACCCGGATGGAAAGAAGGGGTTAAATTGATGTCTAAAGGAGCCAAATACATATTATATGTGCCTTCAGACTTAGCCTATGGGGAAAATGGTCCTGCGGGTCCTAATCAAGCTCTAATATTTGAAGTGGAATTGGTAGATTTTAAACCAATGCCTAAAGATGTAAAAAATCAAGCACCTATGCAGATTACACCTCAACAATTAGATCAAGTAGAAGAACAAACCCAACAAAAGCAAAAGTAAATTACTCTTATAAAATAGTAGATGAGGTAGAAAAACTCTTATTTTTAATAAGAGTTTTTCTTTTTATAGAAGCGGCATTACAAATTCATTTAGTAAATTTGTGTTCAAAATTTTACATATGAAGAAAATTCAAATGGTGGATTTAATCAACCAATACCAGCATATAAAACCTATTGTAGATAAAGGATTTGAAGAAGTATTAAACACCGCTTCTTTTATCAATGGACCACAAGTCAATTCATTTGCTCAAAATTTAGAAAAATATTTAGATGTAAAACATGTTATTCCATGCGGTAATGGTACAGAAGCATTACAAATAGCTCTAATGGCTCTGAATCTACAACCCGGTGATGAAGTCATAACCGCTGATTTTACTTTTGCAGCAACCGTGGAAGTAATTAGCTTGTTAAAGCTGAATTCTGTTTTAGTAGATGTAGATTATGATACTTTTACTATAAGTCCGGATGCCATAAGAAAAGCCATTACACCTAAAACAAAAGCTATTATTCCTGTGCATTTATTCGGGCAATGTGCAAATATGGAAGAAATCATACAGATTGCAAATGAACACAATTTATATGTTATTGAAGATAATGCCCAAGCTATAGGTTCAGAATATACATTTAGAAACGGAACTCGTAAAAAATCAGGAACAATGGGGATTATAGGAACCACTTCCTTTTTTCCTTCTAAAAATTTAGGTTGTTACGGCGACGGAGGTGCCCTTTTTACAGATAATGATGAATTAGCACATAAAATACGCGGAATTGTTAATCATGGAATGTACAAAAGATATTACCATGATGAAATTGGGGTAAATTCAAGATTGGATAGTTTACAGGCTGTGGTCTTAAATGCAAAATTACCTTTATTGGATTCCTATAATGAAAAGAGAAGAAAGGCTGCTGACTATTACGATCAAGCTTTTTCCAATCACCCTAATTTAGTAATTCCTGTAAGAATGGAAAATTATTCCACCCATGTATTTCATCAATATACCTTAAAAGTGATTAATTCAGATAGAGATGCTCTACAGCAATATCTTTCAGAAAGAGAAGTTCCTGCAATGATATACTATCCTGTACCTTTAAGAAAACAAAAAGCTTACGATAACGGAAATTATAAAGATGAAGATTTTCCGGCAACCAACAAGCTAATCAATGAAGTAATTTCTTTACCTATGCATACGGAATTGCAAGATGATCAGCTAAAATATATTACAGAAACGGTCTTAAGTTTTTTTAAATAAAACGGTAATGATCCTAAAAATAAAAAAAGCCTGAGAATATTTTCAGGCTTTTATATTATATTAAATAATTTTTTATTGTTTAAACTTATAATATCTAGCACCCAGTAATACAGGATTTTCATGTTCAATACTTTCCAACATATATTCATTTTTAGGAGCAAGTACAGATGTTTTTAATTCTTTTTTATATAAAGCATGATAAGTATCCATATCAATAGCCTGAGTTTGTTCTAATGTTTCAAACAAGTGAAGCTTTTCAGATTGAGTTTTCCATTCCTTTTCAATCACACCTTCAAACGCTTTCGATTTTGAACCGCTACCATAAGCTAAAAAGCCAAACTTTTCTCCGATAATTTCGGAATTGTTTTTTACATGATAATACAAGGTAGATAATAATCCCATAAAAATTGAACCGGTATACATATTTCCAATATTGGAAGAAGCAACTTCGGCTGGAGCAAACTTTTCTTGTACAAAAGATTTATATTCCGGAGTTTTACTTATTTCCTTGAGTTTATCGGTGTATTCCTTTTCTTGAGTAGGTAAAGATTCTTTTAAATCGGAATCTAAGGCATATATTTCAGAAAACATTCTTCTCCCTTGAAAAGAATAAGGAGAATGCACAATTATATTTTTCCACTGTTGATAAAGAGTGGTTTCAATGCCTAATAATTTTTTAAGATGAAAATAGGCACCCTTTAGTCTATTCTGATAACAAGTATTCGAATATTGACCGTCAAAGATAGGTTGTTCTTTAAAAAGATTGATTTCGTCTTCTTCAATTCCGAACCAAATCGGATTATTATCTTTTTCAGTGACTTCTTTTTTAGATAAGCTTCTTTTAGGCTTAAAAAAGTCAAAAACCCCTTTTGTACTAATTCCAATTTTATTTTTAATAGAGATGATTCTTGGATCTGCAGACAATAATAAAGCTACTGCACCTGCTCCTTGTGTATATTCTCCGGTAGAATTCAGGTCATATTTTGCATAATCCGTACCGATGACTATCGCTTTTTTATCAGGATTCACTCGAATATAATCTAATGAATTATGTAGGGCATCTACCCCTCCAATACAGGCAAAAGTAAGGTCTACCACATCGCAATGTTCAAAAGAACCTTCCCCATAAAGATCTTCCATTAGGGATACCAGAAAAGATCCGATAGGTTTGGAAGAATCAATACCGCTTTCCGTACCTATATAAATTCGGCTAATTTCTTCCGGGCGCAATCCTTCTTGCTCCAATAATTTTTTTAGAGCGTTAGCGGCAAAAACTATTACGTCTTGATGAACATCAGGAAGCGACATTTTAAGTAAACCTAAACCCTTTTCAAGCTTTGCAGGTTCAATGTCCCTCGCAATTGCTAATTCTTTTATAGGTAAATATATTTTCGGGATATCAAAAGAAAATGCGTCAATACCCACTTTTACATCATAATTCATAATATCAATAAATTCTTCACAAAAGTAGTAAAAACAAATGTATTTTAGGTTGGTATAAAGTTTTATCAAAAGGAAAAGTAATAGGTGTTGAGACTGTTTTTAAGTGAAATATTATAATTAATAAATCTTAAATATTTTCATAAAATACCTATACAGAATAATTTATTTAAAACTATAATAAAATATCTAAAAAAACATTGGATGAAAAAAGGTATAAAAAAAACTAAAGTTGAATCGTCTTTATGATATTTATCATATAATAATAACCGAAAATAAGAATATTAAAAAGAATATTTTAAGAAATAATTATTAAAAAATTACCATTTATAAGATGCAATATATTCCGTATTTTTGCCTGTAAAAATCATTGAGAAATGGGTAAATTACAAGAGGATTTTTTTAAATATCAAGCAAAAACAACTTTTTATGCCTCAGGTTTTGAAGTAGACAAAGCAGTAGGAAATTATATATACGGAAAAGATGGAAAGGCATATCTGGACTTTGTAGCGGGAGTTTCGGCAAATACTTTAGGTCATTCCCACCCGAAAGTTATTCAAGCGATTAAAGATCAGGCGGATAAATACTTACACGTAATGGTATATGGAGAATATGCCATGGAAAAGCCGGTGCAGATATGTAAAATGTTATCGGAAAATTTACCGGAACCGCTCCACACAACCTATTTGGTCAATTCCGGAACGGAAGCCATAGAAGCATCCATGAAGTTAGCTAAACGATATACAGGCAGGCAAGAAATCATTTCGTTTATTGATGCTTATCACGGAAACTCGCAAGGTTCCTTGAGTTTAGCCGGTAGGGATACTAATAAAAAGCCTTTTGAGCCTTTATTGCCTCAAATTAATTTTATACGTTTTAATGAAGAAGAAGATTTAGCTAAAGTAACCGAAAAAACAGCGGGAGTAGTAGTTGAAACCATTCAAGGGGCGGCAGGATTTATAACCCCTGAAAATAATTATTTGAAAAAATTAAAAAACAGATGTGAAGAAGTCGGAGCATTACTAATATTAGACGAGATACAGCCCGGATTTGGCAGAACAGGTAAGTTATTTGCTTTTCAGTGGTATGACCTGGTTCCCGACATCTTGGCCATGGGAAAAGGTATGGCCGGAGGAATTCCGATAGGAGCCTTTATGGCTTCGGCTGAAATGATGGATACTTTAGCAGATCATCCTAAACTAGGCCATGTGACTACTTTCGGCGGTAATCCTATTCCGGCTGCAGCAGCTTGTGCGGTTATGGAAGAATTATTGACAACCGATTTGATGGATCAAGTTCACGGCAAAGAAAAATTATACAGAGAAAAATTAAAACATAAGGAAATTCTCTCCATTAACGGAAGAGGTCTAATGTTGGCTGTGCAACTGCGATCACCTGAATTTAGCTTAAAAGTTGCTGAAAGATGTATGCATAAAGGATTAATCGTTTTTTGGCAATTATACAGAAATGAATTCTTACGAATTTCGCCTCCATTAACCATTACTCCGGAAGAGATTATTAAAGGATGTGATATTATTTTAGAATCCATCGATGAAGTAGCTAAAGAATTTTAAATTGTATTAAGTTCTAAACGAATAATAATTCAAGTTTTAATTAAACAAATAACTAATCAAGTAAAGATAGTATTCTTATCTTTACTTCACGTAAAAACTAAAATTAAATCATATGGCAACTGCACACATTCAGGCAGAATTCGGAGAAATTGCAAAAACAGTATTGATGCCCGGAGATCCCTTAAGGGCTAAATATATAGTGGATAAATATTTAGAAAATCCAATACAATTTAATTCTGTCAGGAACATGTTTGGATATACCGGTCTTTATAAAGGGAAAAAAATATCTATTATGGGATCAGGTATGGGAATGCCAAGTATAGGTATCTATTCTTATGAGCTATTTTCTCAGTACGGAGTTGACACTATTATACGAATTGGTTCAGCAGGTTCGTATGTTGAAGACATTAAAATATATGACGTAGTATTAGGGAATAGCGCATATAGTGAATCCTCTTATGCAAAAGTACAGTCAGGATACAACAAAGATAAAACCTATCCGTCAGAAGAATTAAATGTATTTATTGCAAAGAAAGCAATTGAATTGAACATTTCAATTCATGAAGCCTGTATACATTCCAGTGATGTTTTTTATGTAGAAGGAGGGACTGATTATAAAAAATTAATTCAAGATCATGGTTGCGGTTGCGTAGAAATGGAAAGTTTTGCTCTATTTCATAATGCCCAAGTTTTAGGTAAAAATGCAGCTTGTTTATTGACCATCTCTGATTCATTCATTACAAAAGAAAATATATCAGCACAGGAGAGACAATCCTCTTTTGATACGATGATGGTTCTAGCGTTGGAATCAGCTATCGGTTTTCAATAAAAATTACATGATAAATAAAGTTAAAGGCAAGTAATTTTTACTTGCCTTTTTTATGAATATATTATAATACATTTATAAATTTAGTTAGTAGGGCAACTAACTTATCGAAGGCATACAGAGAAACTTCTGTATCGTATATATCATGATATCCGCTTTTTCCACCTAAAGTATAAATATAAAAAGAAGGAACTCCTTTTTCATAAAAAGGGCAATGATCGCTATTACACGCACTTCCTCTGATTTTAACCTGTTTTAAATAATTATACATGTAACTTATATTTTCAAGTTTAGTAAATTGCTTAAAATACTCTTTACCGTTTACAACTTGAATTCCATCTTCTCCCGTACCTACCATATCAAAATTTATTAAAAATTTAATTTTCTTTAGATCGAACAAAGGGTGATTTACAAAATATTGTGAACCTTTTAATCCAGCCTCTTCTCCGGCAAAAGCAATGAATACTATATCAAAATTGGGTTTATTTTTTTCAAAAACTTTAGCCATTGAAAATAGCAGAGCGACACCACTGGCATTATCATTTGCACCGGGAAATATAACGTCATTAATTTTACCCAGATGATCATAATGTGCAGTTAATACAATAAGGCTGTCGGAACGTTTGCCTTTTATATAACCTACTACATTATTAGCTTCAAAATTAGGTTCAAAATGGGTTTTTATATCTAAAGTAATGGATGAGATAGTATCAGGTACGGATTGATTATTAATAAACAAATTAACGGTTTTAGTTTGTTTAGGACTTAAAGAATGTATAAATTTTGATGAAGTTTGCTGTATTACCAATGGAACTGAAATATCCCAAACTTCATTGCAAATAAGTTGCGGAATCTCACGATATAATTGATTTGCCGATTCCTCCTGTAAAATCAAGTTATCCGGGAAAATTTTATTCGGAAAAACCACTGAACGGGTATTTATTTTTTCCAATTCTTTATCAATATAAGAACGGTCATTCCACTCAAATAAGCTGTCAATTACCCCCGTATTAAATACAACAGGAGAAAACGTTCCCTTTAAAGATGGCGAACCGGCACCAACCAAATAATCTGAACCTAATTTCAGTTCTTTACCATTCACAGAAACAAAACTTTTGTCTATAATATTAATTGGATAAGAAAAGGATTGGAAATACGAATTATGAATTTTAGATAAACCAATTTTTTCAAATTGTGCAGCAATTTCTTCCGATGTTTTTTTCATTCCGTCTTCAACATAGCCTCGACCGGCAAATTCGGAAGAGGTTAGTTTTTTTATCACTTGTTCCGCATATACTTTAGGCGTTTGCGCTACGGATAAATTAAAGAAAAAAATAAATAAAACAATACAACTTTTTGAAATCAGCTTGTTAGTTATGGGCATCTTGAATATAAGGTTTTGATTGATTGGATGGTATTTTAAAATTAACTCGTAAAATATAATAAGACCGAACATGCTTTTTATTTAATATGGCCGAATTCCATCTGGCTTGTGTTTTCTTTAAAACACGAATAATTTCATCGGCACATCCGTATCCTATATCTTTTAAAATTTCAAAATTAGTAATTGTGCCGTTTTTTTCAATAATAAATTTCACAATCACTTTTCCTTGAATATGGTTGTTTATGGCTTTTACAGGATATTCAAGATTGGAAGATAAAATTTTGAGTAATTGCTTTCGTCCTCCTTCATATTCTCCTTTTATTTGGACTTGATACGGTTCATAAATGTTATTTTTAGGTAACGATGATTTTTCTTGAGCAGAAAGAATATTATAAAATAAAATAATGACAATAAATGATAGAACCGTGTGTATGTTTTTTTTTAACATAAAAAGTGGTTTTGTTAAAATTTATAACTATTAAATATTTATACGAGGTAAATTGGTAATAATTTTTCAAATATACGGGATAATTTTTTTTAGGTTTAAATAATTTCAAAATTATAATTCTATCGGGGGAGAGATTTTTTGTTAACTTCTGGATCATAGGTTCATTTGGATGGATAAGCCTGACTTTTTTTATCCTTAATTTATAATGAATGTAAATAATATTTTACTATAGAATTCATTATTCTTTGAATGTAATTCAATATCTGACCAATGACTTTGTCACTTAAGGACAGAATAAACTAGTTAGCGATCTAATCTTTAAATTCATTACCAATTAAAACACCATAAATAAAATTTAACTTAATTAAAGTGTTAAAAGAATCTAAATAAAAATGAAATTCTTATTTTTGAGAAAGATTACTATATCATAATAAATAAAGATGATTATTTAAAATTTCCCATGAAAAAAATAGCAGTAACAGCAGCCCTACTATTCACGCTCTTATCCCATTCACAAAATTATCCTAAAAATTTTGCATCCCCTTTAACTATCCCTATTTATTTATCTGCTAATTATGGAGAACTACGAAAAAATCATTTTCATTCCGGTTTAGATATGAAAACCCAACAGAGAACAGGGTTATCTGTGTTGGCTTCTCAAGATGGTTATATTTCTAGAATTAATATTTCACCCTATGGATACGGTAAAGCAATTTATATAGATCATCCCAATGGATACACAACGGTATATGGTCATTTAAGCGAATTGAAAGGAGCCATTGAAGAAAGAGCACGTAAAGAACAATATAAAAATAAAAGTTTTACTGTTGATTTCTATTTGAAACCGGGAGAACTTCCAATAAAAAAAGGAGAAATTATCGCACTTTCAGGAAACACCGGTGGATCCGGGGGACCTCATTTACATTTTGAAGTTAGAGATACCAAAACAGAAGAAATTTTAAATCCGTTTTTATTCGGATATGATGTTAAAGATCAAATAAAACCTTTATTAAGAGGCACCTGGATTTATCCTGTAAAAGGACAGGTAAACGGCAGCAATTCTAAAATTATAGCGTCTGAAGGTGGAAGTTATACCGTATCAGGAGAAATTGGTTTCGGTGTAAAAGCTTACGATCAACAGAGCGGATCTCAAAATTTAAACGGAGTTTATTTTATTAAAACTTGGGTTAACGGTCAGATCCTATCCATATTTCAAGCGGATAAGCATTCTTTTAGTGAAACCCGTTCTATTAATGCTTCCGTGGATTATCCCGAATTATTGGCTAACAACAGTTGGATATATCGCACTTATTTATTACCGGGTAATTCTTTGCAGATGTATGAACAAAAGGTTAATCGAGGAATTTTAAAAGTAGAAGCAGGAAAAACGTATCAAGTTAAAATAGAAGTGGGAGACTATGCCGGTAATGTTACCGCACGAAGTTTCACCATGAATGGTATTGCTTATAAAAATACAAATGATTCGGAAAAAATAAAATCAGGAAATGAACTTTTAAACGTAAATTTTAAAAATCCATATTCATTTAATCAGGACGGATTGTTTGTAAACTTTGAAAAAGGATCTTTTTATGAAGATTTCATTTTTAATTATAAAAAAATCGGAAGTAATCAATATCAAGTGCATCAATCATCAGTTCCTATTCACAAAAAATATGAAATCACTATAACACCCGATTGGAGCAATTTGAATAAATCTAAAGCAGATAAATATGTTATTATCAGAGAATCTAATTTCGGTCCATTAAAAAAAGAATATTTAGATACCTCTTATGAAAATGGAAAATATAAAGCAACTCCTAAAGATTTTGGAAAATTCTATCTGGCCTTAGATGAATCAATACCTACAATTAGCTGTCCTATGCTCACAAAATCAAAAAAAATAGGAAATAAATTATCATTTAAAATTAAAGACACAGGATCGGGAATTAAAACCTTTGATGTTTTTATCGATGGAAAATGGGTACTTGCTGAATATGAATATAAGCAAAACAGCCTATTTATTTCTAACTTAGAAAAAGAAGGAATTCGATCAGGTAAGCATCAAGTTGAGGTAATAGTTACCGATAAAGTAAATAATAAAAAGATATATACGAGCGACTTTGAAAAATTATAAAATTCTAACATTTCTAGTCTTATGGACGATCTCCTATAGTGTATGGGGGCAGACCATAACTATTTCGGGTAAAATACAAGATAATCATGGCAATCCAATATCCGAAGCTAAGGTTTATGTAAATCCTGAACCAATTTCCATATCTGATAGAAATGGAAATTATGGATTACAAGTACCTTCCCATACTACTCTAACTTTAACCGTTGAACATAAGGGGTATTTATCAGATACAAAAATTTTTATAACGTCTGATCAAGATATCAAGATGGATTTTAATCTTAAGCCCGATAAAGAAAAAGAAATTCCTGAAGTTGTGTTTAAAGGAACTCGAAAAAAAACGGCTGATATAACTATGCAGCAGATCGATGTACACAATCTTGATAATACACCCACTCTTTCCGGAGGAGTAGAAGAAATTTTAAATACGGTTTTTGTAAGTACGGCCAGTGAGTTAAGTTCTCTTTATAGAGTTAGAGGTGGAAATTACGATGAAAATTTAGTCTATATAAATGGAGTAGAAATATATAAGCCCTTAACCGTGCGAAGCGGACAACAAGAAGGAATGAGCATCATTAATCCGGAAATGGTTTCTTCCATTAATTTTTCTGCCGGAGGATTTGAATCTCGATACGGGGATAAAATGTCGAGCGTATTGGATATTCAATACAGAAAACCTCGAAAATTGGAAACCAGTCTGGAAGCAAGTTTATTAGGGGGCGGAGCGACTTTTGGGTATGCAGACAAAAAAAATAAATTTTCGGGAATTGTAGGCGCCAGATATAGAAATACGGATCTTATTTTAAATACTTTTGATGGAGATACGGATTTCAACCCGCAATATTTTGATGTACAAAGTTATCTTCAGTATACCTGGACTCCTCAATGGAAATTGTCATTTTTAGGAAATTATGCTTCCAATGATTATACAATGGAACCCAAAAATAGAGAAGTAGAATTTGGAACTTTACAACAGCCAATCAAGCTAAATGTTGCCTATAATGGTAATGAAAAAGATAAATATAGAACGGCTAACGGGACAGTCTCTTTAGAATTTAAACCTTCAAATAAACTAGCTTTTAATTTAGATGGATATGCTTTTCATTCTAAAGAGCAGGAATATTTTGATATTTCAGCCGGATATATGTTACAAGAAGCAGATCAGGATACAGGCGATTTCTTGCCTTCATTCAATTCAGGAGGACAAATAAATCACGGGAGAAACAATTTGGATATGTTGGTTTTAGGTTCACAATTGAAGGCTAAATATAATTTAAATGTAAATTCATCATTTGAAGCGGGTTTTCAATATCAACATGATGATATAAGAAACCTTAAAAACGAATGGCAGCTCATTGATTCGGCAGGATATGTCATACCAAGACCTTTAGTACCGCCGGGAAATTTAGATGAATCCGACTTGATTTTAATAAATCATGTTTCAGCTAATAATAAGTTAAAATCCAATAGAGTTAATGGATACTTGCAATATTCAACTAAATTTATGTGGAATACCACTCGTGTATTAATTAATGGAGGAGTTCGAGCAACTCATTGGGATTTCAATGGTGAAACCAATGTTAGTCCCCGAGCACAAATTGCTTTAAAGCCGGATTGGAAGATAGATATGCTTTTTCGTTTTGCTACGGGTTTCTACTATCAACCCCCTTTTTATAAAGAAGCTTTACGGTTAGACGGTACGTTTAATGTTAAAATTAAATCGCAACGTTCCATACATTTTATTTTAGGTAATGACTTTGAGTTTAAAATGCTCAACAAACATCCATTTAAATTAACAACGGAAATTTATTACAAGAAATTAAATGATTTAATACCCTATTTTGTAGATAATGTAAGGATAATTTATACCGGAGAAAATAATTCCAAAGGGTATGCCTATGGAATAGATGCCCGATTGAATGGTGAATTTGTAGAGGGTGCCGAATCGTGGTTATCGGTTTCATACGGTAAAACCGAAGAAAATATTGACGGAAGAGGTTATATACCGCGTCCGACAGATCCGAGATTTAAAATTGGATTATTTTTTCAGGATTATATGAAGAAATATCCCCGATTTAAAGCCAATGTAAATTTAGTCTATGCTTCCGGTCTTCCCAACGGAGCCCCTTTATATTCAGATCCGTATAACTATCAAACCACCTTATCGGATTATAAACGAGCCGATGTTGGCTTGACTTATGTTTTTGTGGATCAAAAAAAGAATAAAGCTCGTATCGGTACCGCTTGGGATAAATTTAAGGAGTTATCGTTGGGGTTAGAAATATTTAATGTTTTTGATGTAAGAAATACGGTTAGTAATGATTGGATCAGAGATGTCAATTCAACTTCTTATTACGCTGTGCCTAATAAACTAACGGGAAGGTTTTTTAATGTAAAATTAAATGTAAAATTATAGCCTAGAATCACCTGTTTAAATGATATGTATTTAAAATTTATGATCTGTTGCTATTTTAGATACTTGGTTAAAAAAGTGGTAGTGTTAAAATATTATTATACGATTATCGATATAAAATATATATATTTGGAATTAAGTATTTAAATTTTGATCAGATGAAAAGCAAACATACATATAAAAAAATAAGTTCAGATATAGAAATAGCTCGTTCCATAACACTGAAACCTATATCCGAAATAGCTGAAAACATAAATATTCCTGAAAAGGAAATAATACCTTTTGGAAAATATATAGCAAAAGTTCCCCTAGAGCTGGAATCCAAAGAGAAAATAAACAAATCCAATTTAATTTTAGTAACTTCCATAACGCCAACTAAAGCAGGGATAGGAAAAACAACAGTATCCATAGGTTTAGCTTTAGGACTCAATAAAATTGGTAAAAAAGCAATAGTTGCTTTAAGAGAACCTTCTTTAGGACCTTGTTTTGGCATGAAAGGAGGAGCTGCAGGAGGAGGATATGCACAAGTGCTGCCCATGGAAAATATCAATCTTCATTTTACAGGAGATTTTCATGCTATAACCTCAGCTCATAATATGATTACTGCATTATTGGATAATTATAATTATCAAAACAGAGGCACATCGGAGGTATTAAAAGAAGTGGTTTGGAAGAGAGTATTAGATGTTAATGATCGAAATCTTCGCAATATAGTTTCCGGATTGGGAGGAAATGCTAACGGTGTGATTCAAGAATCGGGATTTGATATAACCCCTGCTTCAGAAATTATGGCTATACTGTGCTTGGCAACGGATATAGATGATTTACGAAGAAGGATTGAAAATATTTTACTGGGCTACAAAACAGATGGTAGCATTTTTACTGTAAAAGATTTGGGTGTAGCGGGAGCCATTACGGTATTATTAAAGGATGCCCTACTTCCTAACTTAGTACAAACCACTGAAAATACAGCCGCATTTGTACATGGAGGTCCTTTTGCCAATATAGCACACGGGTGCAATTCCGTATTGGCAACAAAACTGGCTATGAGTCATGGAGAATACGTAATTACAGAAGCAGGTTTTGGTGCTGATTTGGGTGCTGAAAAATTTTATGATATAAAGTGCAGAAAATCGGGGTTAGAACCTAAACTCACGGTTCTTGTGGCAACGGCGCAAGGACTGAAAATGCACGGAGGAGTTCCAATATCTCATATAAAGGAAGAAAATGTTGACGGAATCGCTCGAGGGCTTCAAAATTTGGAAAAGCATCTCGATAATATTAAATCTTATGGGCAAACCGTATTAGTTGCTTTCAATAAATATTCAATAGATACAGAGAATGAAATATCTTTAGTAAAAGAATTTTGTCAAAAAAGAGGGGTTGGTTTTGCAATAAATAATGCATTTACAGAGGGTGGAATAGGAGCAGTAGACCTGGCAGAATTAGTAGTGGAAACGATAGAAAAAAATCCTTCCGAAAAATTGAAATTTGTATACAAAGATGAAGATTCAATTAAAGTAAAAATTGAAAAAGTAGCTAAAAAAATATACGGAGCTTCATCGGTAAGTTTTAGTAAACAAGCATCTCAAAAAATAAAAAAATTGGAAGATAGCGATATGAGTAAATTTCCCGTTTGCATCGCAAAAACTCAATTTTCATTTTCTGCAAATCCTACGGCTTACGGAGTTATTAAAGACTTTGATTTGGAGATTAGGGATTTGGTAATAAACCGAGGAGCGGAATTTATAGTAGTAATTGCAGGAGATATCATGCGTATGCCCGGTTTGCCAAAAAATCCTGCAGCCATGCATATAAATTTGGTTAATGGCTTAGTAGAAGGTTTAAGTTAAAAATACAATCATCCAATAAATTAAATAAAAATAAATCGGAACAAAGAGGTTTGACGTAAAGTCAATACTACCAAAATTTAGACATATAAAATAATTTTTATTTTAATTATCATTAAAAGAATGATGAATATAAACAAACTGTTCTCAGAAAAAAGAACAGGTATACAATATATATCCACGGATAAACAGACAGACGCAAGGAGTGAGTATCAAAGAGATTTTGATCGGGTTATATTTTCAACCTCTTTCAGAAGATTGCAAAATAAAACACAAGTTTTTCCATTGCCGGGAAGTGTCTTTGTACATAATCGGTTGACGCATTCATTAGAAGTGGCTTCAGTGGGCAGATCTCTAGGAAGCGATATAGGAAATTTTATAGCAACAGCCTATGCTTCGGAGCTAACAGAACAAAATAAAGAATTATATAGACATAGTCTTTACAACGTAATTTCAACAGCTTGTTTATGCCATGATATTGGTAATCCTGCATTTGGACATTCCGGAGAAGATGCAATTGCCAGTTATTTTCAACGAAATGCATCTCAATTAAAAGATAAATTTTCAGCATTAGAATGGAGCGATTTTTTAAATTTTGAGGGAAATGCCAATGCCATACGTATCTTGACACAAAAACAAAATGGTAAGTCCGAAGGAGGTGCTATGCTTACGTATTCAACTTTGGCGTCAATTGCGAAATATCCCTGTGAATCCATAGCTAAAGATAAAAACATAATAGCAAGAAAAAAATTTGGTTTTTTTCAATCAGAAAAAAATACGTTTAAAGACATAACCCACGAAACGTCTATGATTTTGGTAAAAGAAGATCCCTTGTGTTATCATAGACATCCCTTTGTTTGGATTGTAGAGGCTGCCGATGATATTTGCTATAACATTATTGATTTGGAAGATGCCCAACGATTAGGATTTATAAATGCACAAATATGTGAAGAACTTTTGCAGCAAATTATCGAAGAAATACACGGTAATAATAAATGGAGCAGAGTGAAGAAAAAATTGGATAGTATTGAAGATAAAAACGATCGTATTTCTTTTCTACGTGCAGTATCAATCGGTGCATTAATTTCCAGATCAGTGGAATTGTATAAAAAATACTTTGAAGAAATTATAAAAGGTACTTTACAAACTTCCATATATGACCTAATTCAGCAGGAATGCAAAGCAATTCAAACAATCAAAGAATTTTCCAAAACCCATATATATAATCATCGATCGGTAGTTGAAATTGAAAATGCAGGATATAACGTGATGTATGAATTACTGGATCATTTTATACCGTCAATTTTAAAATCAGAAAAAGAACGTTTAGGATATGAAAAAAGAGCGGTTCAACTCATTCCTAAACAGTTTCTATATGAAGACAGAGGAGATTATGAAAAAGTTTTGGGCGTTATTGATTTTGTATCGGGAATGACTGATAATTACGCTACAGATTTATACAGAAAAATTAAGGGAATTGATATAGGCATGACTTTGTAACCGGATATTTAAGCTAAATTTAGGTTTAATATAAGGTGAAGTTTATCGAAGAGTAAATACAGAAGAAGAAAAAAGCCTTATTTTTGTATACGTATTATATACAGCACAAAGGATACTATGCAGATATCAGAAGATACGTTAAAAGAATTAGAATTTCAGAAGATTATTGATGAAATAATACCCTTTTGTTATTCAGAAAAGTCTAAAGATTTAGTAGCTCAGCTCAAACCTCTTAAAAAAGAAAAAATTAAAGAAAGTCTTCACTGTGTCAATGAATATTTAGGAAGCTTTTCTAATGAAAATTATATTCCGTTCCGGGAATATGATGACATTGAAACTGAATTAAAAATGCTTCTTATTGAAAATTTTACGTTAGAAGCAAGATCCTTTCATAAAATCAGGAATTTATCCCAATTAGTGAATTCACTAATTGTACATTTTGAAAAATTTAAAGATTATTTTCCTACTCTACATAAAAATCTCTCACATATTGAATATACCAAAGAAATTATTTTAATGGTAAATAAAATATTTAATCGTTTTGGAGAAGTTAAGAACGATGCAACCGTTACCCTGCAAAATATAAGAGAGCATATCCAGATCGTAAGGAAAACCATACAGGAAAATTTTGATAAGACAGTCACCCATTTTGCTCAAACCGGAGTTCTAGATGAAATCAGGGAAAGTGTTATTGATGATCAACGAGTGTTGGCAGTAAAATCGTCTTTTAAAAAATCGGTCAAAGGCAGAGTATTAGGTTTTTCTAAAACCGGGTCGATTTGTTTTATCCTGCCGGAATCTGTGATTCAACCCAATGTACGATTAATGGAATTAATCAATCAGGAAAAAAAGGAAATAGAAAAAATTCTTTTTAACCTGACTCAACAAATGGTTGAATTTTACCCGTTATTAGAAAAATATCAACACTATATATATAAATTGGATGTAATACAGGCTAAAGCACGATATGCGGAAGCTTTAGATGCAGTATTGCCTGAAATTACTGATCAAGCGGAAGTTCATCTGATCAATGCTTATCATCCAATCCTTTTTCTTACGAATAAAAAAGAGAAAAAAACCACGATTCCACAGACACTTACCCTGGACAAAAACATTCGGATTATATGTATTTCAGGTCCTAATGCCGGAGGTAAAAGTATTACACTGAAAACAGTTGGATTGTTGCAGCTTATGATACAAAGTGGTATTTTAATTCCCGTGCATCCTAAATCTAAAGTAGGATTTTTTAATAAAATACTTACCGATATAGGAGATAATCAATCGATTGAAAACCAGTTAAGTACTTATAGTTCTCGATTAAGGAAAATGCAACAAATCATTAAACAAGCCGATGCACATACCTTATTATTGATTGATGAATTTGGAACCGGATCTGATCCTGAATTAGGGGGAGCTTTGGCAGAAGCATTTTTGGAATATTTCTATCATAAAAAATCTTTCGGTATTATCACGACTCACTATACCAATATCAAATTGAAGATAGAAGAATTAAGTCATACCAAAAATGCATCTATGTTATTCAACGAGAAAACTTTGCAACCTATATATAAGTTGGAAGTAGGACAAGTGGGAAGTTCCTTTACGTTTGAAGTGGCAGAAAAAAATAAAATTCCTAAAGAAATTATTCAGATTGCCAAGCAAAAAATTGAAAAAGATAAGGTTAATTTAGATAAAACTATAGTACGTTTACAACAAGAAAAATATCAAGTTGAAAAATTAAAAGGCGATTTAAATAAGCAAATTGATCATTCAGAAGAAAAGAAAAGACAATTGACCGATACGATCAATAATTATAAGCAAAAACTGATAAATTTTCAGAAGCTGTATGACGAAGAAACTAAGTTAAATCAACTGGGACAAAAATTTGAAAAATATATAGACGCATATTCAAGTGGTAAGAAAAAAAGAGATATTATAAAAGACTTTACTAAAATACTGGAACAAGAAAAATATAAAAAAACACAAGTTACTGAAGTTGAAAAAATTCAAACTAAGAAGCAACGAAACAAAGTTAAGACCGAGTTAAAAAAAGAAGAAATAAAAAAGCAATTAGAAGAAACAAAGGCAGAAGAAGTACGAACAACTGCAGATAGAGCAAAAAAATGGATGAAAGAAGGGAAAAGAGTTCGAATTAAAGGCAGCTCCAGTGTTGCTACCATAGATAAAATTGAAGGAGAAACCGCATTTCTAAATTACGGACTGTTTACAACTAAAATTTCAGTTTATGAAATTGAAAAAATATAATATAAATTTTAATAAAAATTAATGTAAGACATCTTAAAAATATCTATCCGAAATTTTAAATAAATTTTCTTTTATTTTCAGGAGTAGGAACCATGCAGCTATCTTTTTTTCCGAATAAATGATATCTATATTTGGATATTAAAGAATAAATCCAATCTCTTATAAAAGAAGGGATCAACAGAAAAACAGATAAGAGACTATAGGGGAAACCAAGATTCTGTGCTATTTTTAAAGCAGCTGTACTTTTAGTATAGTACGCTACCTCGGGTTCATATAAAATTATTGATTTAAAATCGTTGGAAGCAAGATTTCTTTCCTTTAAAAAATTTTGTCCATATTCGGATTGTAAAGAGGAAAATTTAAATTGATTATGTGTATCTCTCTTAATAATAAATTGTACCGTAGAATTGCAAAGATTACAAACGCCATCAAATAAAACAATGTATGTTTTCATAAGCGATGGGTGTGGTTTTGCAAAATTAAAACTTCGTATTCGGGCATTAATTTTATAATAAATTTTTTACAATAAATTTGAAGTTGAGGGAAAAAATCAAGAAAATGCCTTTCAATTTTTTTTTCTTGTAAATATATCTCCTTAATTGAATTCCCCATATCAGCAATGCTTTGATTAAATTTAGATTTTTTGGTTAGATGATGCAACGTCCATTCAATACCTTCATAAGTACTGTATTTTTCAAACCAATCATCTTCAATTAAAGATTTTACAATGGTATCTAATTTTTTTGGAAACAGTAGTTCTGTACTTTGAACCAAATCATAACATGAATTTTTGAAATGCTCAAAATCCTCTTCATAAAAAAGATGCCAATTTTTTATTAAGAAATAATCATAGATAACATCAGTAATTATTGGAGCAAATTTTCCATACGATTTATGGAAAATACTTGTTGTTTCTTTCACGATAGGATGAGAATCCGTAAATGAATCGATATGCCGATGTAAAAGAATGCCGGTAGCAATAGACTGCGGATAATTTTGATAATCTTTACCCCGAACAACTTCACCCAACACATTACCTAATTGTATATCAGGAATTTGATACGATAGCAATTGATGGGCTACAATGTTCATTGAATATTATCAATTATTCTTTATGATTTTTATTAATAAATAGGTTTTAAATAATGTCGGGATTTTTATATTTAATTGTATTATCCCTAAGTAAAATTGAGTATTTTTCCTGCATTTCTTGTTTTATGGAAGGATTCAATTTTAATGCCATTTTTAAAAATTTTTCACTCTTTTCATAATTCTTCAATAAGAAATAGCAGTTGCTTAATTGATAGTAGAGTTCTGCTCTATGAAAATTCTTAAAACTTTTATGCAATAGTAATGTGGCCTTAGTATAATCCCCCAAACTGATGAGTAATTCAGAAAAAGCCAACCAATTATAAAAATGATTGGGTTCAAGCTCAATAATTATTTCAAACGAATCAGAAGCTTCTTCATATTTTCCAAGCTGAATGTTAAGGTAAGCATATTTTTTCCAATAATTAACCTCTTTTGATTCTATATCCAGAGCTTTTTTTATGTAGTGTAGAGCTTCTTCATTATTACCCAAAGAATCATAGATGTCAGAGATTTCATACCAAGCTTTATCAAATTGAGGATCTTCTTTTACTGCTTTTTGAAAAGAGGTAAGCGCTTGTATAGGTTTACGAAGCTTATTATAAGCCTGTCCAATCTTAAAAAGAGTAAAAGCAGCCGTATCGTCAAAATCTAAAGACTCGATATAAACACTTATCGCTTTTTCCCATTGGTTTAATTTTTCATAGCAAAAGGCTTTTTGTGTATATCCGGCAATGCTCTTAGGGTTAATTATAACTGTATAATCAAAAGCAAATAAAGCTTTATCATACCAATTCAGATTTAAGTATTGTAATCCCAATTGAAACCATGCTTCATCGGAATAAGGATTTACATCAATATATTGATTTAAAAAAGTTATACATTCTCTATGCTGATGTAAAATATCGTAACAATGGATGCAAGAAAATAAGGAATACTCATCGTTTTTGTTAAATTCTAATGCTTTTTTAAAAGAATTTAAAGCAAACGTGGGCTCCTTAATTTCAAGATATTCATGGCCTAAGCAATTATAAATATAATCTTCATCTTCTTCATTTTTTAATGCCTCCTTATAGAAATCAATAGATTTATAAGGAAATTTACGCAAAGACCAATATTTTGCAGTAGCAATTAAGTAATCAGTATCAGCAAAACATATTTCCTTTAACTCATCGATTAATTCGAAAGCATTATGTAAATCTTCGATTTTAACAAAATATTCGAGCTGTTTAATTTTAATATCAATATTGTTTGGGTATAGAGAAAATGCAATATCAAGAGCTTTAATAGCATATTCTAAATCATAAATCTCCAAGTAGAAAGAAATAATTTCGCAAAACTCATCCGCTTCAAAATAAACGGATTTATTTTCTTCCAACATTTCTTCGAACATATTTACCAGCTCATTGTCAAAAAAATCTTCCACTTAGTTTTTACTTTATTTTTAAATTTATGTAAATATAATTAAAAAAAAAGTATTATAACTATTTGAAATAATTTATTATTCACAAGTATTAAACAAAATTTATATAATTTAATATAAAAATTCAATTTCTTTGATTCTAAATTTCATAATCCCCTTATTTTCAATTCTAACCTCTAAAAGTCCGTCTTCTTCAACTTTTTGAATAATTCCGTTTTTAATGGAGTCGCCTATTTTAAAAGCCAGTACTTTTCCTTTACCAAACAGATATTCGTTATAATTGGAAAGAAGATACAAGGGATCATCAAGTAAATGGAAATTATTTTCAAAATCTTTCATTAAACCATGAACCAATTCCGTTAAGTTATAATTTTGAGAAGAAAAAGTAAATAAGGAAGAAGCATGAGGAATTCCCGTGAATTCTTTTTGAAGAACATTAATTCCAATTCCTACAATAAACGTGTTTCCTGATTTTTCAATTAAAATTCCACAGACTTTTTTTTTATTAATTAAAATATCATTAGGCCATTTAATTAAGGCATCAGTTTTTGTAATTTTTTTTATGAATAAACATACCCGAATGGCTACCCAAAAACTAAGATAATTATTAGGAATGGAAGGGGTGGTAAGACAAAATGTCATAGCAATATTTTTACCGGGTTCGAACATCCATTGATGACCATTAACACCTCTTCCTTTCGTTTGATTAAAAGAAAATACACCGTGGAAATTAGTTGAATATTGCTTTATGTTTTCTCTGACAAAATCGTTAGTAGAACCAATTTTATCAAAATATTCTAATGGCATAAGATTTGACAAATACAATTAAATGATAAAATTATTAAATTATAATTAATATAAGTGATAAATTGATTATTTTTGCATAGATTCATTACATTTTATAAAAGACACATTATACTAGAAATAGAATAGATGACTGATACACAGATCGAAAAAAAAGAATTATTAGAAAATATTATAAAAGGGATAGAAGAAGTTAAAGGATACGATATAACTATTTTGAACTTTACCAAATTAGAAAATACAATTACAGATTATTTTGTCATATGCACGGGGGGAACTAATACTCAAGTTTCCGCAATTTCCAATTCTGTGGAAAGATTCGTAAGAAAAAATACTAAAGACAAGCCTTGGCATATTGAAGGAGTTGATAATCAACAATGGGTTTTAATGGATTACGTATCTATAGTTGTTCATATTTTTCAACCCGAATACAGAGAATATTATGATTTAGAAAATTTATGGGGTGATGTGGAAATAACCAGAATTCCTAATCCGGACAAATAAGATCTTATACATATACATAATCCGATAATTATAAAAAATCAGACTTAATTTTGGAAACAAATAATAAAAATAATAAAAAGAAAAAAGATAACAAACCATTTTCGTTTAATTGGTTTTATGGTATACTTATCATATTTGCTATACTATTAGTATCTCAAGAATTTTTAAATTCCGGAAAAGACGTAAAAATAGATTCTGCTAAATTTTTCAGCTACTTAGAAAAAGGTTACGTTAAAAATGTAGTATTTGTTAACGGCTCTTCTGAGGTAAAAGTATATTTGACACAGGAAGCAATGAAGAATCCTGAAGTTTATAATATGGACAATCAAGGATTCAGTCCATTTAAACAACTTTCTGATTCTCCACAATTTTCATTCATAGCAGGAGACAAACAACTTTTTGAAAAAAGATTCAATGAAGACAAAGCAAATTATAATTTAAATACCAACTTAGAATTTGAAAACCCTAGTCAATGGGGAGATGTATTTATTCAATTATTATTACCAATTCTTTTCTTTGCACTAATATGGTTTTTCTTATTTCGTAAGATGGCCGGAGGAAGTGCCGGAGGAGGAGGACAAATCTTTAATATCGGTCGCTCCAAAGCTAAACTTTTTGATGAAAATGATAATGTTCGAGTTACATTTAAAGATGTAGCAGGATTGGAAGGAGCAAAAGAAGAAGTGGAAGAAATTGTTGATTTTTTAAAAAATCCTCAAAAATATACCAAATTAGGAGGTAAAATACCTAAAGGTGCTTTATTAGTAGGGCCTCCGGGAACCGGTAAAACTTTATTAGCTAAAGCGGTAGCCGGAGAAGCTAAAGTTCCCTTTTTCTCTTTATCAGGTTCAGACTTTGTCGAAATGTTTGTGGGGGTGGGGGCTTCCAGGGTAAGAGATTTGTTCAGACAAGCTAAAGAAAAATCACCTTCAATTATATTTATAGATGAAATTGATGCTATCGGTAGAGCCAGAGGTAAAAACAATATTACCGGATCTAACGATGAAAGAGAAAACACGTTAAATCAGTTGCTAACAGAAATGGATGGTTTTGGAACAAATACCAGTGTTATCGTATTAGCAGCAACCAACCGAGCAGATATATTAGACAAGGCATTGATGCGTCCGGGCCGTTTTGACAGATCCATTTATGTTGATTTACCGGATTTAAATGAAAGAAAAGAGATTTTCCAAGTTCATTTGAAACCTTTAAAATTAGATGAAGATCTAGATGTCGATTTCTTGGCTAAACAAACTCCCGGATTTAGTGGAGCAGATATTGCCAATGTATGTAACGAAGCGGCTTTAATAGCAGCACGTAAAGGAAAAGAAAGTGTAGGAAAGCAAGATTTCTTAGATTCTGTGGATAGAATTATCGGAGGTTTAGAGAAAAAGAATAAAGTAATTAAGCCGCATGAGAAAAAGAGAGTTGCTTTTCACGAAGCAGGACATGCTACCATCAGCTGGATGGTTGAACATGCAGCTCCATTATTAAAAGTAACTATTGTTCCAAGAGGACGCTCATTAGGAGCCGCTTGGTATCTTCCTGAAGAAAGGCAATTGACAACCACGGAACAAATGTTAGATGAAATATGTGCTACTTTAGGGGGAAGAGCTGCAGAAGAGGTAATATTTAATAATATATCAACCGGAGCTTTGTCCGATTTAGAGCGCGTAACAAAGCAAGCCAATGCGATGGTAACCATTTACGGATTGAGTGATCAAATAGGGAATATTTCTTATTATGATAGCTCAGGCAACGAATATGGCTTTACAAAGCCTTATTCAGAAGTTACTGCTGAAACTATTGACAAAGAAATATCAAAGATCATAGAATCGCAATATAAAAGAGCTGTTCAGATCTTATCAGATAACAAAGATAAATTAACTAGATTAGCTAATAAATTATTAGAAAAAGAAGTAATATTTAAAGAAGATTTAGAAGAAATTTTCGGTAAAAGAAAATTTGATGAAGAAACTTTTTCAGAAGAAATAGAAGAGGAAAGCCTTAAAGAAAATGATCAAAATAGTGAATCAAAATCCGAATAATGGCAAGTATTTTGATAAATTCTAAACAACATATAAAATAAAAAGTTTTTTATATATTTGATTTGATAATAATTTTGATTTTTAAGTGCTAAAAAGTGAATGGGATTTCTTAACAAAATATTTGGAAAAAAAAACAAAGAAGAAACTACTAATCTAGATTTTTACAATGAAGGAGAAGAAGAGGATGTAGCATTTGCTAGGAAATTTAAAGCAGGAGGAGGGATGTTCTTTTACTGTGAAAATCAGGAAGAATCTTTATTTTATTTACAAGAAATACTTAAGAATGAAGATATTAGTGAAGTCTTATGTGTAGAACCTAAACTAATATCTATGATTAATCAATTAGATTGCAATTATTCAACACAAAGTACAGGCGATCAAGATATTGCCCTCATTAATTGTGAGTACTTAGTAGCTTTGGATGGTTCCATAATGATTTCTTCAGATCAAACCTATCACTTAAAAAAAACGGATTTACCCAAAAAAATTATAGTTTGGGCTACTCCAGGTCAAATCATCTCTTCCTCAAGTGTAGGATTAGCTAAGATAAGATATGCTAAAAAGAATAATATTCCTTCCAATATTACTTCAATACATGGCAATCAAGTACAAGGATTTAGTAGTATATCTACAGCTAAAAAACTATATTTACTTTTAGTTGAAGAATAATTTTTAAAACTGGTGAAAACAATATTTGTCCGTGCCTTATCAGGTCTTGTCTATGTGCTGCTTATTTTTTTATGCACCACTCATTTTCTATCCGACATACTTTATATTTACTTTGACTTAAAAATAAATTCCTCCTATTTATTATATGCTTTGCTTACCTTATTTTTATTAGGGTGCAGTTTTGAAACTGTAAAGCTTTTAAAATATTCAAATTTTATATATAAACTTTTAACCTTTGTCTTAATAGGTGTTGTATATTATACTTTCACTCAAAATTTTTTTAACAGCAGTTTTAGTTTACGGTTACTCTATTGGAGATATATTCTTATTTTAATTTTATTTTGCCTATCCATCATAACTCTATTTTATTTTTCTGATGAGCTCTATACGGACAGTGCAAAACTCATATTCACAACAGCATATTTAAGTATACCTTTTGGATTGAGTCTGGCTATACCTCGGAGTACTAATCCTTTAACTCCCGAAATATTTTATGTCTTTTTATTACTTTGGATAAGTGACAGCTTTGCTTATCTAATAGGCAGTAAATTCGGTAAACGGAAACTAGCTCCCAAGATTTCACCCAACAAATCCGTTGAAGGGTTAATCGGAGGAATAGTGTCTACTATAATAGCAGGATTAGTAATCGAATATGTGGAGCCGGGTTTACGTGGGAATTGGATTGTAATAAGTATAATTATAGCTATATTTGCACCAATAGGTGATCTGGCCGAATCTAAGCTGAAAAGAAAATTTAAAGTTAAAGATTCCGGAAATTTAATTCCCGGACATGGCGGAGTATTGGATCGATTAGATAGTTTTATCTTTTGCATCCCTGCTATATTTGCCTATTATTTAATAAATACTATTGTATGAGGTTACACAAAGAAGGTAAAACCATTATAGGTATTAGTTTAATAGTAAGCATACTAATAAGTATCCTTTCCATTTATTTTCTTAACTATTGGGGACTTATAATAGCGGTACCGGTTCTGGTATTATCATTTTTTATTGTTTGGTTTTTCAGAAATCCGATAAGAAGCTATGAAGCAAAGGCAAATGAAATTATTGCACCTGTAGATGGAAAGGTGGTAATTGTGAAAGAAGTTTATGAAAAAGAATTTCTTAAAACCAATTGCATCCAAGTATCTATTTTTATGTCTCCTTTAAATGTACACGTTTGCAGATATCCGGTAAGCGGAAAAGTTATATTTAAGAAATACCATCCGGGTAAATTTTTAGTTGCCTGGCATGAAAAATCTTCTGAATTAAACGAACGAACTACAGTTGCTGTAGAAACGGAACAAAAACAAAAAATTCTTTTTAGACAAATTGCAGGAGCAATGGCTCGAAGGATAGTAATTTATTCTCAAATAGGAGATACGGCTCAAGCAGGAAAAGATTTCGGTTTTATAAAATTCGGCTCTAGAATGGATGTGTTTCTTCCTTTAGGAACTGAAATTTTAGTTAAAGTAGGAGATATTATATCTGATGGAGGAGAACGGGTAATAGCCAGATTAAAAGAATAATATTTACTAATAATCTTACTTAATTTCATAAGCAAATTTCCTTACAATATTTTTAAAAGTCTATTTTATCGTATAGTTAAGTAATACAATTATACTATAATAATTAAATTATTTTTATCCAAATTTCTATTACATGTATGTAAATAAGAAAAAATATTTGATTGATAAATCAGATAAAAATAATTGATATAATTCTATCATTTAGAAGTTAATTTTTACATTTGTATCACTTTTAAAATTAAAAATATGGCTAATATATTGGAAGGTATTAAATTATCTAAGCAAATAAAACAAGAAATTAAAGAAGAAGTAATCCAATATGTAAACCAAGGGCATCGTCAACCCCACTTATTAGCTGTTCTTGTGGGCGAAAATGCTGCAAGTGTAACCTATGTAAACAATAAAATTAAAGATTGTCAAGCAGTAGGTTTTAAATCTTCCTTATTAAAACTTAAAAGTACTGTAACAGAAGATGAATTACTTGAGGAAGTAAAAAAACTTAATGAAACGGAAGGATTGGACGGATTTATAGTTCAATTACCTCTTCCCAAACATATAAATCAAGAAAAAATTATAACGGCTATAAATCCGGATAAAGACGTCGATGGTTTTCATCCCGTAAATTTTGGAAAAATGGCTTTAGAAATTGAAAGTTTTTTACCCGCAACTCCTTACGGAATTATGGAAATGCTGTCCAGATATAACATTCCAACCGAGGGCAAAGAAGTGGTTGTAATTGGCAGAAGCAGGATAGTTGGGCGTCCGATGAGTATTCTTCTAAGCCGAAAAGGAAATCCAGGGGATGCGACGGTTACTTTAGTACACTCTAAAACAGTTGATATACCTAAACATACTAGAAATGCAGATATTATTATAACCGCTTTAGGAGTTCCCCACTTTTTAAAAGCAGACATGATTAAACAAGGAGCGGTTATTGTTGATGTTGGAATTACTAAAGTTGAGGATTCCACACACGAAAAAGGGTACTATTTAGCAGGAGATGTTGATTTTGAAGAAGTATCAAAAAAAGCATCTTGGATAACTCCGGTTCCCGGAGGTGTGGGGCCTATGACCAGAGCCATGCTCTTGAAAAATACCCTATATGCTTACAGCAAAGAAATAAATAATAAAAATAAATAAAAAAACAGGTTGTTGAAAAACCAACAACCTGTAAATAAAGAGCAATTAATTAGTGAGTAATTTGTATTCGAATTTCGGATATCCTCTTCGTCCATCCTTATCCGTCATATTTAAAAATTTGAGTTTAAATAAATTGCCTTTAGAATCTTTAAGAACATAAAACCGATCCGTAAATACCTTAGCCCCTCCATACGTTGTTCTCCAACTGGAGCCAATAACTCTGTGATCATTATAAACGAATTTAGTATAATCAACTTTTTCCTTAGTAAAATCTTCATAACTTCCCACATCAGATATATTTGCTTGATAGGCTCCGGTGTTATTCATCGTATTTATGGTCACAAAATCAGAAAAAGTATACGTACCATGTCCTTTATTTTCATTTATGAAAACTGTAAAGCATAGATCCCACAAGTTTTTGGCAGGCTGAACTTTGACGATGCCAACGGATAAACTTAAATAAGAAAAAAGATACTCTTTATCCTTTTTAACTATCATTTCTTTATGCGTAGTATCATTTATATCTGCAAATTGAATTTTATAACTGTTAGAATCATTACGAAGGACCCTAATTTTTTTCCATCCTCTGTGTTCTCCTACAACCTTTAAATCATTCGTGTTCCCTGTAAATACTGAATACCCCATATTGACAAGATACACATGATTTTCTTCATCTTTTTCGCTTATTTCATCAATGGCGGTGCGCTCCAAATAATTTCCCATAATATCATCAACATACTGCACATTATCCGCTTTAAAATTACCTACCGTTACTACCGATTTCATAGAAGCGATATCAGATTCGTTCACTTCATCTATCGAAGTAGTATTCAATTTACCAGCAGCCATTAACGTAGAATTATTTAAAATAACACGGAATTTATTCCCACCATAAAATCCAAAATCCCAAGAATCCCTTTGATTTACATTCATACGGTTTTGATCCAGATCAACCCAAACTTGATTAGGTTCGGTAGGGCCGCCAACGGGAACATCTAAAGTAGCTCCCGGTTGAGGAACCACGATAGGACTATCATCTTCTTTGCAACTTAACAGAACAATAAAAGAAATGAGTATAGGTAAAAAATATTTTTTCATCATTTATATATTAAAATTAAAACCAAGTTTAGCGAAGTACGATCTACCATAAAATAAATTGATACTTTTTACAGGTCCGTCGTGAGCTCCTGCTTGTGCAGCAGTAGTATTTACTTTCTTAACATCAAAAATATTTCTTACCCCTGCCGTAAGTTCTATAAATTTGTTAAACAATGATTTCCTAACCGAAAAATCTAATAAATTAAAATCATCTTGTTTTCCCAAGTAATAAGAATCAGTTTTAGAATCTAATACATAAGAAGATTCTTTTCCGTTATATTTATAAAAAAGAGAAAAAGTAGTATCCCATTTCTTAATTGTATAATTAACATTGGAGTTTAGTTGGAAGGTATACAAATAATCATTATCAGGAGTTGTAATAGGAATTCCGTTGATATTGTCTTCTAACGTTCGAGAAACTCCAAAATAAGAAGCATTCAGGTTAAAATGAAAATTCTGAATTCTCATATTTGAATTGAGTTGTACACCCCATGTTTTAAATTTATCCACATTCAAATATTTATATTCTAACGGTTGCATATTAACCGTTGCAAGTTCAATTTTGTCTTTTAAATTAATATATAACGTACTTAGCGTGATATCACCTTTAAAATTATCTTTAGATTTAAATTTCTGATTCCAATAAATGGAGCTGGAGTACCCTTTTTCGGGAACTAAATTTTCATTTCCCTGTACATTATGATTAGTATCTACAAAATACGTATACAATTCGTCAAAATTAGGAGTTCGATTGGTCGAAGTAACTTCCGTTCGAAAATTAGAATTAGGAGATAGTTGATATTTCATAGCCAGTGAATAAGAATACTGATTATCAAATTTTGTATTAAAACTCGCTCGGAATCCGGGTTTTAAATATAGGTCCGGATTTGCCTTGATTTCAGCAGATCCAAACACATCATAATTGTCTAAATGTTTTTTCAAATCTTCTTGAAAGCCGGAAGTGTTCATTCCTCCAATCGAACTGGAATTAGCAGATCTTAATCCTTCATTAAAATTAAATTCATAGCCAATTTGATAAGATAATATTTTACTAAGGGAAGGAGAACTAAAAGTTCCGCGAGTGTACCAAGCATCAGTTCCGGCATATTTTTTATAGGCATCTTTCTTTCCAAAAACCTCTCTCATACCAATATCATACGTATAATCCCTACTTTTTCTACTTTGTTTTTGATAAGAAAAATCTCCGTTATAAGTTAGATAATTGAAAAGTTTGGCACTTAAAAAAAGATGATGAAGCCAACGATCTGTTTTAAAATTTCGATCCTTAGAAGCATAAGTAAAAAGACCACCTTCAGACAATGCCCTATAATCAACGATAGGATTATAATAATTAGTTAACTCATTTAAGAATTGTAAATTATAAAAAGCATTAAAATCAGTAGTTTTATAATTGATAAGAGCATTAGAGTTCCATTGTTCCTT
Organism: Apibacter sp. wkB309; assembly: GCF_002964915.1. NCBI lineage: Bacteria > Pseudomonadati > Bacteroidota > Flavobacteriia > Flavobacteriales > Weeksellaceae > Apibacter > Apibacter sp. wkB309. The sequence continues at coordinate 40,336 of NZ_PSZL01000003.1, forward strand.
TGGAAGCCATTCATATCCTCTATTACCATCATTCTCATAATATCTTTTACCCTTTTTGTTTCCAAAAAAACCTTTAAAATCATTACGATTTGCTCCTAAAGATAAGAACCATTTATCTGATAAAGAATGAGAAATATCTAATGACTGAATATGTCTTCCCTGTTCTTTCCAATCATATTCTTTACCTACCGTTTCCTCTTGTACATAACCGGAAACTTTCCATTGAGAATTGATTTTTTTACGGGTTATGATATTGACAATTCCCGTCAGAGAATTAGAACCGTAATCCGTACCCATACTCCCTCTCACAATCTCGATCCGTTCCACATTATCTAAATTAATTTTGGTTAAATCAACATTGGAGCCCATTCCATAATCACTCACCATAGGAATATTATCTATCAATACTTTGAAATATTGACCATCCAAACCGAAAAGAGAAGCTTCAGAATCCCCGTTTTTACTGTTGGGTAGAGTATTAAAATTAAGATAATAACTTAAAATGTCCGATATATTGGATGCTGCTCTGTTTTTAATATCTTCTTGGGATATGACCTCAACTTGATATATAGATTTATCAACACTTTGTTGATGATATTGACCTGTTACCACAATTTCGTCAATATCCTTTACTTTATTTTTTTTGTCATTAGTCTCTTGAGAATAAGATAAATTACTTAAAATCAGAGATATATATAATAAAAAGAACTTATTGGAGCTATTCTTTTTCATAGTTTTTTTAGCAAAAGTAAAAATAATTTAGAATAAATCTAAATATTATTGAGAATAAATCTAAATAATAATTATATTTGCCCTAAATAAAAATAGAATAAAAACTTAAATCTATTGATTATGAAAAGGACTATACTGCTTATAGTATGGTTTATGGTACAAGTTACCGTACATGCTCAAGAAAAAAATATCGCTCTTTCCTTAGGCTCTTCTTATACCCAACAAGTATATTTTCAATTGGGTTCTAATAATCAAATTACCCTTCCCACAAAAGATTGGGACTTAGCTTTTCTAAGAAAAGATGCCAGAAGTTTTGCTACTCGCGTGAATGATGCACGCATTAAAGTTTATGAAGCAGCAAATGCAGCTTCAGATTGGAATACTATTGATGTATCTAAAAAACAACAATGGAAAAAATTATATAATAGCGAGGTTAAATGGGAAAAAGGAGCGTTCGATAACGGTTCGGCAACCTACGGATGGGGAGAATATTTTATGCCCACCCATCATGTAGTGGGTTCTATCATATTTGTATTAGAATATGACGATGGAACTCTTATGAAATTTATCATTGAAGATTATTTTAAAGGATATACATGTAAATATGCCATTTGGGAAGGAACTTCATGGAGTTCAGATCGATCCTTTACTATTTTAAATTCCACAGGTGAAGGAAAAATGTTTAACTATTATTCATTGAAAAATAATAAATTGGTAGATACAATTCCCTTGGATGCAGATTGGGATTTGCTTTTTACAAAATATACTTCGTTCTATAAAAACATAGATTATGTTTCTGTAACAGGAGCGTTACAAAACACCCACGTTGCCGTTGCTAAAAAATTGGAAGGCGACCAAACTGAACTTCAAAATGAAAATTTTAAAAAAGATATTAATACCATAGGAGACCGATGGAAGGAATTATCCGGTTATTCATACGTGATTCCAAAAAATAAATATTACGTTAAAACAGAAAAAGATCATACAACGAGCTTATATGAATTATGGTTTACTGATTTTGGAGGAGCAGCTACAGGAACTATCAATTTCACGTACAAAAAAATAAATAACTTAGGGATAGAAGAATTGACAGATCATTCCTCTTTTACGGTTTATCCTAATCCAATAGTAAATAAAACGGCTACCTTACTATATGATATTAAAAATTCCAATGCAAATAAAGCAGAATTATCCATATATAGCTTAAGTGGTAAGAAAATGTACGAAGATAAAATCTTGGGACAAGCAGGTTTTTATTCAAAAGAACTGAATTTATCTGCCTTAACACCCGGAATTTACATTCTCGTATTCAAAGTTGGTGATCATAAAGCGACCAAAAAAATCATTGTCAAATAAACGTTTATCAAAGAAAAATCAGGCTTACATAAATATTATGAAAATGAAAAAAAAGAAGCTCTTATTGAGTATAATAGTGTGTCTATTAGTATTACTAATGGCAAGTTGGATCATTTGGAATAAAACTGCCTCACCAACAAAAGTAGCTTTAGTAAACTTTCAAAAATTTCAAACCACCAGTCTCATTCAATCCAATAAAGACCCCTTCATTCAATACGAAGAAGTCTCTTTAGAAGATTTATCTAAATTAAAAAAGTACGACTTTATTTTAGGATTCGGTATGGGAATGAAAGCATCTGCGGAAGAAAGGGAGCAGCTAAAAAAAATTATGCAAGACGGTAAACCCTTTTATATATACCGCGCAACCAATCCCGAAAATAATCTGTGCAATTTAGACAGCACCCGGATGAAAGCGGTAGAAGCTTTTATGGATAGTGGAAACAAAAAAAATTATCAAAGCCTTGCCAGATATATACGTAAAAACATAGATAAAAAGATATTTTTTGTTACGGAACCGAGCCCCATAGTTGAGACAGCAGAAGATGTATTGTATCATATAAATGAAGACTTGGCTTTTAAAAATGTAAATGAATACGAAAATTACTTAAAGAAAAATAATTTTTACAAAGAGGGCGCGCCCAAAGTTGTCATTTTGGGTGGATTAAATGATCCCTATAGTGGAAATAGAGATAATTTAGACAGCTTACTCGTTTCTTTACCAAAAAAAGGATTTAACGTTTATCCCGTATCCTCCACATTTGAGAGGTTGGAATTTTTAAAGGAAATTCAACCGGATGCAGTTATACATTTCGCACACGGAAGACTAGCATTAGGAAAAGCAGAAGAAGCAGTAAACTGGTTAAAACAAAGAAATATTCCTGTTTTTACGCCACTTACCATATTAAAAACTAAAGAAGAATGGCTTAAAGATCCCATGGGAATGATGGGAGGTTTCCTCTCACAAAGTGTAGTTATGCCTGAATTGGACGGATCTATATATCCATACGTTTTAAATACCCAAGAATTAACAAATAATAATCTTTATTTGTTTAAAACAGTGCCCGAAAGACTCCAAAATTTAGTACAAATTATTCACAATTTTGTAGAGTTAAAACATAAAAAAAATGAAGATAAAAAAATAGCCGTCTACTATTATAAAGGACCGGGTAAAGAATCCTTAACCGCACAAGGACTGGAAACCGTTCCTTCACTTTATAATTTTTTAAAACGATTAAAAAAAGAAGGATATAAAGTAGATAATTTACCCGAAAATGTACAAGATTTTGAAAAAATCTTGATGACCCAAGGTTCTGTAATGAGTACTTACGCCCAAGGAGCTTTTGATGAATACTTGAAAAATGGCAATCCCGAATTGATTGATAAAACAACATATGAAAACTGGGCAAAAAAAACACTTACCCCCGAAAAATATGCCGAAGTTACAGCGGTTTACGGAGAAGCTCCGGGTAATTACATGAGTAAAAATATAGGTGAAAAATCTTATTTAGCGGTTTCACGAGTTCAATTCGGAAATATTGTACTATTACCTCAACCTATGGCAGGATTGGGAGATGATACTTTTGCCATTATCCATGGAGCAAAAACAGCTCCTCCTCATACCTATATTGGGTCCTATCTTTGGGTACAGCACGGATTCCAAGCCGATGCATTGATTCATTTTGGGACACACGGAAGTCTTGAGTTTACCCCTCAAAAACAAATTGCTCTGAGTAATGAAGATTGGCCGGACAGACTAGTTGGAACCTTGCCACATTTTTATTATTATACCATAGGAAATATCGGAGAAAGTATGATGGCTAAAAGACGTTCCTACGCCACCTTACTATCTTATTTAACTCCTGCATTTATGGAGAGCCAAACCCGTTCTCAATTTAAAGAATTGCAAGATAAGATACAATATTACTATAAATCAGAAGAATCCAATCAGCCATTAGCATCCCTAGAAGTAAAGAAAATAGCGGTAAAAATGGGATTGCACAGAGATTTACGTTTAGATAGTATAGCAACAAAACCTTATAATTTAGAGGAGATAGAAAGAATAGAAAATTTTGCCGAAGAAATTTCCAATGAGAAAATGTCCGGGCATCTTTATACTTCCGGTATACCTTATACTAAAGATAAAATCATATCAACCGTTCAGGCAATGAGTACAGATCCAATTGCTTATAGTCTGGCCGCCTTGGATAAACAAAGAGGAAAAGTAACCGAAAAACAACTCAAAAATAAAGTATATTTTAAACAAAGATATTTAGACGCAGCCAAAAATATAGTTAATCAAATCTTATCAGGAAAAGAAGCGAGTCCTGCATTTATTTGCAGCGTTGCCGGAATTGATGAAAAAGAATTAGAACAATCTAAAATGATTATTTCTCCTCCAAAAAGAACGTTTAAAAAAAGTACTAAAAGTACTGCAGGCAAACCTTCTAAAATGGAAAATTCTCCAGGTCATTCCAAAAATACCTCTTCGCAACAAGTTGCACATACAGCTCCAAAGGAATCAAAGAAAAAGCCTATGCATGGAATGGCAGGTAAAAAGATAACTTATACCAAAGAGCAAAAATCAAGAGCGAGAGCCATTGTTGAAATAGAAAGAACTATCACCAACATAAAAAAATACGAAAAAAGCTTAGAAGAAAGTCCGGAATTGGAATTTAAAGCATTAGTCAATGCACTATCCGGAGGCTATATTGAGCCTTCCTCAGGAGGAGATGCAGTGGCGAATCCGAACGGAGTTCCTACAGGTAGAAATTTGTATTCCATTAATGCAGAATCAACTCCTACCGAGATAGCATGGGACAGAGGGAAGGAACTTGTTAATGCAACCTTGGCACAATACAAAGCAAAGCATGGAACGTATCCTAAAAAAGTTAATTATACCTTTTGGAGCAGTGAATTTATTGAAAGCGAAGGAACAACCATAGCGCAAGTTTTATATATGCTGGGAGTTGAACCGGTTCGTGATGCCTTCGGAAGAGTATCCGATCTACAACTAATTGAATCCAAAGATTTAGGAAGACCAAGAATTGACGTAGTGGTGCAAACTTCAGGACAATTTAGAGATCTGGCAGCCTCCCGTTTGGCATTACTATCCCGAGCTGTGGAAATGGCAGCATCTGCAAAAGATTCCAACTATGAAAATCTAGTAGCTCAAAGCACTCTGGATATAGAAAAAAGTTTAGTCGATGAAGGGGTACCTCCTCAAGAAGCCCGTCAGATTTCAACGCAACGAATATTCGGTGGAGTTAACGGAATGTATGGAACAGGAATTCAAGAAATGGTAACCAGCGGAGATAAATGGGAAGATGAAAAAGAAATAGCAGAAACCTATATAAATAATATGGGGGCAATATACGGCAGTGATAAAAATTGGGGTGATTTTCACAAGGGATTGCTAAAAGCTGTACTAAAAAATACAGATATGGTTGTTCATCCAAGACAAAGCAATACCTGGGGAGCTTTAAGTCTGGATCATGTATACGAGTTTATGGGAGGAATGAATTTAGCCATTCGCAATGTTACAGGCAAAGATCCCGATGCCTATTTTGCAGACTACAGAAATCATACTAATTTCAAAATACAGGAATTGAAAGAAGCTATAGGAGTAGAAGCTCGTACCACCATCTTCAATCCGGCTTATATTAAAGAGAAGATGAAAGGGGGAGCATCCAGCGCAGCCGATATAACAGAGATTATAACCAATACCTACGGTTGGAATGTAATGAAGCCCGATGTGATCGATAATGAAATGTGGGATCAGATATATGATACCTATGTAACCGATAAAACCAATTTAGGAACCAAAGAATTTTTCAAAAAAGTGAGTCCGGCAGCATTGGAAGAAATTACAGCGATCATGCTTGAAACCTCAAGAAAAGGGATGTGGAAAGCTACTGAAGAGCAAATAAAACAAACGGCCCTCGTACATACACAAGTTGTGAAAGAATTTGGACATTCAGGAGCAGGATTTTCCGGAAATAATAAAAAACTCCAAGATTATATTTCAAACCAAGTTACACCTCAGCAATCTACAGAATATAAGCAACAAGTAACTAAAATGAAAATAGGAGAATCTTCATCAGATTCTAAAGAGGGGATGGTTTTGAAAAAAGAAGAAGTTTCCAAAGGGGTTAATAAATCAGAAAAAACAGCAGTTAACGGAGTAATTATAGTTACAGTTATCAGCATTGTTGCCCTTTCACTATTAATGTATATAAGGAAAAGAAGAAAAAACGGTTAAGATCAAAGGATATTATTTTATGGAACTCATCATACATTTATTAATGGCACTTATCCTATTAAATAGCATTATTAAGCTAAGTTTTTGGAAAATAGGGCAAATAGCCTTAATGATGCTAGTATACACAGTCTATATACTTTTAATTTATCCCTTAGCCATTAAGCAATCTAAAACACAGATTGAAGATTTTTTAGCTGATCATGTGATGATGCAAAACATGTCCGTACTGGTTACGGTAGAATCGGCGGTATGTTTTGCTTTTTGTTTTGCAGCATTAATGGGACAGTTTGGAAGTAAAAAACATAAGATAGTTCGATTAATATTAAAATATTATCCGGGAATATTACTTTTTTTAGTTTTATTTTATGGATTGACTCAAGCCGCATTTACCTTTACCGGTTTCCACTTTTTAACCATGGCAATCCTTTACGCATCAATCGTTATCTTATGTATGGTTTTAGCTGTCATAGCGCTTAAAAAACTGATTCCGGAATTTGATTTAAGACTTGAAATACATTTTATGGTGAGCTTAATCATTTGTATACTTGGCCTCATAACAACCGTTGATGGAAAAATAGTATATAAAACATCAGAGGAAACCATAAATGTTAACTATATACTTTTATCGATGGGACTATTCATTTTCTTTTTTCTAATAGGATTTTTAGGAAATAAAATTAAATGGAGGTTAACTAAATGGAAAAATTGTTAAACACTAAAAGAAAAAATTAAAATAACTAATAAATATGGAAATTATATCAAAAGTATTATTTTGGGTAGCGAATAGTTTATTAATTCCCGATATCATCATCTTACTAATATTATTCGCTCGTTCATTGCTTCTGTTAGGAAGCTTTTACAATCAATTTATCGTTAAAAGGAATAACGATAAAAAGATAAATCCGGTTATTGAAAACCTTACTCAAGAAAAATTAAAAGATTTACAAGCATCCTTGCCTTCAAAAAACAACTCCTTGTATATAAAATATTTAAGGACATTATTGGAAAATACCACCCATGAAGCCTATGCCGATTATACCATTTCCAATTTTGAAAATGAAGTAGATAAAGACCTTTCCTTATCAAAAATGCTTGCAAAACTCGGGCCTGTCTTAGGCTTAATCGGTACTCTGATAGCCATGAGTCCTGCACTGGTTGGGCTGTCTTCCGGGGATATTTCCGGTATGGCGTATAATATGCAAGTAGTTTTTGCAACAACTGTGGTGGGATTGGTAGTAAGCGCAATCGGATTAGTAACTTTACAAGTAAAACAACGATGGTATGCAAAAGAAGTTAACAATTTAGATTATGTAGCAAGAGTAGTAACGGGTAATGTAAATTAAGGATGAAAAGGCGAAGAAGAATTAACAGATTTCTAAAAGAAGAAGATACCGATCCGCTTAGTGTTATCGTAAACCTATTTGATGTAGCCATGGTTTTTGCCGTAGCCCTTATGGTTGCCATGGTTATGAATTTAAATATGGGTGAAGTATTTTCCAATGAAGATTTTACCGTTGTTAAAAATCCGGGAAAAGAAGACATGGAAATAATAACCAAAGAAGGAAATAAAATAAATAAGTATACCCCATCCCAAGAGAAATCCACAGGTAAAAAAGGGAAAAAAGTGGGGATAGCTTATGAACTGGAAAATGGAGAAATAATATACGTACCCGAGAAATAGTTCCGAATTATATGATATTTTAAAATAATAGAGTACATTTATCAGAAAAAAATATTTTACTTTATCAAGGAATATGACAAAATAACAGATAAGTAAAGTGGCATGATAAATGCAAGATTTAAATCGTAAAATATTAATATATAGAACAGTAAGTCATACATGGACGAAAATTTTTCACAACAAGTCAAAGATGTAATAAGCTTCAGTAATGAAGAAGTATTACGATTAGGTAATGACCATATAGGGACGGAACATCTTGTACTGGGTATCTTACGTGAAGGTAACAGCAAAGCTATTACCATACTTCAAAGTTTAAATGTTGATTTAGGTGACTTAAGGAGAAAAATAGAAAATCTTAATAAACCTGAAATAAGTATAAAAGTAGACAGGAATCGCATCCCGTTTACTAAAGCTGCCGAAAGAGCTTTAAAAACAAGCTTTTTAGAAGCTAAGCTTTTTAGAAGCCCGGAAATAGAAACCATACATTTATTGATATGCATTTTGAGGATAGAAAGCGATCCGGTAACCCAGCTTTTCAAAAAGTATAATATCGATGCTAATATCCTTAAAGAAGAATATAGATTTCAGTTTCAAGAAGATTTTACAGAACAACCCACCAATGAATTTTCTGAAGAAGAAGGCATTAGTGAAGGAAATCAATACGAATCACCCAAAGGTAGCAGATCCAATCCTTCGAAAAGCAGAACACCGGTATTAGATAATTTCGGTAGAGATTTAACCACTGCTGCACTCGAAGGTCGTTTAGATCCGGTGGTAGGAAGGGAAAAAGAAATTGAAAGAGTATCTCAGATATTAAGCAGGAGAAAAAAGAATAATCCTTTGTTAATAGGAGAGCCCGGAGTTGGTAAATCAGCCATTGCAGAAGGTCTCGCTTTACGAATTGTTCAAAAAAAGGTTTCTCGTGTTTTATACAATAAACGTGTAGTTACCTTAGATGTAGCCGGACTGGTTGCAGGTACTAAATATAGAGGACAATTTGAAGAAAGAATGAAAGCCATTATGAATGAGCTTGAAAAAAACTCGGATATTATTCTCTTTATTGATGAAATCCATACCATAGTAGGAGCCGGAGGAGCCACAGGTTCTTTAGATGCTTCCAATATGTTCAAACCCGCATTAGCAAGAGGAGAGATACAATGCATCGGAGCGACTACTTTGGATGAATATAGGCAATATATTGAAAAAGACGGCGCTTTAGAAAGAAGATTTCAAAAAGTAATGGTTGAACAAACTTCTCCGGAAGAAACCATTATCATATTAAATCAAATTAAAGATAAATACGAAGAACATCATAATGTAACTTATACCGAGGAGGCAATTAAAGCTTGTGTAAATCTTACTACAAGATACATTACCGACCGATATTTGCCGGATAAAGCGATTGATGCGCTCGATGAAGCGGGATCAAGAGTCCATATCAAAAATATCAAAGTTCCAAAGGAAATAGTTAATTATGAGAAAGAATTAGAAAAAATCAGAGCTGAAAAGACTAGGGTAATTAAAAGCCAAAAGTATGAAGAAGCTGCAAAATTAAGAGATACTGAAAAAGAGATTGAAACAAAATTAGCGAATGCACAAAGAGAATGGGAAAAATCTTCAAGAGAACATCGGGAGATTGTTACCGAAGATAATGTTGCAGAGGTAGTTTCAATGATGAGCGGTGTACCTGTACAAAGAGTAGCAGAAGGAGAGCTTAAAAAACTTGCTCAAATGAAAGATCTGATGAAAGGAAAAATTATCGGTCAGGACGAAGCAGTCAACAAAGTTGTAAAAGCCATTCAGAGAAATCGTGCCGGATTAAAAGATCCTAACAGGCCTATAGGAACATTTATATTTTTAGGAGCAACCGGTGTTGGAAAAACTCAATTAGCAAAAGTTATTGCCAGAGAATTATTTGATTCAGATGATGCTCTCATTAGAATAGATATGAGTGAGTATATGGAAAAATTTGCCGTATCTAGATTAGTAGGAGCTCCTCCGGGATATGTAGGATATGAAGAAGGGGGGCAATTGACTGAATCCGTAAGAAGAAAACCTTATGCTGTAATCCTCTTAGATGAAATAGAAAAAGCGCATCCGGATGTATTTAATATTCTTTTGCAAATTTTAGATGACGGACATGTTACGGATAGTTTGGGAAGAAAAATAGATTTTAGAAATACAATAATCATTTTAACTTCCAATATCGGAACTCGTGAACTTAAAGAATTCGGTGACGGTGTTGGATTTGGAACTTCTGCCAAAAAATCATCATCCGATATAAGAGCAAAATCTACTCTAGAAAACGCTTTAAAGAGAACATTTGCTCCTGAATTCCTAAATAGGATCGATGATGTTATCATCTTTAATAATTTGGAAAAGGAAGATATATCCAAAATTATAGATTTAGAATTGAAAAATGTGTACGATAGAATTGCTAAAATAGGATATGAAGTAGAATTATCTCCGGAAGCAAAAGAATTCATCATTGAAAAAGGATGGGACAAAAATTTCGGTGCACGTCAGCTTAAACGAGCGATCCAGAAATATGTGGAAGATGTGATCGCTGAAGAAATTATCAATTCATCGATACATGACGGAGACCATCTCTATATTGGATTAAATAAAGAAAAAGACAGTACGGAAATTAAAATACGGGAGGTTGAAAAAGAATCTCCGACAAAAGATTAAAAAGATAAATAATGAAGAGCCTGTTTGATTGAATCAAGCAGGCTTTTTTATGTTATAAATACGCGGAGTTAATGATAAATGAATAATCCAATAAAAATCCGAGAGAATTACTAATGATAAACAAAAAGCATTTGCCCAGAATGGCTGTAACCCTTTTATTTTTTTTCTTTGGAGGCAGTTCCGCGACTTGGGCTTCACGGATTCCAACAATTAAATTATCGATGAATGTTTCCGATTCCAATTGGGGATTGGTTTTACTATTTTTATCAATCGGAACACTTATTACGTTACCTTTTGCGGGTAATCTTATAAAAAAGCTGGGAAGCAAAAAATCAACCCTTACATTTATCATTCTTTACTTTATATTTTTAATTGGGATTGGATTTTGCGGTGAATTATGGCAATTGAAACTCAATTTAATAGCCTACGGGGCCATAGGTAATTTAACCAATATAGCTATAAATACACAAGCTGTTAATGTGTCAAAATCCTATAAAGGCCAAATAATAGGCTCCATGCACGGTACTTGGAGCATTGGAGGTTTTTTTGCTTCTTGGTTAGGAGCAGTAATGATTGCTAAAAATATTCCACCCTCAGAGCATTTTATTTTATATTCTTCCGTAGGAATCCTGGTTTCCCTTTGGTTATTCAGATACTTATTGCCGGATGAAGCCATAGAAGAACCGATGGAATTACCGAAAAAATCAAAATTTATCAGAGTTGATAAAAATCTTATTGTCTTAGGATTTTTAGCTTTTTTTGCTATGGTTTCTGAAGGAACGATGACCGATTGGTCCAATGAATATATGAGGAATATAGTGAAAGCCGATAAAAAATATATCGGATATGGTTTGACTGCCTATATGGCAGCCATGGCTTGCGGACGATTCATTTCTGATTTTATAGTTCGGAAATTCGGTTCAAAAATTACGTTGATCATCAGCGGATCTTTAATTTTTACAGGTATGATCTGTGCTGTTCTATTTCCAACATTACTAACCACACTTCTTTCGTTCATTATAGTTGGATTGGGTATATCTGCAGTGGTACCCTTAGTATATACCTTAGCGGGAAATTCAAAAACTGCTTCGCCAGAACAAGCGCTTACAGTTATAACCAGCATTGGTTTTATCGGTTTTTTTCTAGGTCCTCCTTGCATTGGTTTTTTAGCTGAAAAATTTTCATTACAAATATCTTTTACTTTCATTTCCTTGTTTGGAATAGGAATAATTTTCTTGGTAAGATTTTTTAAGATAAAGTAAATTTATTTCTTTATCTTAGAGGTAAAATAATATAATATAAAATTATTTTATTATGAAAATTATGGTATATTTACATCACTTATCAAGAAAGGTGGAGGGACTGGCCCTGTGAAACCTTGGCAACCGGCCTGCTTAGGCTTGGTGCTAATTCCAGCCCTGAGGGGAAAGATGAGTGATTCGCGAATTGTGAGTGTGTTGAGTTGTGAATAATTTCTTTTTTCCTTTCCGGTTTTTCTTGATACAGTTTTAATAAATATAATTTAGTAACTGTAAGAAAAATAATGAAAAAAGTTTCTTTGTTAATGGTAAGTTTAATTTTAGAATTTACCAATTATGTAGATGCTCAAGAAAAACGAGCCGTAGATTCCCTTGATCTTGAAGAGATTGTTGTGGTCGGTGGCAGAAGTTCAGAACGAACCAAAGTAAATTCTCCCGTTGCCATAGACGTAATAGATGTCAGGAAAATAGAAAAGGCATCTCCTCAATTAACCGTTAACGACTTATTAAATTATTTAGTACCTTCATTCAATTCTGTTCGCCAATCTTCTTCCGATGGAACGGAACATATTGATCCTGCTACCTTGAGAGGTATGGGGCCCGATCAGGTTCTGGTATTAGTGAATGGAAAAAGACGGCATACTACCTCATTAGTCAACTATCAAAATACGGTAGGTAATGGATCTGTGGGTACAGATTTAAGTGCCATACCCGTTTCAGCAATAGAAAAAATAGAGGTTTTAAGAGATGGTGCGGCAGCTCAATACGGCTCGGATGCCATTGCCGGTGTAATTAATATTATTTTAAAAAAGAATGAGGGCGGCTCGGCATCCATCACCTATGGATTAACCAATAGAAATGACGGGGAAACTTACAATTTTAGTGGAAATTACGGGGCTAAATTAGGAGATAAAGGAGGAAGTATCAATCTTTCTTTTGTAGTCAGCCAAAGAAATAAAACCAATCGTTCTTATGATAATAATCTGGACAAGTTTGGCGATAACTTTGCCTATGATTTTGCACCGGATCCCAATCAGGCCAGAATAAACGATGAAAAAATTATGGCAGAAATGGGGTTAACCCAAAAAGATTTCCGTTTCAGGGCCGGAGATGCTCAAATTAAAAATCAACAATTTTTTATAAATTCCATTTATCCATTATCCGAAAAGTATGATTTCTACTCATTCGGTGGAGCAAGTTTAAGACAAGGAGAAGGAGCTGAATTCCGAAGACTTCCCAGTGAAAAAACTAATGTAGTTAAAGAGCTTTATCCGATAGGATTTCAACCTTTATTAAAATCCACTATTTATGATATTTCTAACTCTACGGGAATAAGATATATGCATAATAATTGGATGGTAGATATAAGTAATACTTTTGGAGAAAACCTCTTTAATTATAAGGCAACGCATACAAACAACGCTTCATTGGGCATACATTCACCAACGGAATTTAAAGCCGGGGGACATGAGTTTATGCAAAATACTATCAATCTGGATATTTCTAAAAAAATAAATACACTTCTTTCCATTGCCTTCGGAGGAGAATTTAAATACGAACAATATAGAATAAAGGCAGGAGAAGAGGGATCATGGATGCGTTACGATAAATTTGGTAATCCGGCAACAGCATCTACCCTTCCCACAGATATACTGGGAGAGGGGGGAGCACAAGGTTTTATAGGATTTTCTCCTGAAAATGCGTTAAAAGAGGACAGAAATAATGCATCCGGTTATGCGGATGTAGCATTTAAAAAAGGAAAATTTACCGGTGATTTGGCAGGAAGATATGAGCATTATTCCGATTTTGGTAATTCTTGGATAGGAAAGTTGGCGGTGCGTTATGAATATGTAAACGGATTTGCTGTAAGGGGAGCTTTCAGTAATGGATTCAGAGCCCCGTCTCTTCAACAGCAATATTTTAATAATTCTTTTTCCAGTATCTCATCGTCGGGATCAGGAGTTGTTTCTAAAGGTATATTCAGAAATGACAGTCCTTTGGCAAAAGCATTAGGTATTGATAAACTTAAAGAAGAAAAATCAATTAATGCAAGTGCCGGTTTAACATTTAAACCTTCTAAAAAAATCTATGTAACGGCTGATGCTTACTATATCAAAGTTAAAGATCGTATTGTACTCACGAGTGAATTTGTTAATGCAAAAGTAGAATCTTATGGAGTGGAAGGAGCACGATTTTTTACTAATGCTGTAGATACGGAAACGAAAGGTATTGATATAGTGGCCACGTATAAAGTTGGTTTAGGAAGGGGAAATCTGGATATAAGTTTATCAGGAAACTATACAGAAACAGAAATTGTTGATTATCATTTTCCGAAAGTTTTTGAAGGAGACAGAAATGAATATTTCGGACCCGATCAAACCAATATTATTGAATCTCTAAGTCCGAAAGCAAAGGCAACTTTAGGCTTCAATTATTCGGTTTCGAAATGGAATCTATTAGTAAGAAATACCTATTTCGGTAAAGTTACGAGGGATGGTTATCCCTACGGTTCGGTACAACATCACGATCCAAAATTAGTAACCGATTTTAGTATCAGTTATTCCATACGAAAAGATTTAATACTAACGATGGGCGGAAATAATATTTTTGATGTCTTTCCGGATAAGCAAATCTATGAAAATTCTTATTATAATGTTTTCAAGTATGCACCGGTACAGATGGGTACAACCGGAGCTAATTGGTTTACTAAGCTATCTATGAATTTCTAATATTAGACTTATATATTTAATATAAATATGAAAAAAATAGGCTGGAAGACAGCAACTGCCATAGTCATATCCAATATGGTAGGAACGGGAGTGTTTACAAGTTTAGGATATCAAGTTCCGGAATTACACAATACGTTTACTATTATTCTTTTATGGACAATCGGGGGAATACTGGCTTTAATAGGTGCTTTTATCTATGCAGAATTAGGAGCTCGTTTTAAGCAATCGGGAGGAGATTATATTTATCTTTCTCGTACTTATCATCCCATCATGGGATACATCACCAGTTGGGTATCGCTTATTGTTGGCTTCTCCGGGCCAATTGCTTTAGCAGCATTAGCTATGGCTAAATATTTAGGTTTTGAAAATGAAAGAAGTACTGCCATTCTCATTATCATTATTATTGCTGTATTTCAATGTTTCAGCTTAAAGGTAAGCAGTCGTTTTCAAAATATATTTGCCGTTGTTAAGGTAGCTTTTATCTTAGTACTCATTGTAATTGGAATTTCGATAAGTCCGTCTCCTACCAATGCATTATTATGGGATAACTCTTGGACTCATGAAGTCATTGTTCCGGCTTTTGCCAGTTCTTTGGTATTTGTAACCTACGCTTATACCGGTTGGAATTCTGCCTCTTATATTGTTGAAGAAATTGAAAAGCCTAAAGTTAATCTTCCCAAAGCGTTGATAATAGGAACTGTTTTTGTAACAGTAAGTTATGTGTTGGTAAATTTTGTTTTTTTAAAACATGCTTCGATCGAACAAATGGAAGGAAAAGAAGACATTGCCAATATCGCATTTACTAATATTTTAGGAGTTCGAGGCGTAAAATGGATAAGTTATTTGATTGCATTGCAATTAGTTTCAACAATTAGTGGCTATTTGTGGGTTGGATCGAGAGTAACCCAGGCAACAGCAAAAGAAAATCATCTTTGGAGTTATTTAGGTAAAGAAAATAAAAACCGAATACCTATTTGGGCAGTAGTTGCTCATACCCTTATCAGTATACTAATAATATTGAGTGGTAAATTTGAAGAAATTTTTATTTACACAGCATTTGTACTTCAGCTTCTTTCAACGGCTGCTGTGAGTACTTCTTTATTTATTAAGAAAAAAGATCGGGTACTTTTCAAAGGTAATATTTTTTTACTGATGCCCGGTATCTTTTTACTTTTCAGCTTTTATATTTTGTATTTTACTTTTGTCAACCATCCTCGGGAGAGTATTATTGGATTAGGGATCATAGGAGCCGGTATGACTCTTTATTTTTTTGATAAAAAAAAAGTTGATTAATAATGTTAATTTAATGTATAAAAAACCGAAAGATTTATCTTTCGGTTTTTTAACGTAATTCTTACGTTTATTTTTTTATGAATTTGTAATTCTTTCCTAAAATTTTTATAATATAAAGATTGGGCTGTAGATCAGAGACATTTATAGAAATTTTGTCTTCAATTAATACACGTATATTTTTAACTAGTTTTCCACTATTATCAAATATAGTTAATGTTATAAATTTCTGAATATTTGAAGGAATTCCTTTTATATTAAGAGTTTCATAAGCGGGATTAGGATATAAGATTAAGTTATTGCTATCAGTAATTTTATCATTGAACATTTGATTTACGATTAAATCATAGCATTTATTGTCAAGAAATGCATCTTTATATCCTTTAACCATTATATAATATGTTCCGGGTATTAAATTTATGTGTAATTGATTTTTATTATTCTCCATATTCGTACTACCGGTAATATAATTCTTTGAAGAATTATATAAAGCTAAGGTATAATTTTTAGATACGTTTTTAAGAATAATTTGGATAGTGGATTTATTATAAATTGAAAATTTATAATAATCTAAATCATAGCTAGAGCCAAGTGCAGCTGAATATAAAGTATTGATATTTATAGGATATGCAGTTTCAAACGAGTCATTAGGTTCATAATTAGCCGTGCAATTAGAAGAGGTATAGAATGAGTTTTCTTCAAAATTGGAACTATTAGAAGTATAGCAATTTGCTTTTACTCTCCAACTATATGAAGTATTTGGTTTTAATCCTGTAAGGGTGTATAATGTGTCGGTTGATTCAAGGGTTTTGGTATTCCAATTTTCTTCTTTATTTGTTTTATATTCAATAGTATAACTTAGAATGCCCGGAATGTTATTCCATTTTAAAACAGCACTAGTTGAAGATATATTCGAAGTGGTGAGACCCGAAGGTATAGAACAAGTATAATTAATAGGGTGTATATTTATTATTGCACTTTGATTGGATTTATAACCTGCCGGTTCAGATAATTGAAAGTATCCATCTGCATAACCGCCCCACCCAAAATTAAAATGAATGAGGTTGTTATTATCAATTCCATCAGCAATAAAGGTGTGTGCTCCTTGCCTGTTGCTTCCTTTATAAAACACAGGATAATTTTTTATCAGCTGATCCTTAATTAGTTTTATCCACTCGAAATTACTATAATTTCCTTTATTAACCATTTTTATATCCGAACTATATTGAAAGTAATTTTTCAATGCTTTTAAAACAGAGTTATTAAATGCCCCCGAACTGTTAGGTCCGTAAATCATATTAACCGATATACCGGTGTGAAGCATTAATGTGGCAACTGCATCGATTTGTTGTGTGGTGGAAGTGAGGGAAAGGGAAGTAGGCATATTATTCCATAAATAGGTAGTGTTAGCAAAATCAGCTGTTAATGTTTTACCTTTCCAATCATAATAAGTATTTTGAATCTTATACGTATTAGAGCTTTTACCTTTGACAGGGTAATTCCAATATTTCATAATTTGGGCCATAGTGGTAGCCACACAACCCGTTGGACAAGATTGGTTTTCATAGGTTTTAGGTACCAACTTATTATAAAATGTATTTTGACTCCACTTTGTTGTAATCAAAGGATCTATTGTTAAAGGAATTTCATTGTATTTAAGATTAATTTTAGATAAAGGTATTTCTTTTCTATAAAGTAAAGCATCCCATTCTTCTTTTATTAAATATCTTTCTTTATCCTCGCCTATTTTTTTAACTTTACTTTTTCTTAAATATTCGTTTGCTGATTGGTATTCTCTAAGAAAGTATAAAAATTCGGGCGATTGATTTCCTTCCGCGTTAAGAGTTGTATCAAATGAATAAGCTAGAATTGGGTGGTTTTCACTTTGTGAAGAAATTATTATAAAACCATTTAAGCTTTTGAAAATGTAGAAACCATCGTATTTTTTATCAAAACAATCTGTAATATTAATTAATTTATTGTGGTTTGAATTTTTTGAATGAATTCTTTGATTTAAAAAATTATTGGCTACAATACGGGCAGTTTTTTCAGAAATATCTTGACTATAATATGTGTAAGATATAAATATAGCTATAATTAAAATAGAATATTTTAATCTCATCGGAATTGTTTTTAGTGTTTTAATTATGAAGTAAAATTGTAATTACTATAAATTTAATTATTCTAATAAACGTATACTGTTTGGTATAGAATATATAGTTGAATGGAGTGAAAAGATTTTGATGTAATTTTTTTAAATTAAAATAATTACATACTATGAAAAAATATATTTATTAAGATAAAACATAAGCTTTTTAAGTTTTTTTAGGTTACTATATATCAAATTTACTAAATTATATTAAATAATGTGTAAAAATGATAATATAAAGTTTACTATTAATTATTTTTTTAGTATATCATGTTTATTGGATATATGAAATTTGTAATTGATAACTTTTATATTAAAATGATTTGCATAAAAAAACCGAAAGATTGATCTTTCGGTTCTTTTTTAATTATAAATTAAAAACTCATTTTTTAATGAATTTGTAATTTTGCCCCTGAATTTGTAAAAAATAAATATTCGGAGGGAGGTCTGAAACATTTACAAGTATATTGTCGTCAACTTTAGATTGCAAAATTTTCACAACGTGCGCATTTCTGTCAACTATAGTTAATGTAATAAGTTTTCCTTTTTCCAGTATATTTAATCCTTTTATATTTATAGCATCATGAACAGGATTAGGATATACGAAAACGGAATTCTCAGGATTTCCAAATTCAGGTGAATTCTTAGCAGGAACATAGTTAACACTTAGATTATAACATTTGCCCGGCTCATATGCGCCATTTTTACCATATACATATACATAATAAATGCCTTTATTTAAATTTTTAATATCAATAATTTCTTTGGTAGTTCCGTTGTTAGTACTACTTCCTATTTCTCTTTTTAAATTATCATAAAGTTTAAGGTCATAATCATTTGGTAAATTTTCTAAAATAACCAAAAGATCAGATTTTTCACCTATATATATTTTATAATAATCATCATCAGTTGAAGAACTTATATCAGAAGAATAGGTCAATATATTTCTTATGGTATATGCAGAATCAAAGGTGTTATTTGGCTCATAATTATCCTTACATAATGAATTACTGCTTTCTGTTTGAACTTCTAAATTATAACAAAAAGTAGTATCATAGGCGCCTTCATATCCATATACGTATACATAATAATTACCGGCAGGTAAATTTTCAGCTACAATTTTTTCATTTATTGTACCCTTATTTGAACTGCTGTCAATTTCATCACCTACTTCATCAAGAAGTTTTAAATCATAGTTTTTAGGTAAATTTTGAAGTAAAACCGTTATGTCTGATGTTTCATTGATTGTAAATTTATAGTAATCTTTATCTGTTGGAGAACCAATACCGGCTTCGTATACAGTATTTAGATTTATTGGAGTTGCTTTTTCTAACGAATCATTAGATTCAAAATTATTAACACATGGAGAAGCTGTAGCGATCGTTTCTACTAATAATTCATAACATTGAGTAGCATTAAATGCGTTATCAATTCCTTCAACCAATATATAATAAGTTCCGGGATCTAAATTGTCTAGATTAATAGTTTCATCGCTTAGATCTTCATTATAACTTCTACCTATTTCTCTTTTAGAAGAATCATAAACTTTCAATTCATATTTATCAGCTATATTTTGAAGAGTAACCGAGATGTTAGATTTATTATCTAAAATAAATTTATAATAATCAAGATCACTAGGAATTCTTATTCCTGCTGAATATTTATTATCAGTTTTAATATGAATGGCATGTTCAAATGAATCATTGGGTTCATAATTATTAATACAAGAATGTCTTGATATATCAGTATCAATTAAAAGTCTGTAACATTCAAATGGGTTTAATTTACCTGTTATTTCAATGTAATAGGTACCTGAAGGCAGATCTTCAATATGAATTACTTTGTTATTGGGTTCATCAAATACTCCTTTAGCTACAAATTTTTTTGATGAATCATATAAATTGAATTCATAACCAAAATAAATATTTTGAAGACTTATATTAACATCAGAAGTTTCTTTTAATGTAAATTTATAGTAGTCCATATCTTTAGAAGATCCAATAGCCGCATAGTAAGTGGTAAGAACATCAATTGGGTAAGCTTCTTCAAAAGATTCATTGGGTTCATAATTAGTACTGCATGTAGGAGCAGCAGGTCCGGAATTGATCGTTAATTCATAACATTCTGACTCATCATATGCTCCATCATAACCAAATACTTTTAAATAATAGGTGCCGGGTAAAAGATTTTCAATTTTAATTCTTTCACTTGACTCGCTACCCGCAATACTCTTCCCGATTTCTTTATAATAACGATTATATAATATAATATCATAATCCTTATTTAATTTATTCATTAATACTACTAAATTTGAATTAGTAGTAAAAACAATTTTGTAGTAATCAACGTCCTCAGGATATCCTATACCAGCAAGGTAAGTAGAATCAGATTTTATTAAATAAGCATCATCAAAAGAATTATTAGGTTCAAAATTATTAACGCAAGCAGATGAAGTAGGATATTCAGGGATACTGGTTTGAAAGGTTGTTTCTGCAAAGTTATTTGTATTGGAATAATTAGCATCGCAATTGGCTGCTACTCTTGCAGTATATGTTGTATTTGCCTTTAAATTTACTAACTCAAGAGATGATCCTGTGGCTTTATCATTAGCAACGGTCCAATTGGAATCTCCACTTGATTTATATTCAATCTTATAACTTTTAAATCTAATATCATTACTCCAATTAAGAGTGGCACTGTTGGATGATATGTTTGACGTTGAAAGACTTGAAGGCGGAACACAATAAGTTTCTGAAGGATATATATTTATTACTATCATTTGGCTGGATGAATAGCCGCGAAGATCATTAATATAATAATATCCGTTAGCTTCTCCGGCCCATCCTAAATTAAGATGTACATAATTATTTGAATCATATCCGTCAGCTATATACGCATGTTCGGCATCCGGGCTTATAGATGAAAAATATACAGGGTAACCTTGTGAAATTTGGCCTTTAATAATGTCTAACCATTCCTCATCTGAATTAAAATCAGATCTGTTTTTTAATTCAATATTTGAGCTGTATTTAAAATATTTTTTTAAAGCATTAGGAACTTTTTCACTATGAGCACCTGATCCAATAGGTCCATACATCATATTAACGGAAATTCCGGTATGAGACAAGAGTGTAGCTACCGCATCGATCTCCTCGTCTGTAGAACTTCCTGAAAGCGAGGTAGGCATCTTACTCCATTGATAGTTTGTTTTTTGAAAATTAGCACTTAACTTTTTCCATTTCCAATTATAGAAATAATAAAAATAATTGGAAGGAATTCGATAAGTTACAGAATCATTTCCTGTAGCAGGATAATCCCAATATTTCATAATTTGTCCTAATGCTGTAGCAGCAGAACCCGTAAATGTGGGTTGTCCTTCATAAGTAATGGGAGTGTGCTTGTTATATAAAGGAGCTTGATCCCAATTAGTTTTTATTAGTGGAGCAATCGAATCCGGAATTTTAGCACTAACCGATAGATTTCTTAATAATTGTGTTGAATTTGGAAATACATTATCGGAAAGTAAAGCATCCCATTCTTTTTTTATTTGTTCGCTTTCTTTACTATAAGATTTTTTTAAATAGTTTCTTCTAAGATTTAAATTAGTATACTGATAATTATTTAAAATATTTAAAAATTCTGGAGAGCTCTTTTTGTTGGTTAGTATAGATGAGTTTAAAGAGTAAGCTAAAATTGGATGATTTGCGCTTTCAGCGGATACAATACAGAATCCATTTCCATTCTCCACTTTAAATACATAAAAGCCATCGTATTTTTTATCAATGGTTGAAGTAATATTTGATAATTTGAATTGTTTCGATAATCTTTTTAAAGGATCTTTAGCTTTCAATTTTAAAAAATTGTTAGCCACTCTCTGTGCAGTTCTTTCTGAAATATCTTGTGCTTGATATACACTAAATATAATGAAAGCTGTGATAAAGAGCAACGGTTTAAAATTTATCATAATCAAAGTTTAGGTTAAATTAGTAAATAAAATAATGTTGAGTTTATATTGTATATAAGTATTCTTACTATTTCATCCAAGATAAAATAATGAAAATATTAGGGATCAAAATACCTCAATATATAATAAAAAGGTATAAATGCTTAAATAATTTATTAAATATTAGTTATGTCATTTCATTCATATATATTTTGGTTAACATAATTCAAATATATAAAAATAATTTATATTATGACAAAATACTATAAACATATTATTAATTTATGTTGATTACTACTGTTATAATTTTTATTAATAGTAATTATATAGTTGAGATCTGATATATAATTTATATATTTTATTTAAATATTAATAATATTTTTCATGATATATTAATTATAATAAATTATAAAATTATGTTTTATGATTATAAAGGATAATAATAAAAAAAATAAAGTATAATGATTGTGGAGATAATATATCTTATATATCTATTTAATTGTTTTTAGGTAAAAATTAAACAATATGAAAATGTGAATTAATGATATAAATATTAGAATTATCTAAATATTTATGTTACTTATATATGATAATTAATTTTGAGAATGTTAATAGAACTAAGATTTAATGTGATTGTGTATAATTGTTTTTTGTTGTAAACCATTTGGCTAAATAAATTAAATAGTAAAACTATTATATCAACAATAATTTACAATTAAGTAATAAAGTATTTACAATAATTAAAAAGTGATATAATATATAATAAAAAAATATTTTTGGAATATTTAAGTTTTTTAATAAAAAAATCTTCCATAATGTTTTGAAGATTGTAGACTACTATGATTAAAAAAAAATAAGTTTTTGTATTTATTTATATAATCTATAGAACAAATATTATATTGGTAAAATAGAAAAAGCCCTGTTATATCAGAACTAATTCATAATTATAATATAAAAATATTAAAATTAATAGAAGAATTTAAAAGTAACTAAAATAAGAGATAAAAAAACAATATTTATATTTTTTATTAATCAATAAAGTATTTTTTGAAACAATTACCCAACTAAAGGGGGACAATGGAATTTATAAGATTGAAAAATTATATGGAAATTAAATTTTGTTTAATTTCTTTGATTTCGATTTCCAATTTGAGGGACACACCCAAATATCTGTATAAGTGCATCCAAATTTAGTGTTTTTTGCCATAATTACATTGCCGTTTTATGTAATTATACACTTGAAGTAGTTTATTAAAAAACTCCAAAGCTGTTGTAGGAGTGCTTTGGAGCTTTGGGTGGCCAATGGGTCTCGAACCCACGACCTTCGGAACCACAATCCGACGCTCTAACCAACTGAGCTATGGCCACCGTTTTGGGAATGCAAATATATGAATAGATTTCATATTATCAAACAAAATTTTCAAAATCTTTCAGACCAATCCATTTTTGAGAAGTAAAGCCTTCACCTGCATCACAGCCTATTAACCTACCCAAATTTTCAGCTCTGTATATAATACTTTTTTTGAAATTAATGGAGGTAATAGGAGTATTAGGTTCTAATGAATTCGGATCATAAAACTGTGTTTTATAGGCCATACAAGCTTCTATTTTTTTATCTAAAAAATGAGATATATCGATTATAAAATCCGGTTTTTCTTCATTCCATTGAATGTAATTGAATATATGTTTAGGTCTCCATCTATCTTGTGTTACCCCGTTATAACTTGTTTGTATTTTTAATAAACCGGAGAGAAAACAGGCATCATAAACCAGCTTAGCAGCTTTCCCGTGATCAGGATGTCTATCGTTTACCGCATTAGCTAAAACAATATCCGGTTTATATTTTCTTATTATTTTAATTAATTTAATTTGATGAATATCATCATTTTTAAAAAAACCATCTCTGAATTTTAAGTTTTCACGATAAGCAATTGAAAGTATTTTACTGGCTTCTTCGGATTCAGATTTTCTAGTAAGAGCTGTTCCCCTTGTCCCTAATTCACCTTCCGTCAGGTCTAATATTCCCACTTTTTTATTTTCAGAAATCATTTTGGCCAGAGTTCCTCCACACCCTAGTTCAACATCATCAGGATGGGCACCTATGGCTAATATATCTAATTTCATTGGTCAAATTTTAAGTTAAAAAAACTCCAGTAAGTCATTACTGAAGTTTTGAAGTTTAGTATATAAAATTTTTTTTACAGTTCAGATTTTACTTTGGACATAAGTTTTTCAACTCTTGCCTTTATATCAGTATTATCAGAAATTTGCCAGGCACTTATGGTAAATGTATTCCCTTTAGTTCTAATCATAAGACCATAATCAGGATTATTTGAAGTCCAAATTCCGGGTGAAGAAGCAGAGCCAAATTCTTGTTGAATCAGAGCTTCCACTTTCTGTACTTTTTCATTGGTAGATTGTATTTCTTCTCTATATTTATATTTTTCTTGAGAATAACCGAATATAGAAGAAAAGGTCATTATTACTAATAAAATTAAAATTTTAGCATTCATAATATGTTGTTTTATTAAGGCAGAAACCTAATTTACTATTCTTTCCATCAATATTTATGCCAAAAAGATAAAAAAATATACCCATGGTATTACTACTATGGGTATATTTAATTTTTTATAATAGTATTACTATATTACTTTTTATAATTTTTGTATTTGTTAAAGAATTTATCAACTCTACCTGCAGTATCAACCAATTTAACTTTTCCTGTATAAAAAGGGTGAGAAGAACTTGAAATCTCCATCTTAACTAAAGGATATTCTACTCCTTCATATTCAATTGTATCTTTTGTTTCTGCAGTAGATTTACATAAAAATACCTCGTCGTTGCTCATATCTTTAAAAACAACTAATCTATAGTTATCCGGATGAATGTCTTTTTTCATTTCTCTAAAAATTTGAGTTGCAAAATTACAATTTTATTTCTAAATAATCAAGAATACATAGGAAAAAAATATGAGATTCTTCATATTAGAAAAATATGTTAATATTTAGTCACACAAGTAGTTGATTAATAAGATAAATATATTTGTGCGACAGATTAAAAATACTTGATTATTTAACTAATTTATTTTTTAACCCTTTGTCAATAGCATCTAGAAAATCTTCAGTATTAAGATAATCTTCTCTGGTCATTTGTTTACCTTTTACTAATAAAGCAAGGTCTTTGGTCATTTTACCTCCTTCAACAGTTTCAATACAAACCTTTTCCAGCGTTTCTGCAAAATTGACAACATCCGGAGTATGATCTAATTTACCGCGATGCATTAAGCCTCTGGTCCATGCAAAGATAGATGCTATGGGATTGGTAGAAGTTTCTTTACCTTCTTGATATAATCTATAATGTCGGGTAACAGTACCATGAGCAGCCTCTGCTTCAACGGTTTTGCCATCCGGAGTAACCAAAACAGAAGTCATTAAGCCTAAAGAACCAAAACCTTGAGCAACAGTGTCTGACTGTACGTCACCATCATAATTTTTACACGCCCATACAAAGCCTCCGTTCCATTTCATGGCACAAGCTACCATGTCATCGATTAGACGATGTTCATAAGTAATTCCCAGTTCTTCAAATTTAGATTGATAATGATCTTCATATATTTTCTGAAAGATATCTTTAAATCTTCCGTCATAAGCTTTTAAAATGGTATTTTTAGTAGACAGATATAAAGGCCATTTTTTGCTTAATGCCATTTGAAATGAAGAATGCGCAAACCCCTCAATAGATTCATCGGTGTTATACATGGACATTGCAACCCCGTCATCTTTAAAATCAAAGACTTCCCAAGTTTGAGGTTCACCGTTTTCAGGAGTAAAAGTCATGGTTAATTTACCCGGACCTTTAGTTACCACATCCGTTGCTTTATATTGGTCACCAAAAGCATGACGGCCAATTACAATGGGTTGCGTCCATCCTTGCACATATCTCGGAACGTTATTCATAATAATAGGTTCTCTAAAAACTGTTCCTCCAACAATATTACGAATGGTGCCATTAGGCGATTTCCACATTTTTTTTAAGTTAAATTCTTTAACACGAGCTTCATCAGGAGTAATAGTAGCACATTTTACGGCAACATTATATTTTTTAGTTGCTTCTGCAGAGTCTATAGTAACTTGATCGTTAGTTTTATCTCTGTTTTCAATACCTAAATCAAAGTATTTCAGATCTATATCTAAATAGGGGAGAATGAGTTTGTCCTTAATGAACTTCCATATAATTCTTGTCATTTCATCTCCGTCCATTTCAACAACCGGATTAAGTACTTTTATTTTTTGCATGATAACTATTGATTTGTATCAAATATAACAATACTTACCTCAGTAAAACAAATATTTGACCTAATTTTAGTTTAATACAATGAATAAAGATAAGTTATGGTCTACTTATGTTTAATAGATTTAATCGAAGAGTTTGGTAAGGATCTTTAAAAGCATAGATTAAAAATAAAAAAGGTTAATAATTACCATTTATTAACCTTTTTATTTTACTAAAAAAATAGATTTTTAAACTCTTATAAATTTTCTGCAAATTGTTGTCTGATTAGTTTTTTATTTAATTTTCCCACACTGGTTTTGGGGATTTCTGAAACAAATTTTATATTTTGAGGTATAGCCCATTTACTCAATATTCCGGATTCCGTATATTGTTTTAAATAATCTTTTAATTCATCATGAGTTAACGTCATATTCGGTTTTAAAACGATAAATGCACAAGGCTTTTCACTCCATTTTTCGTCCGGAATTCCTATTACAGCGGTTTCAGCCACAGATTCATGTCCGGTAATAATATTTTCTAATTGAACAGAAGAAATCCACTCACCTCCACTTTTGATAATATCTTTTATTCTATCTGTAATATTTATAGAATTATTGGAATTTATGGTAGCTACGTCTCCTGTATGTAAATATTGTTCATTCCATAATTCGTTTCCTCTTTCTTCGTCTTTAAAATAACCTTGAGTTAGCCAGGGCGCTCGAATAATAATTTCCCCTTGTTCAACATCATTATTTTGTACATGGTTTCCTTGTTCGTTAATAATTTTTATGGTTGTAAATAGAACAGGAGTTCCGGTTCTGATTCTCATTTCAGATTGTTCATCTATATCTAAATTTTTATATTTAGGGTCTATGTGAGTTAATGTTATAATTGGACAAGTTTCGGACATCCCGTATCCTGACATAATATCAATATTTTTTTCAAGAGCATTTTTTGCTAACTTTTTGGTTAAAGAAGCTCCACCAATAATAACTTTCCATCCGTTAAAATCAATATTTTTAGTTTCATTGCTCTCTAAAATCATTTGCAAAATAGTAGGTACACAATGAGAGAATGTTGGTTTTTCTTTTGTGAAAATATCGATAAATCCGGTTAAATTAAATTTTCCGGGATATATTTGCTTTAATGAAAAGGTGGTTGCAAGATAAGGAAATCCCCATGCATGAACATGAAACATCGGTGTTAATGGTAAATACACATCATTGGAATTTAAACGACACGCAATTGAACCGGAAAATCCAAAACTGGCTGCCGTATTGTAGGTATGAAGCACCAATTGTCTATGGGTAAAATATACGCCTTTGGGATTGCCGGTTGTACCTGTAGTATAAAATGTTGTGGCAACTGCATCTTCATCAAATTCTTCGAATTCATATGAATCAGAAGCTTCAGCCATCAATTGTTCGTATTCTCCGGTAATACTTAATTTTTCAGAAGTTATTATAGTATCATCATCTTTACAAATGATTAAATGTTTTAAAGAGGGCATATCTCCTGAAAATTTTTCCAAAATAGGAAGAAAATCTGCATGGGCAATGATAACTAAATCTTCAGCATGATTAATAGTATAATGAATTTGCTCAGGAGACAATCTCCAATTAATCATATGAAGAACATTTCCGGTCATAGGAATAGCAAAGTAAGATTCGAGATATCGATGACTGTCATAATCCATTACGGCAATGGTTTCTCCACCGTCTATCCCAAGATTTCTTAGCATATTGGCATATCGTTGAACTCGTTTTTTGAATTCTCGATAATTATATCTGGAAATATCTTTGTAAATAATCTCATTATTAGGATTTAAAGTAGTACAATAATCATATAATCCTTTTATGAGCAGAGGAGACTTGTGAGCATTTTTTACAGAGTTAATTTTTTTAAATATCATCTTAAATTATTAAATATGCGCTAATTTACAAAATATAATATTTTATGCTAATGGTTTTTATTATAAATCATATGAATGCGGTTTTAGTAGTAGAATCATAGCACAATTTCTAATTAATATAAATATTTGAGCTTGTATATAGATGTTGCTTGATGAATTAATAATTATAATTAATTTATTGGATTACATATCTGTTTTGTATAGGAGTAATAAAGCTGAGTAACTACATGCGTTATCATTATGCTGGTTTATATATTTTATAAACGTGTGTAAACTTTAATATAAATATGTTTAATAAAAAAAACATACAGACAAGTATGTCTGTATTTAAAAATTTATTTTATCTTTGTTGAATGGAATTAAAGAATAAGCCCCCCAGAGAAAGAATAGTATACGTAGCATCACAATTATTTCATCAGCAAGGATACAATGCTACAGGAATCAATGAAATCATTGAAAAAGCCAAGGTTGCAAAAGCCAGTTTTTATCAACATTTTAAATCAAAAGAAAATTTAGCTCTTGAATATTTAGAAGTACGTCATAAAACCTGGTTTGAAGGATTAAAACATTTTACTAAAGAAAAAACAATCCCGAAAGAAAAAGTACTATCAGCTTTTGATTATTTAGAACAAATGAATGAAAAAGAAAATTTTCGAGGTTGTTGCTTTTTGAACATGCTATCAGAAATACAACCGGATAATGTTCGCATTTTAAGTGTAATACAAAAACATAAAACAGAACTGCGGAATTTTTTTATTGATATAATAGGTGAGGAAAACGACGCCTTCATTATTTATATGTTTTTTGAAGCATGTATGATCGATAGTCAAGTATATAGAACACAAAATCTTATAGAGAAAACAAAAAATAATATCAAAAATTTAATGAAATGAATAGTAAAAAATATCTCTCAAAATTTATAAGTAGAGAACGTAGTCCTCTTAAAGTTAATTTTAATTTTTCAATTTTATCGGGAATTGGAGGATGTATAGCAATTATATGTATAGCCTTATTAACAAAATCAACCTCAATTCCTTTTATTATGGCACCTTTCGGCGCAACCTGTGTATTGGCATTTGGTGTACCTGAAAGTCCACTGTCTCAACCTAGGAATATTATTGGTGGCCATATTTTATCTTCAATTATGGGTTTAATTGTATCGATGGTATTAAAAAATGAATGGTATTCCCTATCATTGGGAGTAGGATTAGCTATATTTGTCATGCAAATAACGAAGACTACACATCCGCCGGCAGGAGCAGATCCGCTTATAATTATTACCGGAGGAGTAGAGTGGAACTTTTTAATTAATCCGGTTTTAACGGGATCAATCGTGTTGGTGATTATTGCATTATTATTCAACAATCTGAGCAAAAATAGAAAATATCCTAAATTTTGGATTTAATTAATTTATATAATGATTTATTAGTAGTAGATAAGTTCGTAAATAATATTTAAAATTTATTTTAAGAGCTGATAAGCAAGTAAAGCGACTAAATAGGCTATGCCCGTCATAAAAAATAATTGGATCGCCGGCCATCTCCACGAATTCGTTTCTTTTTTAACAACAGCCAAGGTACTGACGCATTGCATGGCAAAAGCATAGAACAATAAAATGGAAATGCCTGTCGCTAAATTAAATGTAGGCTTCATCGTATTGTGGTTAATATCCTTTCTCATTAATTCTTTTAATTTAAGATTTTCACTGCCATCATCTTCCAAACTGTATATGGAAGCAATGGTTCCGACAAAAACCTCTCTGGCAGCAAATGAAGAAAGAATACCAATATCAATTTTCCAGTCATACCCTAAAGGTTTAAAAACCGGTTCAATTACTTTTCCGAAATTTCCTAAATAAGAATTTTCTAAAGGAACATCTGCCAGATAATTTGTTTTACCATTTTCGGCTGTCTCTCCAAATTTTCCTAAGGCCCAAAGTATGACACTGACAGCAACGATGATTTTACCGGCATTAGCTATAAAGCTCAATGATTTTTCAAATAAACCGTAAAATACATTTCTCCAAAAAGGAACTTTATAATTCGGCATATCCAAAATAAGATAGCTTTTATAGTTAGATTTTATTAATTTGTTGGCAATGGATGCACTTATAAAAACCATTATGACTCCCAATAAGTACATAATCATCATAACAATACCCTGTAAATTAAAGATTCCATTTCCTTTAGGAATGACTAAAGCGATGATAATGGAGTATACCGGAAGGCGAGCCGAGCAGGTTATAAATGGTGTAACCAAAATTGTAATTAATCGTTCCTTTGAATTTTCAATATTTCGTGCCGACATTATTGCAGGAATAGCACAAGCGGCACCGGATAATAAAGGAACAACACTTTTTCCGTTCAGTCCAACAGGTCGGAACCAACGATCCATCAAAAATACAACTCTAGCCATATAACCGCTTTCTTCCATAATCAACAGAAAGAAAAATAAAATTGCAATTTGAGGGACAAATACAGCAACTCCACTAATTCCGGGAATTATACCTTGCGTAATAAGCTCCGATAGTGGTCCTTGCGGTAAATAAGCATCGAGAAGTTCACTTGTAGTAGCAAATAGAGTTTCAATCCAATCTTGAGGATAACCTGACAAAAAAAATAAAGCTTGAAAAATTAAAAATAGGATTGAAAAAAATAAAAAATATCCCCAAAAATGATGTGTTGCAATTTTATCGAATTTGTTCGTGAAAGTCTGATAGTTTGGGTCTTTATAAACAACTTTTTCTACAAGATCATCAATTTGGCGATGCCTCAAAATAGTTTCTTTAAGTTGAAGTCTTTTAGGAATCAACTTATACTTATTTATAATTTCTGATACATTTTCACGATACGCACTCGGGATGTTGTTCGTTTTTGTTTGAGCCAAGAATAGCCAAGCGAGATAATCATCAATTTTAAACCTATCGGATAATTCTCTTACCGGTTTTTCAAATTCTTTAGGATATTGAAAAGTTTCAAACGATTCATTGACGAAGCCATTATTTATGGTTTCTTTTAATTGATCAATACCTTTACCTTTTCTAGAACTAACAAGCACTACAGGAGTAGAAAAATAATCGGCTAAATTTTTATCTCGAATTAGAATTCCTTCTTTTTCAATATTGTCAATCTGATTAATAACTAAAATAGTAGGAATTTTTAAATCTTTGATTTGTTCATACAGAAATAAACTTCTTTTCATATTATGAACATCGGCTACTACTATAATAATATCAGGATAGTAAGGATTATCAGGATTGGCAAGAATTGATAATACCACCTCTTCATCAGCAGAAGAAGGACAAAGACTGTATATCCCCGGAAGGTCAATTAACCTATAGTCAGTATCTTTATAGGTAAATTTACCTTCTTTTTTTTCAACGGTAATACCCGGATAATTTCCGGTTTTTTGATGTAATCCGCTTAGTTGATTAAAAAGTGTTGTTTTTCCGGCATTTGGATTTCCTATGAGAGCAATAGTTTTAATACTCATTGTTTTTTTCTATTGCATTTCAATCAATATACAATCTGCTTCTTCCTTACGCAACATTACCGTGCTTTTCTCTTTACCGTATTCAATAAAAAGAGGACCGTTCCAAGGAGCTTGACGTTTTAATTTAACAAAAACACCGGGAACTATTCCCATTTCTAAAATCTTTGTGGGTATATCTTCTTCAGAAAATCCTATAACTTTTGCTTGTTGTGCCGGTTTTAAAAATGAAAGGGATTTATGGGTAAGCATGATTTTATAACTAAACACCTTTTTAATATTCTCAAGCAAATATATGAATTATTTGTATTTAATCTAAATAAAATCAAAAATTATTTAATAGACTAGATACCAAAAGATTTGTATAATAGGGATAAAATAAAAACTTAAGGTATGTTATCAAATTAAAAATTGAACGTATTGAAATTTATTAATTTCGTAAAAATCCTATAGTTTTGCTACACTATGACATTTATAATGATGAGAAAAGCAGTATTTATGTTCTTTATTATGACATCTATTATAATGCAAGGAGGAGGGTTTAGGGTTTCACTTCAAGGAGCGAGACAAGCAGCTATGGCACATACCAGTGCCCACACCAGAGATGCAAGTGTTGCTTTCTTCAATCCGGCAGGTATATCATTTATACCCTCAAAATTAAGCATTGCAGCGGGAACTTTCATAATAATGGGAAAAGCTGATTTTCAAAATAAGCCTACTTTATATAAAACAAAAACAGATAATCCGATAAGTACGCCTTCTCTGTTTAATATAGCCTATAAAGCCACTGATAAACTATCCGTTGCTTTTAGCTTTACTACTCCTTTCGGAAGCAGCGTCGATTGGGGACAAAATTGGGAAGGTAAAGATTTAATTACTAAAATTACTATTCGGTCGTATTTCTTTCAACCAACAGTAGCCTATCGTCTAAACGATTGGTTTAGTGTGGGTGCCGGATATATATATGCTTTAGGTAGCGTTAATCTGCAAAAAGCTATATCTTCAATAGACGGAAGAATGAAACTGGTTGATAAAAATGCAACCGGTAATGGGTATAATGTAGGTATGTATATCAGGCCTATTAAAGATTTGGATGTCAGTATAGCCTATCGTTCCAATATCGATATTCATGCGGTCAATGGAAAAGCTCGGTTCAACCTTCCAAAATCATTAGTTGGAAGTGAATCATTTCCTACGGAAAATGACCGATTTAATGCAAAGTTACCCCTTACCTCTGAAATCACACTCGGATTAACCTATAGGCTTTTACCTCAATGGACGATTTCTACCGATTTGAATATTTCTGGATGGAATAAATACAAAGCTTTGACAATTGATTTCAATCAAAATAAGGTAGGCAATGATCCCAACGATCCAACGATATCCACATCGCCTAAAAATTTACATAACACTCATACATTTAGAGTGGGTTCAGAATATTCCGTATCTGATAAGTTGGATGTTCGTTTAGGATACTACTACGATCCTTCACCGATCAGTAAAGACTATTGGAGTCCGGAAATGCCAAGTACAGATAATAATGCCATAACAGGAGGTATTGGTTATAAATTCTTAAAAGATAAATTAATGCTTGATATGACAGGAATGTATTATGTAGGTAATTCAAGAAAAGTAGTTAATAAATTTTATAATTTCAAAGGAGATGTCAAGATGCATAGCTTTATGTTCGGGCTGGGATTAGCTTGGAATCCTTTTTAAAACACAAAATATGGGTAAGAATATACTAATGCTTTGGTTAGGAATGTTTATTTTTTTCCTTTCATGCAATAATGACTTTAATGAAGATATAAATACGGTATTTAGTTCGGGAGATGCAAATTTTTCTAAATATATAGCCTTAGGAGATTCGTTTACTGCAGGTTTTAGAGATAATGCACTGTATATATCAGGACAAAAAGAATCCTTTCCATTAATGATTGCCGAGCAAATGAAGCGTTCAGGCTGCCAAAAATTTAATATTCCTTTTATGGCAGATGAATTAGGAGGAATTCCGAGTGCGAAAGTGGATAATAAAAAAATATTGGTAGTATCAGAGGGTTCTCTTGCTCCTGTTACCAGTGCGGGCGTAGGAACAACTACTCTTGCAAATATTTATTCAAAAGATGGATATCAAAATATGGGTATACCGGGAGCTAAATCATTTCATTTGCTTGCGTCAGGATATGGAAATCCGACTCATTTAGCTTCCAAAAAATCTAATCCTTATTTTGTACGATTTGCTTCTAAGCCCAATGCTACGGTGGTAGAAGATGTAATGGAACAAAATCCTACTTTTTTTTCTTTGTGGATTGGAATTAATGATATTTTAAGCTATGCCACTTCAGGAGGAGATGGATCTGCTTTGATTACAGATATTTCAACTTTTCAGAATGCTTATAATACATTGGTACAAACACTTACCTCAAATTCGGCAAAAGGAGTCGTAGCTACAATTCCGGACGTTACCGATTTTCCTTTTTTCAATAAAGTTTCTTCCTTACCTTTTCGAGCCAATCAATTTACACCGCAGCAAATAAAAAATTTAAATGTTTCCTATCAAAAGTATAATGCCGGTTTGGATCAAGCAAAAGCAAAAAATTTAATTACAGAGGAAGAAGCCGAAAGTAGAAAAATTGTTTTTATTGAAGATAAAGCTAATGGAGCAGTAATTATAGATAAAATTCTAACTAATTTAGATGCGATGGGACTTCCTTCTATAAGGATGTCTACATCAAAAGATTTATTTCTATTGTCAGTATCTTCGATTTTGAAAACGGGAGGAGGAACCTCAAAACCTATAGATGATCAATATGTTTTGACCGATAAGGAGATTTTAACCATCAAAGAAGCAACTCAAGCATTTAATGAGAGCATTGAAGCTGTAGCAAAACAGTATAACCTGGCAATAACAGATACAAATTCACTAATTAAAAATTTAAAAACAAAAGAAGGTATTCTTTACAACGGAGTAAGTTATACCAATGAATTTATAACAGGAGGATTTTTTTCATTAGATGGTATACATCCAACCGGAAGAGGGTATGCAATTATAGCTAATGAATTTATTAAAAGTATAAACTTTAAATTTAAATCGAATCTTCCTTCCGTTAATCCTAATCTATATCAAGCAGTTAAGTTTCCTTAAAGATAAAGTAAATATTAAATAAAACTGAACAAATTTTGTTCAGTTTTATTATGGTATGATTAAAAAAATCATAAATTTGCAGTACTCGTTTTCAGAAAATATTTTTAACACATATAAATGATTCAACCAGTCCATATTTTCTCGACTAGAGAAAGTGTTTCTTTAGCAGAAAAAATATCACAAAGTTATGGAATGCCCCTAGGGAAAATGAGTTTCTTTGATTTTAGTGATGGTGAATACCAACCCTGTTTAGAAGAATCGGTAAGAGGTTCCAGAGTCTTTATTATAGGGTCAACATTTCCACCGGCAGATAATTTGATGGAAATGTTGTTAATGATAGATGCAGCCAAAAGAGCATCTGCAGATAAAATAACAGCAGTAATTCCTTATTTTGGTTTAGCGCGTCAAGACAGAAAAGATAAACCTCGTGTTCCAATAGGAGCAAAATTAGTAGCCAATTTATTGACTGCTGCCGGTGCAACGCGTGTTATGACTATGGATTTACATGCTGATCAAATTCAAGGATTTTTCGAAATTCCGGTTGATCATCTATTTGCGTCTGCAATATTTATTAATTATGTAAAATCACTAAATCTAGACAACTTAACCATTGCATCTCCGGATATGGGAGGAGCAAAAAGAGCAAGAACCTATGCGGGATATTTAGATGCTGATGTGGTTATTTGTTATAAGGAAAGAAAAAAAGCCAATAATGTCGATTTTATGACTTTAATTGGAGATGTTAGAGGAAGGAATGTGATTTTAGTAGACGATATGATTGATACTGCAGGGACTTTAACTAAAGCGGCTGATATATTAATGGATGCAGGAGCAACCAGTGTACGAGCCATGGCAACACATGCAATTTTTTCAGGTGCTGCTTATGATAGAATCAACGATTCTAAATTGGAGGAAGTGATTGTAACTGATTCAATTCCTTTAAAAAATACTTTGGTAAGTAAAATAAAAGTGTTATCTTGCGCCCCTTTGTTTGGAGAAGTGATGAACTTGGTACATAACAGAGAATCAATAAGTAAAAAATTTATAATGTAAATATTATATGAAATCAATTACAATTCAAGGAGAAAAAAGAGAAAGCGTAGGTAAAAATTCTTCAAAAGCCTTACGTAATGCTGAAAAAGTTCCTTGTGTTGTTTATGGAGAAAAAAATGTAATCCATTTTTCTACTAAAGAAAGAAGCTTTACTGATTTAGTTTATACTCCTGAAGCACACACAGTTACTTTGGAAATAGATGGAGAAAAAATAGATGCTATTTTGCAAGATCTACAATTTCATCCGGTAACAGATAAGATAATCCATGCTGATTTTTATCAAATAAATCCGGAAAAATATGTTACTATGGAAGTACCTGTGGTAATTACCGGTAGAGCAAAAGGAGTTGTTAGAGGAGGTGTATTACGTGTTAACTTAAGAAAACTTAGAGTTAAAGCCCTTCCTGCAAATTTACCGGATGAGATTGTTATAGATGTAACTTCTCTAGATGTTGGTAATAAATTTGAAGTATCTAAAGTTGAATTAAAAGATTACCAAATATTACATCCGGCTAATACTGTAATTGCAGCTGTGAAAACATCTAGAAATGTTAAGGCTGCTTCTGCAGATGACGAATCAGAAAACTAATACTCATAAAGTTTTCGAAATTAATTTAGAATCTATAGTATTCTATATAAATCAAAATAAAAGCTGTTCAAAACGAACAGCTTTTTTATTTTTTATAAAATATAACTAATTTGTTATAATTAAAAAGTTTATCACTTTTTTAATTTTTAATTATTGTTTTTTTCTTTATTCCTTGTGAGCATAATTATTGAAATGATTCCCATTATAATCATTAACACCATTTGTAAACTGTGAGCAAGTATTGCATAAGAATAGCCAATATCTTTGCCTTCATCTAAAGATTTTCCGGATTGTAAATATAAAGCCGAAAACCCGATCATCATTGCAAGGTGAAAAGCACCTATACCTCCCGATGCAGGTACTAACATGCCTAAAGTTCCAACGGCTAAAATATAAAAGCCTGTTTGAACAGGTAAAGAAGAAGTTTCGGGCAAGGCAAAAACTACAAGGTAAGAAGCAAAAAAATAACATATCCATATTCCAAAGGACAATAAAATAAACTTCAATCTTTGTTTTAATCTAAAAACTGAAACTAAACCGTCAATAATTCCTTTTATGAAAAATATTATTTTTTTAATAATTGATAATTGAAGTAATTTTTTTCTGAATACATACATTAGAATACAGCATAATAATATTACGACTAGTATAGATATATAAAGTGTATAATTTTTTTCATCAGGATTATTCGTTTTATTTTTACTTAGTAATTCAAAAAAAGACAGTAATGTTGAATAATTAAAAACTAAGGCCAAAAGAATAATAAATAACATAAAAAATAAATCGATAATTCTTTCAGTAACGATAGTCCCAAATGAATTAGTAAAAGGTACTTTTTCTACGGTTTGTAAAGCAGTTGCTCTTCCTATTTCTCCCATTCTTGGAATTCCTAAGTTTAAAAAATACCCAAATGAAAGAGCCCATAAAGCATTCGAATTTTTAATTTTATAGCCCATAGGTTCTAAAAGTAAATTCCATCGGACAGCTCTGATCCAATAAGCCCCTAAACCGAAAATAGCAGCCATGCTTATCCAAAAATAGTTTGCTTTTTTTGCAGTTGATATAGTTTTTTCAACAAAATCACCACCTAAACTTTTAGAAACTAAAAACATTAGTCCACCGGCAATTAAAACAGATATACAAACCGTAAGGATATTTTTTAATTTTTTACTCATGTATTCAATGTATTATTCAGACCAAAATAATAATTAATCATATAATCTCCAAAATCAAAAAACTTATAAAAGTTAAACTATAAATAGCTGAAAAATTGTAATAGTTAAACATAAATTTAATGATTTTATATTTAATATATTATAATTTAAATAAATAGGTAAGGCTATAAGATATAATATTATTTAAAATAAAGATAAGATAATTGTAAATTAAATAAATAATGGAATAGTTTTTTAATGGTATGTAATGATATAATTAATTTAGACTTTATCTTATTTGAATGTTATCTATCAAACGGATCTCTCCGGCAAAAACAGCTATAAAAGCTCTATAATGTTTAGAGGGATCAAAAGATTTAGCCGCCTGTAAAGATTCTTCTTCAGTTATGGTGAAGTATTCCAACTTTAAATCTGAATTGAGATACAATTTTTCAATTTTGCAAATTACAATTTCAGGAGCATAATGGGAAGATAATTCTTTAGCTTTAAGTAACGATTGATATATAAATAATGATTTTTTTTTAAATTCCTCGGTAAGCCTCATATTACGTGAACTCATAGCTAAACCGTTGGATTCACGAATAATTGGCATTCCTAAAATTTCGACAGGCAATTGTAAGGTTTTGACCATTTGGCGAATAATTTGTAACTGTTGAAAATCCTTTTCACCAAAATAGGCTCTGGTAGGCTGAACTTGTAATAACAAACGCTTTACAACCGTTGCCATACCTTGAAAATGACCTGGGCGAAAAGCTCCTTCCATAACAACATCCAATCCGTTCATATCTATTGATTCACATTCCAACCCATTTGGGTATAAATCTTCAACGCTTGGTAAGTATAATGCGTCGCAACCGACACTTTCCAATTTTGCAATGTCTGCTTCTTCCGTGCGAGGGTATTTAATCAAATCAGCTTGATTATTAAATTGCGTAGGATTTACAAAAATGCTGCCTATAGTATATTGATTATCTTCTATAGCTTTTTTAAAAAGAGAAAGGTGGCCTTCGTGAAGTGCGCCCATAGTAGGAACAAATCCTAAAGTTAATTTTTTAGCGTGGATATATTGAATGAAATCAAATAATTCATTTCTGGATTTTAATAATAACATACTTTAGATTTAAGTGACGAATGTCATGGTTTAAAATGCAAACTTACTACAGTTTGATTAATTTTTTGTAACTTTGTTAAATTATAATCAGCCTTCAATTTATAATGAGTTCAAAAAGAATACTTCACGTTACTTCAGAATTAGTACCATACTTTGACGAAAATCCGATTTCATCAGGAGTTTACAATTTAGCCAAACAAATGTTTGCACAAGGAAATGATGTTAGAATCTTTATGCCTAGATTCGGGCAAATAAATGAAAGAAGATTTCAGCTTCACGAAGTAATCAGGCTATCAGGTATGAATTTGATTATAAATGACCTTGATCAGCCATTGGTTATTAAAGTAGCTTCACTTCCGGGAGAAAGAATGCAAGTTTATTTCATTGAAAATCATGAATATTTCAAAAGAAAATCTCCCTATAAAGATGAAGCAAATGAATGGTTTGAAGATAATGATGAAAGGGCTGTTTTCTTTACCAAAGGGGTTTTAGAAACAATAAAAAAATTAAATTGGATACCCGATATCATTCATTTACATGGATGGATGGCCAGCTTTTTACCAATTTATTTGAAAACGAATTATGCTAATGATGCATTCTTCAGTGATATAAAAGTGATCACTTCGGTTTATAACCAAGGAAGTAACGGGATTTTTAGCAATAATCTTAAAGATATTTTGGAATTTGATAATATAGATACAAGTAAATTAAATTACTTAACTGATAACAAGTACGTAAGTATTATCAAAGAAGCCATGAAAGGATCCGACACTATTGTAAAAGGCGAAGAAGTTTTAATTGACGAATTGGAAGAAATGTTTAAACAATCAAGCAATCCTAAATTTGATTTTATTCAAAATGAAGATGTCAAAGAAATTTATCACGTCACTAGCGAAATAAAGATCCAAGAGTAAAACAACTATGAAAATATTTAAGTCTCAAGTAAAGTTATTAGCTCTAACTTTACTTCCAACCTTTTTTTTATTAAGTTGTGAAAACGATACAACAGATATTGGAGCTAACCTTATACCTGATAAATTAGAAGGAAATAAAACATTTGTTGATCTGGTTGCGTATAATATTTCTAACAACGATACTATTCGAGCAGATTATAACACTCTAGGAAGTGGATTGATCGGTATTTATGAAGATAATACTTTTGGGAAATCAAAAGCCTCTTTTAATATTCAAGTAAGACTAAGTACAGCCGATGAAATCAAAGGGACTATCCAGCAAGTCGATTCTGTTGTATTAAGCCTCAATCCGGCATTCAATTCCTCTTCTTACAAAGAAAAGAAAATCATTTTAAATCCCGGAAGTACCAGCGGTGTTGATACTATAAAATATGTTAAAAAATATACATTAGCTTCTTATTTAGGTAAAGCAGGTAATTCCATGGAAGTTAATGTGAATAGGATTAATACATTTTTGGAATCAACCTCATCCAAGTTTTATTCCAATAAAACAGTTGATGTTGGCGATAAATTAGGAAATGCACTGTTAGGTGATTCATTGACCAGTATATCGGTAAAAACAAGTGATGGAAAAGTTATTTCAGAACCTACTGCTGCCGGATATAGAATAAAATTAAATCCCGATTATTTCTACCAATATTTTTTCAGTAAAAAAGGAAACGCAGATATTAGTGATAATTCACGGTTTATTCAGTATTTTAAAGGAATTAAAATACAACCGGTCGATGAAAATTCAAAATTTATGTTTAATTTTCCTGTAAGCAAAATGACCTTAATTGCTTATTATAGATATAAAGATCAATCATCAGACAATTTTACACCTGCAACTTATTCATTTACCATGAATTCGGCCTATAATTCAATGTTAGGAGAATATAACTTTTATAATCGTAATACTGCCAGTTCCCAATTTAAGCAGCAAATGCAGAATCCGGATAAGCAGTCAGGTGAATCCATTTTATTTTTACAAGGTATGGGAGGGCCTTCCATTCATCTTAAATTAGATGATTCTCAATTGGAAGCTATAAAAGATTCTGTACAAAATCACAATTGGGCTATTACCGGAGCAAAATTGAAATTTTATCTTACCGAAAATGTGCAGTCAAAACCTGATTATATATATGGATATAATTATACACAAAAGAAGTTTTTGCCTGATTTAACTTTTTATTCCGGTTTAGCGGGTTATTTCTTCAATCCAAAGTACGATTTTGAAACTAATCCCCAATATTATACACTGAATGTAACCAAACAAATCAAAGATATTGTAGAAAAAAATAAACCTAATGATGAAATACTTGTAGAAATGGGTAATTTTATAACTCGTTCTACCAACAGTAACGAATATTTAGGATATTCAAAGACGACAAGAGCTTATGAACCTTTCCGATTAACTTTTTATGGTAATAAAAATTCAGGAGATAAAAAATTAAGATTAGAAATATTGTATACCAAAAATTAAATATATATTTAATATAAAAAAATATAAAAACATTAAATTATGTGTGGAATAACTGGATATATTGGAAATAAAAAAGCCTTACCCATAATATTAAACGGTCTAAAAAGGTTAGAATATAGAGGTTATGATAGTGCGGGCATAGTTTTAAATGAAAACGGAGCCTTTAAATTAAGAAAAACAAAAGGTTCAGTATCCGATTTAATAGCTAAATGTAAAGATTTAAACTCAGAAGCAACTGTAGGAATTGGCCATACAAGATGGGCTACCCATGGAGTTCCCAGTGATATAAATGCACACCCTCATATATCAAATAACGGAAAATTAGCAATTATTCACAACGGTATTATTGAGAATTATGGAACTTTAAAAATAATGCTTACCTCTAAAGGATATACATTTAAAAGTGAAACCGATACAGAAGTATTAGTTAACTTGATACAGTATATGCAAGAGACACAAAACGTAGATTTATCAACAGCTGTCAGATATGCTTTAAATGAAGTTGTAGGTGCTTA
Organism: Apibacter sp. wkB309; assembly: GCF_002964915.1. NCBI lineage: Bacteria > Pseudomonadati > Bacteroidota > Flavobacteriia > Flavobacteriales > Weeksellaceae > Apibacter > Apibacter sp. wkB309. The sequence continues at coordinate 82,121 of NZ_PSZL01000003.1, forward strand.
TTCCATAGCAGTTATGGAAGTAGACCAACCGCAAGAAATCGTAGTAGCAAGATTAAGTAGTCCGTTAGCAATAGGTATAGGTGAAAATGAATACTTCGTAGCATCAGATGCCTCTCCTTTCATTGAATTTACCAATGAAGTCGTTTATCTTGAAGACGGAGAAATGGCGACCATAACTCTAAAAGGAGTAGATGTATATAAAATAAAAGATAATTCTAAAGTAAATCCACAAATTCATGAACTAAAAACGAGTTTAGAGAAGATTGAAAAAGGAGGTTATGAACATTTCATGCTAAAAGAAATCCACGAACAACCCAGATCTATTATGGATACCATGCGTGGAAGGTTATTAGTAGATGAAGACATAATCCAAATGGCGGGAATATGGGATTATCAAGAAAAATTTTTAAATGCAGAAAGGATAATAATTATTTCATGTGGAACTTCTTGGCATGCTGGTTTGGTTGGAGAATATCTTATTGAAGATTTAGCCAGAATACCAGTAGAAGTAGAATATGCCTCTGAATTTAGATACAGAAATCCGATAATAACAGATAAAGATATTGTTATTGCAATATCTCAATCAGGAGAAACAGCAGATTCAATTGCTGCATTAAAATTAGCAAAAGAAAAAGGGGCATTTATTTATGGTATTTGTAATGTTATCGACTCTTCAATAGCACGTTTAACTGATGCCGGTTCATATACTCATGCAGGACCGGAAATTGGTGTTGCTTCCACCAAAGCATTTACTGCTCAACTTGCCCTTTTGGCAATGATAGCACTTAAATTAGCTAAACATAAAGGTACTATAAGTAAAGAGCGATTCAATAGTCTAATCATAGAGTTGGAGACTATACCGGAAAGGGTAGCAGAAGTGATTAAAAATACAGAAAATCAAATTAAAAAGATTGCAGAGCAATACGTTGGAGCAGGAAACTTCTTATATTTAGGTAGAGGTTATAACTATCCTATCGCCTTAGAAGGTGCTTTAAAATTAAAAGAAATATCCTATATCCATGCAGAAGGATATCCGGCAGCAGAAATGAAACACGGACCTATAGCATTAATTGATGAAAATATGCCGGTTGTTGTCATTGCACCTAAAAAAGGATATTATGAAAAGATTGTAAGTAATATACAGGAAATTAATTCAAGAAAAGGAAAAGTAATTGCAATTGTTACCCAAGGCGATACCGTAGTTAAAGATATGGTAACCGAATCCATTGAAATTCCTGATGTTTCAGAATGCTTTACACCGCTATTATCCGTTATACCTTTACAATTGTTAGCGTATTACATAGCTGTATTAAGAGGGGTTAATGTAGATCAGCCTAGAAATTTAGCCAAATCTGTTACCGTTGAATAAACACTAGATCATGATTATTAAATATATAAAAGACTTGATTACCAAGTCTTTTTTTATTAGAAAAAAGAATGGATTATCGATATATATTCAACAAAAATCATAAAAATTCAGTAACTTTAAAATTAAAAATACGCATAAAAATAGATTAATTTTACAAAAAATAATAAATTATGAATAAAAAAGTAATCTTAATGATTCTGGATGGATGGGGAATAGCCACAGATAAAAGTGTATCTGCTATTGACCATGCTCATACACCTTTTATGGACAGTTGTTTTCAAAAATATTCCAATACCACTTTAGTAACTTATGGATTGGACGTTGGATTACCTAAAGGACAAATGGGAAATTCAGAAGTAGGACATATGAATTTAGGTGCTGGAAGAGTGGTTTATCAAAATTTGACGAAGATTAATTTAGCCGTAGAAAACGGAACCTTAGGAAATGAAGAAGAATTAAAAAAAGCATTTGAGTATGCTAAACAAAATAATAAACCGGTACATTTCATCGGGTTAGTATCCAACGGAGGTGTTCACTCACATATAAGCCATTTAAAAGCACTAGTAGAAGCGGCAAACTCTTCGAATGTACCTAATGTTTTTGTACACGCTTTTACCGATGGGAGAGATTGTGATCCGCAAAGTGGTAAAGGTTTTATAAAAGATACGATCGAATTTTGCAAAGATAACAATGCAAAATTAGCTTCTATTGTAGGCAGATACTATGCTATGGATAGAGACAAACGTTGGGAAAGAGTTAAAATAGCTTATGATGTAATGGTAAATGCTGAAGGAAATAAAACAGAAGATCCTTTACAAGCTATACAGCAATCGTATGAAGACGGAATTACCGATGAGTTTCTTATGCCTATCGTTGTAACAGAAAATAACAATCCGGTAGCAAAAATACAAGAAGGAGATGTTGTGATCTGTTTTAATTTCCGTACCGACAGACCGAGAGAAATAGTAGATGTTTTATCTCAACATGACCATCCTGAAGTTGGAATTAAAAAATTGGATTTATATTTTGTTACTATGACGGAATATGATGAAACATTCAAAAACATTCATGTCATATTCAAAGAAGATACTATTAAAAATACAATCGGTGAAGTAATAGCAAATGCAGCTCTTAAACAAATCAGAATAGCCGAAACCGAAAAGTATCCACATGTGACATTCTTTTTTTCAGGAGGAGAAGAAAAAGTATTTGAAAATGAAAAAAGAATTTTAGCCCCATCTCCTAAAGATGTGCCAACATATGATTTAAAACCACAAATGGCTGCATATGATATTAGAGATGCTATTATTCCCGAACTAGAAAAAAAAGAAGTGGATTTTGTATGTCTCAATTTTGCCAATGCGGATATGGTAGGACACACTGGAGTATTTGAAGCAGCAGTTAAAGCGGCAGAAGTAGTTGATGAATGTGCCGGAGATATTTGTAAAGTAGCGTTGGAAAATGGATATACAACTCTGATTATTGCAGATCACGGAAATTCTGACAAAATGAAGAACGAAGACGGCTCACCTAATACTCAACATACAACTAATTTAGTCCCTTTAATTGTAGTAGATAATCAAAAATACAATTTAAAACAAGGTAAACTAGGAGATATAGCTCCTACCATTCTAACTTTAATGGGCTTACCTATTCCATCAGAAATGACAGGAAATGTTTTAATTTAGAAATAATTAGGAAAAATTTAAATTATAAAAAAAAGAGATATTATAAATATCTCTTTTTTTTATTGTTATAAATAGTTGCTAAAATATTGAGCTGTATGAAAATTAATTTTCATATATTTTTATGATATAGAGATAAAGTTTATCAAAATAAGGCTGTTTATTTTTAACAAGCATTTAACTAATGGAAAAATACTATCTACTTTCAAATACGTAAATTTGTAAAATTTGAAAATTTCACTAAAAATCATTATTATTATGTCATTTAGAGCACGATTAGAGGTAGCCGGAAGAAAATATAATATTGTTAATGTAAATTATTCATTAGCGCAAGAAACAGATCCAACCGGGCGACCATCAGCACAAATTAGAGGAGGAAGAATTGAGATAACTTTAAGATCAACTAATGAAACTCGTTTTTTTGAATGGATGACTAATAGCTATGAAAAGAAAAATGGCAAAGTAGTCTTTACAAAAAAGGATTCTAACACCCCCTTAAAAGAATTAAATTTTACAGACGGTTATGTAGTAAAATATAAAGAAAAATTTGATTCCTTAGGATTAGGTAGATCCTCGATTACAGAAACATTTACCATATCAGCAAAGGCTATAAGTATGGGATTAGGAGAACATGTCAATGAATGGATAGGATAAAATCCATGCTTATTTTATACATATATAAATAAAAAAAGCAAATCAATAAGCCGGATTTTGTCATTTTCATTACTGAAAAGCCTTGTTATTTATCTAGAATAAGAATTACTCCTTATTTCAATCTGCTTACCCCCCGGCATCGGACGGATAGCCCTTATAAATCCGGTATACATAGCATTGCACCTCACAGAGTTTACCTGATTTCACTACAGCCGAACTGTACTTCCTTTCTGTTGCACTGGTCCTCATCTTACGATGGACGGGCATTACCCGCTGTGATATCCTTTGGTGTCCGGACTTTCCTCTTCTATAAAAAATAGAAGCAACAAGGTTGATTTGCTTTTTGCAAAATTACGATATTTTTCAATATTCAAAAATGGACTTAAAATATTAGTTGATTATATTTGCTTTTAAATTTAGGAATGAATGAATTTAGACGAATTACTGGAAGGTAAAATATTTTTAATAGATAAGCCGTTAGATTGGACTTCATTTGATATAGTAAACAAAATTAAATGGAAAATAAAAAAGCAATTTAATTTAAAGAAAATCAAAGTAGGTCATGCGGGAACATTAGATCCCAAAGCAACCGGTTTATTAATTGTATGCGTTGGTAAAGCAACCAAACAAATACAACAAATTCAAGATGCATCCAAGATCTATTCCGGAGAAATTAAATTAGGAGTGGAGACTCCTTCCTATGACTTAGAAACTGAAGAATTTAATTCCAAAGAATACAATCATTTACAAATTAAAGATATTGAAGAGGCAGTACATGATTTCATAGGGGAATCCATTAGTCAAAAACCTCCGGTATTTTCTGCTTTAAAAAAAGATGGGAAAAGATTGTATGAATTTGCAAGGAAAGGAATAGCTATTGAAGTTCCCTCTCGTGAAATTTCCATTTACGATTTTAAAATCACTAACATTAATCTGCCTTATGTAGAATTTTTAGTCCATTGCAGTAAAGGGACCTATATCCGTTCATTAGCTCACGATTTTGGACAAAGCTTAGGAGTTGGAGGATACTTGACTAAATTGCGAAGGGAGAAAATTGGAGAATATGATATCAAAGATTCAGATAATTCCATAATATCCTAACCTAATTTTTGATAGTAAAGCCGGTTTATTTTATCGTGCAATAACAACTTCAATACCTAAATCTTCGAATCTTTCAACATCTCTTTTTTTAATGCCTTCATCGGTAATTAAGACATGTATTTTATCTAAATCAGTTATTTTACCAAATCCCCTTTTACTAATTTTGGTAGAATCTGCTAATACAATAACCTTTTCCGAATTTTGAATCATCAATTGATTCATTTTAGCCTCCATAGTACTTGAAGTAGAAAGGCCAAAATCAAAATCGACCCCATCGCCGCCAATAAAAAGTTTACTGCAAGAATAATTACTGATCATTAATTCAGCATAAGGTCCCATAACAGACCCGGACTTAGTTCGAACGTCCCCTCCCAGTTGTATTACATCAAAATTTGGATTACCGTATAATAGCATAGCCGATTTTAAAGAAGAGGTAAGAATGGTTAACTTAGTATAATTATTTTCAATTACCTGAGCAACCATCTGTGTGGTAGTTCCTGATGAAATCGTAATAAAATCATTATCTTCAATAAAATTAAGAGCCGCTTTGGCTATTTTCGATTTCTCTTCAACCTGTAGCGTTTCCTTTTTATTAACATGTCTTTCCTTAACAATAAATGATTCTCGAGTTGCTCCGCCGTGGGTTCTGTATAATTTACCGATCTTCTCCAGATGAGTCAAATCTTTTCTAATGGTAACGGCAGACACATTTAATTTTTTACATAATTCAGTTACAGAAACATAATGATTGAAATTTAATTCTTCTAAAATTTCCTGTTGTCTTATATTATTTATGTTATTGTTCTTCATAGGTAGATATATAATGACATGGATGAAATTAAATGTAATACTTTATGATTCAAATTTACGAAAATATTTGAATTGTCAGAAGAATGTAACATAATTAGTTTCGATATTGAAAATAATTAAATTAATATATAAATAATTGTCAATCAATAACAAAGATAATAAATTAATTCTATTTAACCTATTTTTATACTAAAATTATTTTAATATTTATAAAAAAAAATTTTGTTTTATTATTGTTTAGTTTCGATTTAGTAAATACATTTGTTACGTTTTAAATATATAAAACACAAAGCTCAAAAAAATAAAATTATAAATCAAAACTAAATCAAAGATTATGGATTCAGTCATTGCAACAAAATTTATAGGAGAATTACTAGGTTCTTTTTCATTAATTGCCTTAGGATGTGGGATAAGCATGAATCTTACCTTGGACAAATCATACGGAGAAGGTAATAAGGCAGCCTTAAGCGGGCCACTTGGCTGGGGATTTGCTGTAGCTATGTCGGTAATTATTTCTTCTCCATTTGACACGGGTGGACATTTCAATCCGGCAGTTACCATAGCACAATGGGCTGCAGGTGTTTTAGATCCTAAATTTGTTCTTCCGTATATAACAGCACAATTTATCGGTTGTTTTTTAGGGGCTCTGCTTGTTTCATTTGTATATAGAGGTCATTTAACAGCTACTTCTTCAGATTCAAGTAAACTTTTAAGCGTTTTTGCAACCAATGCGTCTATTAGAAAAAATAACTCAATTCAGAATTTCTCAGCTGAAGCTATAGGTACTTTTTTCTTAGTATTTATAGGACTGTCCATGAGTGCCAATCATGGAGGAGTAATTATTGAAAATTCAACAGGTATTCCTCAATTTACCCATTCTATGGTAGGGTTCGGATCTTTAGGAGCATTACCTGCCGGATTTATGATATTTGCAATCGGTATGGCTTACGGAGGGGTTACCGGATGGTCTTTAAACCCTGCCAGAGATCTAATGCCTAGATTAGTTCATCAAATCCTCCCTTTAAAAGGCAAAGGAGATAGTGATTGGGGATATGGAATTGTGTACGCTTCCATTGCTCCAATAGTAGGGGGATTACTTGCTGCAGGATTATACTTATTAGTTAAAGGTTATTTTAATTAAAATAAAAACCGATCAATATGTTTTAAAACAATCAAATCAATTATAAAACCATAAAAAATAAAAAAATGAAATTTTTCATTGATACAGCAGATCTAGAGCAAATTAAAAAAGCTCAGGATCTAGGAGTTCTTGATGGAGTTACCACAAATCCCTCCATTATGGCAAAAGTTGGAATAACCGGAAAAGACAGCATATATGCTCATTATAAAGCAATATGTGAAATCGTGAATGGAGATGTAAGTGCAGAAGTACTTTCAACCGATTACGAAGGAATCATTAAAGAAGGAAAAGAATTAGCAGAAATTGATAAGCAAATAACTGTTAAAGTTCCTATGATCCATGATGGGATAAGAGCCATTAAATATTTTTCAAGTAAAGGAATTAAAACTAATTGTACCTTAGTTTTCTCACCCGGTCAGGCACTTCTTGCGGCAAAAGCAGGAGCTACCTATGTATCTCCCTTTATAGGAAGATTAGATGATATATCAACAGATGGTTTAAACCTGATAGCAGAAATAAGAGAAATATACGATAACTACGGTTATACTACCCAAATACTAGCCGCATCCATACGATCTTCCATGCACATTATCAATTGTGCGAAAATAGGAGCTGATGTGATTACTTCTCCTTTAGCTCCCATACTTGATTTACTAAAACACCCATTAACTGATATTGGATTAGCTAAATTTTTAGAAGACTCTAAAAAACTTTAAATTTAATAAGAGACCCTATCAATCACAAACCACAAAAAATAAAAAATAAAATGTCTAAAGAAAGCATTAAATCAGCTTTAAAACAAGCTACTGAAACAAAGTTTCTGGAAATAGAATCCAATATCTTAAAGGATGTACCGCAAATATTTAAGGAACAATTTCCCGGAAAAAAAGCAATTATTATAGCAGATCCTAATACCTATAGAGTAGCAGGAAAAAAAGTTCATGAAGCATTACAAAAAGCCGGATTGGAAGGAGAAGAACCGTATATTTTAGATGATCCTAATTTATATGCAGATTATATATTTGTAGAGAAAATAAGAGATTATTTAAAAGATAAAGACGTAACACCTATTGCGGTTGGTTCAGGAGTTATAAACGATCTTACGAAACGAGCAAGTTCCGAACTAAAACGACCGTATATGTGTGTTGCTACTGCCGCATCCATGGATGGATATTCTTCGGCAGGAGCATCCATAACCAACAAAGGAGCAAAAATCACTCATGCCTGTGAAGCTCCCAAAGCCTTAGTAGCTGATATTGATATTATTGCTGCTGCTCCCCCTTTGATGACCGCTTCCGGATATGCAGATTTATATGCTAAAGTAGTATCCGGAGCAGATTGGATTTTAGCTGCAGAATTAGCCGACCCCAATCACCCCAAAAAAGGCATTGAACCTATGACAAGTGCATGGAATATAGTACAAGATGGACTGGCAGAGGCATTGCAAGATCCGGCAGGTGCAAAAAATGGGAATTCAAAAGCTATAGAATTATTAACAGAAGGATTAATGTTAGGCGGTTTCGCTATGCAATCCATGGAATCATGGGGCGCAGGGGTAAGCCGTCCGGCATCCGGTTCTGAACATCAATTCAGCCATCTGTGGGATATGGAGCATCACACCTTCAAAGGAGAAATGGCCAAAAAATTCGGTTTATATCCTAATCAAGATGAACAAGCCCCATCGCATGGATTTAAAGTAGGTATTGGCACATTGGCAATTACTGCTTTGTATGAAGTAATGTTAAAAGAATCTATAGAACGGCTTGACGTTGAAGCGGCAGTTGAAAAATGGCCGACCCTGGAAGCTCAATTAAAAGAGATAGATGAAATGTTTGCAGGGACTGAAATACATCCCTTTGCTGTGGCCCAAACTACAGATAAATACGTTACCAAAGAGGAATTAAGGGAACAATTAAATAAAATTAAAAAGAATTGGCCGCAATTAAAAGAAAAACTAAGAAATCAAGTTATACCTTTTGAGGAAACAAAAAAACGATTGGCAGCCGTAGGAGCACCTGTTGAACCTGAAGAAATCGGTATTACCAGAAAAAGACTCAAAGATAGTTTTTACAGAGCACATAAAATCCGAAGCAGATATACAATTTTAGATTTTGCTTACAGAGCAGGATATTTTGATCATTGGATTGAAGAATTATTCAGCGAAAAAGGAGCATTAAGAGGAAAATAAATTAAAAGGATATTCATGTAATAAGAAAAATTACATGCGTATCCTTTATATCTTTTAAATATAAATTGTATGAATAATTATATCACAGATATAAAAAAGACTTCAAATGTTCTTTTAGAAAAAGTAAAAAAGCTCAAACATGTGGCTTTAGATATGGATGGAACGATTTACAATGGCTCAACTTTATTTCCTTATACAGTAAGCTTTTTAAATCAACTTAAAAGATTAGGCATAAGCTATTCATTTCTTACCAATAATCCCTCTAAAAGTATTTCAGACTACCTGCAAAAATTAGAAGGATTAGGAATTGATGCTTCAGAAGAAGAAATGTACTCATCCGCAGTAGCAACCATAGATTATTTAAAAGCGAAACATCCACAAATCAAAAAATTATTCATATTGGGAACACCCAGTATGATCAAACAATTCAATAAGGCAGGATATATATCTACTGAAGACTCAGCACAAGATGAGCCCGATGCATTAATTGTTGCTTTTGATATGACTTTAAATTATGAAAGATTATGCAGAGCAGCTTGGTGGGCGAAACAAGGAAAAATTTATATAGCAACCAATCCCGATAAAGTTTGTCCGACCGACAAACCGGTTGTTTTAGTTGATTGTGCTTCCATATGTTCATCTATAGAAACCGCTACGGGAAGAAAACCGGATATAGTGTTGGGTAAACCACAAAAAGAAATGTTAGACGGCATATTGTCAGCGAAAAATTTAAAGCCGGATGAAGTGGCTATGGTAGGAGATCGCATTTACACAGATATGATGATGGCTCATAATGCAGGAGCTTTCGGAGTATTGGTACTAACCGGAGAAGCTACCCTGGAAGATGCAGAAAAAGCTGATCCTGAATTGGATATTGTCTTGCCGAGTATAGAGGTATTAGGCAACCTGATAGAATATTCACATATAAAATAAAGCTATGAAAAAATATGCTCAAATAAAAGAAGAAGCATTCGAAGGAAATAAATTATTACCCCAATTGAATTTAGTTTTATTTACTTGGGGTAATGTAAGTGTCGCAGATCACAATCAAGGAGTTTTTGCTATCAAACCCAGTGGAGTGCCCTATGAAAAGTTAAAGGTCGATGACATGGTGCTGGTTGATTTTGACGGTAAAGTGGTCGAAGGTAAACTAAGACCTTCATCAGACACACCCACCCATGCCGTTTTATACAAACATTGGAAAGACGTTAACTCAATTGTACACACGCACAGCACCTATGCTACCGCTTGGGCGCAATCTTTATTGGATATTCCCATATTCGGTACAACCCATGCAGATCATACCATTTCTGATATACCTTGTGCTCCGCCTATGAGTGATGAGATGATTCAAGGAGACTATGAATACCAAACAGGTTTCCAGATTCTCAATATTCTTAAAGAAAAAAAATTAAGTCATAAAGAGATGGAAATGGTATTGGTAGGAAGCCATGCGCCCTTCACTTGGGGTAAAACTGCTGAAAAAGCAGTTTACAACAGTGCGGTGTTAGAAAATGTAGCGAAAATGGCTTATTTAACAAGGCAAATAAATCCCCAAGCCCCAAGATTGAAAGAAGCATTGATCCATAAACATTACGAAAGAAAACATGGAGCGAATGCTTATTATGGACAAGAAAAAAACAAATAATTACTATAAACCAACTGAATAAACAAAAAAATGATGAGCATTTCAAACAATTTAGTAATCGGTGTTGATTACGGAACTGATTCAGCAAGAGCCATATTAATGGATGCTGAAACCGGCGAAGAATTAGCACTCTCAGTAAAAGAATATCCGAGATGGAAAAAAGGTATGTACTGCGATCCGGTGAATTACCAATTCAGGCACCATCCCTTAGACTATGTTGAAGTTTTAGAATATATAATTAATGAAGTAGTCAGTACAGTTCCGGTAGCAAAAGAAAGAGTTAAAGCATTAGCAATAGATGTTACCTGCTCTACTCCGGTAGTTGTAGATAAAGAAGGTACTCCCTTAGCTTTACGAGAAGACTTTTTAGATGATCCCAACGGGATGTTTATCTTATGGAAAGATCATACAGGAATAAAAGATTGCGAACATATCAACGAATTTTCCAAAAAATGGCATACCGATTATACCCGATATTCAGGTGGAGGTGGAAATTACTCTGCAGAGCATTTTTGGGCTAAAGCTCTTCACATATTCAGAAAAGATCCCAAAATAAAAGAAATCGGACATTCTTTTGTAGATGCCTGTGATTGGCTTTCCAATTTAATTATAGGGGTAAAAAAACCGGAAGACTTAAAAAGAAACATATGTACAGCCGGATTTAAAGTGTTGTGGAATAAAGAATGGGGAGGATATCCACCTAATGAATTTTTTAAAGAATTAGATCCCGTTTTAGATGGAATTGTAGACACCTTTTCAAAAAAAGTGTATACCTGTGTAGAAACGATAGGAAATTTATCAGAAGAATGGGCTAACCGATTAGGATTAACCACAGCAGTTAAAGTAGCTGCCGGAAACATAGATGCCCATGCAGGAGGAATTGGAGCAGGAGTAAAAAATAAAGCCATTGTTCAAATTATCGGGACATCCACATGCGATATTATTGTAGGACCTAAAAGTGAAAATAATCCGTTAATTCCGGGGATATCCGGTCAGGCAGATGATTCTATAATTCCCGGAATGGTAGGTTACGAAGCAGGACAATCCGTTTACGGGGATTATTATGCTTGGTTTAAAAGGGTTTTAATGTGGCCGTTGAGGGAAATATTTGCAAAAATCGAATATATAGATAAAGAAACCAAAGATAAAGTAATTCAGGAAGTTTATGATAAAATGATTCCTGAATTGGCCAGACAAGCAAAACTCATACCGGCAAAAGACAGCCATATTATAGCTACTGACTGGATTAATGGAAGAAGGACGCCCAATGTTGACTATGAATTGAAAGGGACTATCACAGGGTTGGCATTATCCAGCAGTACTCCTTTACTATATAAATCCATAGTAGAAGCAACCGCATACGGTTCAAGAGCTATTGTAGAACAATTTATAAACAATGGAATTGAAATTGAGGAAATTATCGCAGTAGGAGGAATTTCCCAAAAGTCTCCTTATGTTATGCAAATTTTATCAGATGTTCTAGGCAAGCCTATAAAAGTTATCGCAACCAGGGAAGCATGTGCCTTAGGAGTGGCGATGTGTGCAGCTGTAACCGCCGGAATTTATTCTAAATTGGAACATGCTCAAGAAAAAATGGGAATGGGAATTTCAACAATTTACTATCCTAACGAACAAAATCACCAACATTACAATGTTGAATATGAAAAATACAAACGGTTAGAAAAAGTAAAAGAGCTAACCGGAAAACCATAATATTTCGGAGACAGAGGATAGTATAAAAATAATTATCGCTGTCTCCAATCAAACAAAACTTCAAACTAAACCCAAAAAAATGCAATTATCCAATAATTTAGTAATAGGATTAGATTATGGTACAGATTCCGGAAGAGCAATTTTAATGGATGCAGAAACCGGAAAAGAATTAGCCTTATCAATCAAAGAATATCCAAGATGGAAAAAAGGATTATATTGTAATCCTGTAAAGACCCAATTTAGACAACACCCTTTAGATTATCTCGAAGTTCTCGAATATATCGTTAAAGACGTTTTATATAAAGTGCCGGGAGCAGCCGCTTGCGTGAAAGCCATCAGTACGGATATGACCGGTTCAACGCCGGTAGCGGTAAATAAAGAAGGAACCCCGTTGTCTTTGTTGCCTGAATTTGCCGAAAATCCTGATGCCATGTTTATTTTATGGAAAGATCACACAGGGCAAAAAGAAAATGAATATCTGAATGACTTTGCAAAAAAATGGCATATAGACTATACTAAGTCTGCCGGTTGTGGAGATTATTCCACAGAACACTTTTGGACCAAAGCATTACATATATTTAAGATACCCGAAATTAGACAAGCCGCCTATTCTTTCGTTGAGTCCAGTGATTGGTTGCCTGCCATACTTTGTGGGTTAACTAAGCCCGAAGAGATCAAAAGAGGAATGGGCATAGCCGGATCTCGGGTAATGTGGAACAAAGAATGGGGGGGATATCCTCCCAATGAATTCTTTAAATCACTGGATCCGTCTTTAGATGGCTTAGTAGATACATTTAACAAAGAAGCATATACTTGCGACCAAGTCGCGGGAACGATCACCAAAGAGTGGGCTAATAAATTAGGTCTTCCGGAACATGTACTTATTGCCGTTGGTAATTTAGATTGTCATGCAGGTGCAGTTGGTGCGGGGGTAAAAGATAAAGCTATGGTGGAGATAGTGGGGACTTCCACTTGTGCCATTACCGTAGGACCTAAGAGCTTAGGGAATAAATTAGTACCGGGAATTCCTCAACAAGCTGATGATATTATTCTTCCCGGTATGGTAGGATTTGAAGCAGGTCAATCGGCTTTTGGAGATTTATATGCCTGGTTTAAGAGATTGCTAATGTGGCCTTTAGATAACATAATGCTAAAATCGAATATCGGAGATCCGGAGACACGGCAAAGTTTAAGAGATGAGGTATACGCTGAAATGATTCCAAATTTGGCCAGACAAGCGAAAATCATACCTCCCAAAGACAGTCAGATTGTATCTACCGATTGGATTAATGGCAGAAGATCTCCTAATGTAGATTATGAATTAAAAGGAACGATAACAGGAATAGCTTTATCCAGTGTAGCTCCTTTAGTTTATAAATCCTTAGTGGAAGCAACTGCTTACGGAGCTAAAAATATTATTGACCGTTTTATTGACAACGGAATAAAACTTAAAGAAATTATTGCCGTTGGGGGAATATCTCAAAAATCACCATACGTAATGCAAGTCATGTCGGATGTTATTGGAATGCCTATTAAAGTTATTGCAACCCGTGAGGCGTGCGCTTTGGGAGTTGCCATGTGTGCTGCTGTAGTTGCGGGAGTATATAAAGATTTACCCGAAGCGCAGAGCAAAATGGGAATGGAAATTTCAAATATCTATTATCCTAACCAAGAATATAATAAACATTATAATCAGGAATTTAATAAATATTTGAGTTTAGAAAATATCAAAGAGATCATATAAATTAGTTTTCAAGGGTATTGGAGGATCTGTCTTTATGATCAGATAGAGGCAGAACTCGCCCTTTTAAAAATTATATAAAAGAATAATAATAATTCAATAATCAAATTTTTCACAATATTGCTCTGAATAATTGAAGTAAGTGCAATTAAAGCGTAAATTTGAAATCCAAAATTTTATAAAGTACAATGACTGATATTAAAACATTAAATAGAGCAGCAGACAATATTAGAATATTAGCTGCATCAATGGTAGAAAAAGCAAAATCAGGCCATCCTGGAGGAGCCATGGGGGGTGCTGATTTCATTAATATATTATATTCGGAGTTTTTGGAATATGATCCCAAAAATCCGAGATGGGAAGGAAGGGACCGATTTTTTATGGATCCGGGACATATGTCGCCCATGTTATATTCAGTTTTGGCATTGGCCGGAAAATACTCGATGGATGACCTTAAGAACTTTCGTCAATGGGGAAGTGTTACTCCGGGACATCCTGAGTTAGATGTTGAAAGAGGTATTGAAAATACTTCCGGACCTTTAGGACAAGGTCATGCTTATGCCGTGGGAGCGGCAATAGCTGCAAAGTTTTTGAAAGCTCGATTAGGAAATTTAATGAATCAAACCATCTATGCCTTTATTTCAGACGGAGGGATTCAAGAAGAAGTTTCACAAGGGGCAGGAAGAATAGCCGGACATTTAGGGTTGGATAATCTGATTATGTTTTATGATTCCAACGGAATACAACTTTCTACTCAAGTAAAAGAAGTTAATCAAGAAAATGTAGCTGCAAAATATGAAGCCTGGGGTTGGAAAGTAATTACTATAAAAGGAAATGATGCTTCAGAAATACGTAAAGCCTTACATGAAGCAAAAGCAGTTAACGACAGGCCTACTCTTATCATAGGAAATACTATCATGGGAAAAGGAGCCGTGGATGCCAATGGGCAATCCTTTGAAAATAAAGTATCTACACACGGTCAACCATTAGGGGAAGCCGGAGGTAGTTTGCCAAAAACCATTGAAAATTTAGGAGGTGATCCGAATAACCCATTTATTATTTTTCCTGAAGTTCAGGCATTATATGCAAATAGAGCCAAAGAATTAGAAGAAATAGTAAAAAATAAAAAAGAAATAAAAGAACAATGGGTAAAAGAAAATCCTGAATTGGCCAAAAAAATGGAAAAATGGTTTTCGGGTGCTGCACCAAATATCAACTGGTCTGAAATTACGCAAAAACCTAATGCGGCTACAAGAGCAGCATCTTCAACGGTGTTGGAAACTTTAGCTAAACAAGTTGACAACATGATTGTATCTTCTGCAGACTTGTCAAATTCAGATAAAACGGATGGCTTCTTAAAGCATACCCGTCCATTTACTAAAAACGATTTTTCAGGTGCATTTTTACAAGCAGGGGTAGCTGAATTTACTATGGCTTGTTTATGCGTGGGAATGAGTCTTCATGGAGGAGTAATTCCTGCGTGTGCCACCTTTTTCGTTTTTTCTGATTATATGAAACCTGTAGTTAGGGTTGCCGCATTAATGGAACAGCCGGTTAAATTCATTTGGACGCACGATGCTTTCAGAGTGGGAGAGGATGGGCCCACTCATGAACCTGTGGAGCAAGAAGCACAAATACGTTTGATGGAAAAATTGCAAAACCATAAAGGTAAAAATTCCATGTTAGTCTTAAGACCGGCAGATGTTCAGGAAACAACTGTTTCTTGGAAATTAGCAATGGAAAATACACATACTCCAACAGCTTTGATTTTGTCTAGACAAAACATTAAGGATTTACCGACTAAACAAGATCGATTTAATGAATCCTTACAAACTTCTAAAGGAGCTTACATAGTACAGGAAGATGAGGGGTATGAAATAATTTTGCTGGCTTCCGGTTCAGAAGTTTCCACTCTGGTGGAAGGGGCTGAATTACTAAAAAAAGACGGTATAAAAACAAGAGTTGTATCCGTACCATCAGAGGGATTATTCAGATCACAACCTAAAGACTATCAAGAGTTGGTTTTACCTAAAAATAAAAAGAAATTCGGATTAACTGCGGGGCTTCCCGTTACTCTTGAAGGATTGGTTGGAGAAAATGGAAAAATCTGGGGAATGAATTCATTTGGATATTCTGCTCCGGCTGCTGTTTTAGATCAAAAATTAGGTTTTACCCCTGAAAATGTATATAAACAGATAAAAGAAATTTTGGGTTAATTAGGTTATTAAGTACCTATGTTGTAATCATACTAACTCTATGAATTCAAGAAAGGAGAATTAATATTTTAATTCTCCTTTTTTTTATATAAAAAAATCAGAGTAATTTATGTAAACAGGTTAAATATTAGGGTTTATGTGTGATAATAGAACAAAATAAATTAAAATATATATTATATAAAATAATTATATTCTTTTTTACGTTATTTTAATTATATTGATTATCTTAATATGATAAGACATACATTAGGTGCTTATTATTGTTTATATAAATTTTAGTTATGATTTAAATGTGGATATTTTTAATCAAGACACCAGGTATTAATTAAAAAAAGTAATTTTAACAAATAATCTAAAATTATAAAAAATGAATCTTATAAAGTGTGTATTATCCGGTATTCTTTCCGGATTTATGCTTAGTAGAATTTTTTAATCATGTAGCAGCGACGATATTGCTGATTCTAATATTAATTTTTTTGTTCCGTACGATTTCTAAACGAGTCAGATAAGGGGATATCTGTAAAGCCTAACAGGTGAAACAGATATCGATGAAAAACGATGTTCCACGTAAGGAAAATGAAATTAATTTTAGGAGATGAGTTTTCAAAAGCGGATTTAATGAAAGGAACAATAATTGAAAAAGCGATTTTATATCCCGGATCTTTATTAAGAGGAGAGTCATTTGTTAACGGAAACTATGATCCATTAATCCTAACGAATTCTTTTAATGCGGTTATTATTATATCTTACGATCAATGGGGTCAAAGTAAGTATTAAAAAAGATGCTTTACCTATGTTAACGGAAACTATGATCCATTAATCCTAACGAATTCTTTTAATGCGGTTATTATTATATCTTACGATCAATGGGGTCAAAGTAAGTATTAAAAAAGATGCTTTACCTAAGGAAAGTGAAGTTTCACAAGCTCTAACCTAAGTAAAAACTTGTAATTCCGGTTATTTTTCTGAGAAATATATTCCGGCTAATTATACGTAAAATAGTGAGAGAGTTACTACGGTTGATAGTTTTAAGAAAATTATCAATTTACATGTAAAATCTAATTTTTCATCCCTTGTAAATTCCACTTTTGATTACGATTATAATAATTCCGTTTTAAAAGCATCCAGCTATTTTTTGGTAAAAACTAAGACAAACAGTTTATTCAGCGGGTATAGATCTTGTTAATTGGACGAATTAGGTAGAAGGTAATATAAAAGCATAGGAAATTGGTTTGTATAAACCGGTATATATCAGCAATATAGATTATGGTAGGGTATCTTATTTATTAATTGAAACAAATAAGTCAGCGAAGGATGCCGGTAAAATGGTAAAAGGTGCGGTTGATTACAAGATAGGAAAATTAACATCAGGAGAGAATTATTTAAAGAATGAAGAATTGAAAAAACTGTTTAATACAAAAAAAAATGAATGTCTCCGTGTTAGGTGGGCCTTCTAATTGAGTTATTTCCTATGACGAATTTATTAATTATATGAATTTATATGGAAAAGATGTCATCATTTCCTCTTCTGCACCAATTTCATATATTTTTCGTCGTTTGAAAGACAATACAAAGGTCGAAATCGTGAATAATTACGAAGAAGTCAGAAAAGAACTCCAACAATTATGCACCAAGTTTAAATTTTAGCTTCAATACTTTTCGTGGTATTGAGGCTAAATGTTTTAATAAGGAGTATTTATTTTGTTATAAGGTAAATATTCGTATTATCATCCAACTATGATTCTTGCCTTGATATTTTATGGTTTGGAAGTGTTTCCACATGTTTAATGCGAAATTAAAATTCTCTTTTTTATATAAATTATTATATAACAAAATATTTAATATATATTGATTTATCTAGTATTTGTTGCGTTAATAGAACAAAACAAAATAAATTTTAGTTAATTGTAAAATAATTTATTAAAATCTACGTTAATACAGTATTAATTAAAAATAAAAACTAGCTATGAAAAAATTAATGCTTTTGTTTTTGCTAATGGTTGTTATATATTCCTGCAGCGATTCTGATACTAATGATTTAAATCTTAATACAGATCAAAACCTAATTGAAAATCCAACATTTTCAATAAAATTTGTCAAAGCTTCCAATGGATCAACCATGAATAATCTTCAGGTAGGAGATTCTCTTGTATTAACTTATAAAATTACTGGTGCCACTATTAAACCGGATGAAGCATTTACTATCATGCCTCAACCAGGAGGTCCTATTTCTCATCAAATGTTAGGAGAAGATTATGATCTATATTTTAAAAATAAAAAGGTCGATAATATTTATACAGTTGAAAACGAAGGTAAATTTACTCTATATATTAAAAAAGCAGGTAATTTTAGTCATACCTATTGTGCTTTTATTGTAAATGCTAAAAATAATGAAATTCCTAAAAAATTGATATCGAAGAGTGAACTATTTTTTAACTCTGTGAGAATTGTTGCATATAATTATGAAATCAGGCTTAGGAAATCGTCTACTTGGCATCATTCTTTAAATGGTGTATTTCATAAACTTTATATAGATACAGGAAATGAAGAATATGATAAATATCTTGAGAATTTAAGCTATAACGTATATTATAATTCGCGAAGTTTCGAACAATCAAATTTTCGTAATAAAGAGAACAGAGATTTTTATGATGTTCAAAAAGTTGAAGGAGGAAAAAGAGCATACATAATAAATACTATTGATAAAATTATTTTCAAAAAAGATGTAAATGGGATAATAACCAATATCGAATACAAAAATATTCCTGTAGTATCCTATGGAAGGAAAGATGATTGGGGAACAGAAGGAAATAATAATCTTTAATAATAATAATCTAAAACTATACAGAAATGACTTTTAAAAAAAATTTAGTATCCGTTCTGATTTTAGGATTTATCCTTGGTAGTGTGTTTAACTCTTGTAGTAGCGACGATGATGCGGTTTCCGGTAGTAGGGGATTGCGTGAAGTGAAATTTCATTCCGAACCGGATATGGAAATATCTACAAAATTTACAGGGAATACAAGTATAGATGCTGATGGTGTTCCCCGTAAAGAATACGAAATCGTTACGCGTCGTTACAACGAATTTTCGGTTGCAGATCTCATGAGTGAAGCAAATATTGAAAAAACAATTTTATATCCGGGAAGCATACTTAGAGGAGAATCTTTTTTAAACGGAAAGTATGATCCGGTAGTTCTTCATAATCCATTTAATCCGGTTACCTTGTTTCTTACTATACAAGGAGTTAATGTTAATGTTAAAAAAGATGTTGTTCCTAAAGGAAGTGAAGTTTTTCAAGCATTATCGGATTTGAAATTAAATAATACAGGTTATTTCCCAGAAGAATATATTCCTGCAAATTATACGTATGAAAGTGAGCGTGTTACAACAGAAGAGAGTTTCAAAAAAACAATAAATCTGCATATAAAAGCAAATTTTGCCGGTATAGCAAATTCTTCTTTTGACTATGATTATAATAAATCAAATGTGAAATCATCAAGCTATATTTTGGTTAAGTTAAGACAAACCGTATATTCTGCAGGTATAGATCCGGTGCACTGGTCAAACTGGGTACAAGGAGATATTAGTCTTTTAGATAGCGGTCCTTACGAACCGGTATATATTAGCAGTATAGATTATGGTCGAGTAGCCTATTTGCTGATTGAAACTAAAAAGTCTTCACAAGAAACCAGTAATATGGTTAAAGGAGCTGTAGACTTTAAAATTGGTAGAATTTCAGTTGGCGGAAATTATCAAAAGAATGAGGAATTTAAAAAGTTGTTTAATTCCAATAAAATAAAAGTTTCAGTATTGGGAGGTCCATCCGAAATTGTAACCAACTATGATCAATTCATGGATTATATGAATTTATTAGGAAAAAAAGCTCTTGTAGCCTCATCTGCACCTATTTCATACACCATCCGACGTTTAAAAGACAATACTCAAGTGGATATTGTTAATACATATGAAGAGGTTAAAAAAGAATACAGATAAAATAATTTATTAGCATTTAAATTTAGCTTCAATAATGTTTAGAGTATTGAAGCTAAATTTTTTTTAAAAAAAAGCATTTTATTAAATTGAAAGCATATTGGCCTATTGAAAAATTTTCTTCATTTTTCTTTAATCAATTTAATCTATTGATAATTATATAACTAAAAAAACATATTGCTTAAAAGATACAACATAGATAAACCTTTATTTTTAACATCTTTTCCGATAAATTATATAATTTAAAAACCTTTATTAAATTTATAGCTTAAATCATTTTAATTGAATTGAAATTCATATAAAAGAAATTTTATTGAAATTAATTTTATTATTAATTTAATTGGTAAATTTTTTTATATTTGAAAACAAGATATAAATAATAAATATGATTAGGATTTATTACGATAATTTCTAAAAATTGATTCAATTTGTAGACTTAATTATATTAAATTCATGATAATCTATGTTTCTTTAATTTAAATAATAACAAACTTGATAAAATATTGAATTTAAAGCTACAATTTCTATAAAATAAATACATAATACATATAAAATTATCTTTATTTTGTAACCAATTTTTTGAACTATATACACATATGAAAATAAAAAAAATTACTCTCACATTGCTTACTTTGATGATCCTATATGGATCATTAGAAGCTCAAAATAGAACACAGGTAGAAAGGCCCAAGTTAGTAGTTGGTATCATTGTAGACCAAATGCGATGGGACTACCTATATCGATTGTATGACAGATATGGAAATGCAGGTTTTAAAAGACTCTTAAATGAAGGATTTTCATTTGAGAATTGCATGGTAAATTATGTTCCTTCATTTACAGCCATAGGACACAGTACGGTTTATACAGGATCAGTTCCTTCCATACATGGAATTGCAGGAAATGATTATATAGAGCAAAACACCGGCAGGAGCATTTATTGCACAGAAGACTCCAAAGTAAAAGGGGTAGGATTGGATGACCCGGAAAACAAAGTAGGGAAAATGTCTCCGTATAATTTAAAAGTATCAACAGTTACCGACCAGCTTAAATATGCTACCAATTCAAGATCAAAAGTAATAGGTATTTCTTTAAAAGACAGAGGAAGTATATTACCAGCAGGACATGCAGCAGATGCTGCCTATTGGTTTGATGCAAAAAGCGGAAGATGGATAACCAGTACCTACTATATGAAAGAATTACCGAAATGGTTAAAAGAATATAATTCTAAAAATATGCCGGAAAAATATTTAAGTAAAGATTGGAATCCAACGTATCCCATTTCAACTTACATACAAAGTCCGGATATCAAAATGCTGGGTAAATATGAAGTAGGATTTAAAGGATATGAAACTCCTTCCTTTCCAATGAAAACTTCCCAAATGATGAAAACATTAGGTGTAAGCTTGATTCAATACACACCCTATGGAAACACAACCACGACAGATATAGCCAAGTTGGCGATTGATCATGAGAATTTGGGAAATAACAAAACAGGAGATACCGATTTTTTAGCCATAAGTTATTCATCTCCCGATAAAATGGCTCACCATTATTCAATCAATTCTATATTAACAGAGGATTCTTACATAAAACTGGATCAAGAATTAGCAGATTTATTTAATCATTTAGACAGTAAAGTTGGAAAAGGAAATTACCTGGTTTTTCTAAGTGCCGATCATGCAGGAATACCTAATGCAAATTTTATGAATGACAATAAAATGGCCGGTGCAATTCGAAGATTAACTCCCTACGAAAAGAAAATTAATGATTATTTGAAATCAAAATACGGAAGAGATGATTTAGTTAGAAGCTTTAATAACTATCAAGTAAATTTCAACTATACTGCAATCAAACAAGCCTCAATAAATTTAGAAGATCTTAAACAAACCTGTATTGATTATCTTCAAACTCTGGAAGGGGTCTTATATGCCGTTGATATGAAAAAAGCATCCATAGCAACAGTTCCTCAATATATTAAAGAAAAAATCATTAACGGGTATAACAGAGAATATTCCGGAGAAATACAAATTATTTTAGACGGAGGATCTTATGATTTTGAATACTATGACCCATCCAAAGGAGGTACGCATGGTACTTGGGGACCGGATGATGCGCACATACCTTTTATTTTAATGGGCTGGAAAATTCCTCACGGAAGCACTACAGAAGAAGTTTATATGACAGATATTGCTCCTACCATATCTGCATTATTAAAAATACAAATGCCTAACGGTGCCATAGGTAAACCCGTTGATTACATAATGAAGTAATATTAATTAAGTTTATTTCCTCTGAATTAATTAAACAATCTAAAAATGTTCAGAGGAAATATTTTGAAGTTCTTGCAATTATGAATAAAAAAAATTTAATTGGTCTGTTATTTCTGATCTTTCTTGTTAATTCTGTTAAAGCTCAAACACTCGAAATAAAAACAGGTACGAATACTGAGGACAATGTAAAAATAACCATGGGAGGTCGAATAGCTTTTGACGGAGCTGTTTATTTTGATGATAAAACTCCATTGGGTAACGGAATGACTATATCTGATGTGCGATTAACCTCCAAAATGCGATATAAAAAATGGGATGCAAAAATAGATTTTGGTTTTTCCGATAAAAAAGTAAATACCAAAGACATCCATTTGATTTATAATATAAATGAAAATTCCTGGGTTAAGTTGGGATATGCCGGAGAGCAACTCGGGTTGGAAAACTGGGAAAGTTCTGCATGGCTTAAATTTATGACGGCAGCAGCTAGTTCACAAGTTTTTGGTTCGGGTCGACAGCTGGGTTTTACCTATGTAAAATGGAATAAAAGAATATATTATAGCGGTGGCTTTTATACAGATAGCGATGCAATAACCAACAGCAAAGAAGGAAATCAAGGATATGCTTTTGTAGGTAAATTTTCGGTTGATCCTGTCAGTACTAAAGATAAATTAGTTCATATAGGAATATCCGGAGAATATAGAAATGGTAATCGAGATGGTTTGGATGATAATAAAAAAACCAAACGGATTATGAGTTACTCCGGAAATTTAAATACAAATGTTGAAAAAAAGAAACCCTTAGACATAACTATCACTAACGTTAAAGATCAGTACAGATGGGTGACGGAATTATTAGCGACTGCCGGACCTGCTTTTTTGCAAGGCGAATATTATTCGATTCATATCAATAGAAAAGCAAATAATCATTCGTATAACGCCGATGGTTTTTATGTGCAATCGGGTTTTTTAATACTCGGAGACAAAACCTATAAATATAATTTAGGGGACAGACGATTGAAAAAACCGGGAGATCATACTTTGGAAATGGCTATTAGATATGATTATACAGATCTTAATGACGGGATCTATAATACGGAAATTTTAAAAGGGGGGAGAATGAGTGATTTATCATTAGCAGTAAATTACTATCTAAATAAATACATAGGTTTTAAAGTTAATTATTCCTACATTAATTTAGGACCTTATAACAATTATGGAACCAATAAAGAAAACATTAACTTAATTCAGGGAAGGGTTATGGTTGTGTTTTAAAAGTTTCCTAAAAACTATCAAATGATACTTTGATTGGAATTTATTAATGGTAAAATCATAGCCTTGAAGGTTTCCAATATATTTAAAATTAGTTGAAACAATTCAATCCATAAATATATATTTTTTTAGATAAAATAGTATCAGTATAAAATAAAGTATAAAGCTAACTAGTAAATACCACAAAAAAAGCAATTACTATCATAATGAGAATGAATTAAGCTTTATCCAACTTTATAAGTTGGAAATAATTATAGATTCTAAATCTTTTTCATTAAGTAATTGCTCTTTAAATAAAACCTTACTTCCATTTTTATAAAAAACGGTTGCAGGTATACTTCCTTCCCATAGTGGATCAATAGCAGGAATCCATTGATCCATATTTTCGAGATCATTTAGAAGATAAACTTCGGTTGAAATGGAATATTTACGTATAAACTTTTTAACAAATTCAATATTTTTAACAGGATTTAAATTTATTAAGATCATTTTATAACCGACGTTATCCTTAAACCTTTCATTTACTTTCATAAAGGAAGGGATTTCAACAACGCAAGGCATACACCATGTAGCCCAAAAGTTAACGACTAAAAATTTATCATTCTCTTTCTCAATAATATTTTTAAAATCTGAAAAAGTGATTACTTTAATATCCTTGATTACATCTGTCGAGGTCTTAGGCTGAGCTTTACCAATAATCGTAAATACTAGTAAAAATAAGCAGATATATATTTTTTTTATCATAAATTTATTAGAAAAGACGTAACATATCCTTTACAAATTTAATTATATCTGCACTTCAGTACGTTACTTATTTATTCATTTCATCATATTGAGATTCATGAATAGGAAGAGACATGGGATTAGTTTCATCATAATAAATAGACAAAGAATCACCCACCTTACTTTTATCTTCAGGCATTTTCTTTATAATGGTTGAATGTAAATTACCTTTGTCATCTCTGTAAACGATATTCCAAACATTAATTTTTTCGTTAGCAATGGATACACCGCTTTGTTCTCCGGTAATTTCTGCCTTAGCTTTTTTTGAAGCAGCAACATTCATTACATTTTCAGGTGCAATAATAGTTGCCGATTCCTTTTTGTTTAATTTTGAACAGCTGTAACAAGCTAACAGAATTAAAATAATAGTAAAATAACTGATTTTTTTCATTTTTTGTGATCATTTAATTATTCAATTTCAAAAGTTGTTCCTTCTTTTCCATCTTTAAGATTAATACCGGCTTCCGACAAACGATTACGAATCTCGTCAGAAAGAGCCCAGTCCTTCTCAAGTCTTGCTTTATTTCTTAAATCAATAAGAACTTTCATGGCTTGATCCAGTTTACCGGTATCTTTCATAGTATCAGATAAAAGTTCCAATCCTAGAATATCATAGAAGAAAACATGAATAGCAGTATTTAACTTTTTTAAATCAGTAGCAGTTAGTGTTTCTTTTTTTAAATCTAAATTATTTATAAGTTTAACTATATCAAATAAATGTGAAATTAATACCGGAGTATTAAAATCATCGTTTAATGCTTCATAACAAGTATCAATCCATTCCTGAATGTTATAACTTGAAGTTTCAGAAGCAGCAATATATGGGAGTTTTTCAATCGCGGAAGTTAAGCGGAAATATCCTTTTTCGGCAGCAATAATAGCATCGTTGGATAAATCTAAGACACTTCTATAATGAGCTTGTAAAAAGAAAAAACGAACAATGATCGGATGAAAAGGTTTTTCAATAAAACTATTTTCACCGCTAAATAATTCTTCAGGTAAAATGGTATTGCCCGTAGATTTACTCATTTTTTGTCCGTTTAAAGTAAGCATATTCGTATGAACCCAATAATTTACGGGTTCTTCACCAAAGGATCCTTTAGCTTGTGCAATTTCACATTCATGATGCGGAAATTTAAGATCCATACCCCCACCATGAATATCAAACTTTTTACCTAAATATTTGGTACTCATTGCTGTACACTCCAAATGCCAACCCGGAAATCCGTTTCCCCAAGGAGAAGGCCATCTCATGATATGTTCAGGAGATGCATTTTTCCACAATGCAAAATCTTGAGGATTCCTTTTTTCTCCTTGTCCGTCTAAATCACGAGTATTGGCAATCATATCTTCTATTTTTCTGCCGCTTAATTCACCGTAATTGCCACCTTCTAAATCAAATTTATTTACATCGAAATAAACAGAGCCGTTAACTTCATAAGCCAAACCTTTATGCAATAGTTTCTTAATTAGCTCTATTTGCTCTACAATATGGCCGGTAGCTGTAGGCTCGATATCGGGAGGGAGCATATTAAATTGATCTAAGACCTTGTGAAAATTAAGGGAATATTTTTGTACGACTTCCATGGGCTCTATTCTTTCCAGGCGAGCCCGCGTTGAAATTTTATCCTCAGAATTGTCATCGGTAAGATGCCCGGCATCGGTAATATTACGAACATATCTTACTTTATATCCTAAATGACGCAAGTATCTGTTAATAACATCAAAAGATAAAAAAGTTCGACAATTACCCAAATGCACTTTGTTATATACTGTTGGACCGCACACATACATTCCTACAAAACCTTCATGCAAAGGGGTAAATACTTCTTTTTTACCGTGTAAAGAATTATATAATTTTATTTGATTGTTCAGATAGCTGCGCATATTTAAATTTTGAAATGGGAGTCAATACCAATATAATGTAAAAATTCTTTTCTTGTTGTAGGATTGTTTAAAAACAAGCCACTTAATTCAGCAGTAACCGTGCTGCTTTCCGTATCTTGTATGCCTCTCGAATTAACACATAAATGTTTAGCATCAATCACACAAGCCACATCATTAGTATTTAATACTTCTTTTATAGCTTCAACAATTTGTCTGGTAAGCCGTTCTTGAACCTGAGGCCTTCTGGAATAATAATTTACGATTCGGTTAATTTTAGACAGTCCGATAACTTTTCCATTTGAAAAGTAAGCAACGTGTGCCCTTCCGATTATAGGCAGAAAGTGATGTTCACAAGTTGAATAAACCGTAATATCTTTTTCAATCAGCATTTGACGATACTTGTAATTATTTTTGAAAGTAGATACTTCCGGTTTATTTTCGGGAAGAAGTCCTCCAAAAATCTCATTTACATACATTTTAGCAACCCGTTTAGGAGTATCTTTTAAACTATCGTCATTCAAATCTAATCCAAGAATATGCATAATTTTAGTAAAATGCTCTTGAATCGCTTTTTGTTTTTCTTCAGGAGATAAAACAAAGGCATCCGATCGAATAGGAGTATATTCTGTATGTGTGAAATGGTCTAGTTCTTCGTCTTCTTTATTAAACATAATAAAAAACATCTAAATTTCTACAAAAATAAGTTTTTTTAGTTGAAAACCATTACAATATTCAAAAGCAAATAATCAATTATAAAAGAATATTTTAAAATAAAATTGTATCTTCGCATAGAATTAATCTAAATAGTTAACTAGGTGTGAATATTTATCTTCAATATGCGTTTATAGCCTTAACTTTACTAGTAGCTGTCTGGTATTTGATTAAATTATTTAGGGAAACTTTTTTTTCCAAAAAGAAAAAATGCGGAGGAGGTGTCAATTGCAAATGCGGCAGAGAGTAATATTTGGAATAAAAATTGAAATTAGCTAATTAATCAAGTATTAAAAAATGAAAGTAAAACGTTTGGTAGGTGCAGTATCTAAAGATAAATCATTTATTTCCAAAATTCCTGTTTTATTTAGAATGTTAAGGGCTTCACTAAAGGGGCAATATAAACCGGGAATTAAAAATCTTTTTATTTTCACCTTTTTAATTATTTATGTTTTATCTCCCATTGACCTTATACCAGACTTTTTAGTAGGCATAGGTTTTCTTGATGATTTAACTATTGCCTTTTTTGCATTTTCCAAATTATTCAAAGAAGTTGATAAGTATGTAGCATGGGAAAAGCAAAAACATAATACTATTGTCATTGAATAAAAATCCGAAAATTTTATGGTCTATAGTAGGGCCTACAGGAATAGGAAAGACGGCTTTATCTATTGAACTGGCTAAAAATTTAAAAACTGAAATAATATCCTGTGACAGCAGACAATTCTATAAAGAATTAAAGATAGGAACTGCTGCTCCTTCATCGGAAGAATTATCTTTAGTTCCTCATCATTTTATAGGAAATTTAAGTATTGCTCAAGATTATTCAGTAGGCGATTTTGAAAAAGACGCTTTAAAAAAGATAAACGAGCTTTTTAATAAATATGATCAACTCATTATGGTAGGAGGGTCCGGTCTAT
Source organism: Apibacter sp. wkB309 (assembly GCF_002964915.1). Taxonomy (NCBI): domain Bacteria; kingdom Pseudomonadati; phylum Bacteroidota; class Flavobacteriia; order Flavobacteriales; family Weeksellaceae; genus Apibacter; species Apibacter sp. wkB309. The sequence continues at coordinate 110,219 of NZ_PSZL01000003.1, forward strand.
ATGAAAAAGCGGTTAATGAAGGTTTAGATAATTTTCCCGATATAGATACTAAAGTCAGAGAAGATTTAATGGTTGAAATACAAGAAAAGGGACTATCCTATTTGCAAGAAGAACTAAAAAAGAACGATCCCGAATATTATTCTCAAGTGGATTATAATAATCCGCAGCGAGTAATGAGGGCGTTGGAAATTTTTAGAGGAACCGGAAAACCTTACAGTTCATTTAGAAAAAATCTGGTAGAAAAAAGAAATTTTACATCCGTAAAAATCGGTTTAACAGCATCTCGTGATCTTATTTACGATAGGATAAATAAACGAGTGGACTTAATGATGGAAAAAGGATTATTAGAAGAAGTTATTTCTTTGCAACCATATAGACATAAAAACGCGTTACAGACCGTTGGGTATAAAGAACTTTTTGACTATCTCGATGGAAATTCTTCCTTAGAATTTGCCATAGATGAAATTAAAAAGAATTCACGCAGATATGCTAAAAGACAATTAACTTGGTATAGGAGAGATGAGTCAGTTAAATGGTTCGATTATCAGAGCACTAAGGAGATTGTAGATTTTGTTACGAAAAGGATTAGGTAATAATCATACGCTATCAAGTTTATAATAAATCAATTTTTAAACAATAAAAAATCAGGATAATTTACTATCCTGATTTATAAGACGGAATTCTAAAATAATTTTCTATTTTCTTAATTCTAATATTTTCTTAACCTCTTGGGATTTAATATTTTGATGTTCACCCAATTGCCAACCTCTTTTTTCCATTCGTTCAGAAATTCGGTTTATTGCTTCTTCTCCTAAATTATAATCTGAAAGTCTGGTTTTACAGTTCATGCTATGGAAAAAAGATTCAACTGCACTAATAGTATCTTTGATCAATTCATCTATAGAATCGGCTTGTAAAGAAAAAACCTCTCTTCCCAATCGAAGGATTTTATCTTTTTTCTCTTCTTTTAAAACTTCCATTACTCCGGGTAAAACAATTGCCAATGTTTGTGCATGATCTATTTCGTAGAAAGCGGTTAATTCATGTCCTATCATATGAGTAGACCAATCCTGAGGTACACCGCAGGCAATCCAGCCATTTAAAGCCCAAGTTGAAGCCCACATCAGATTAGCTCTAACATCATAATTTTTAGGATCTTTTAAAGCTTTAGGTCCTTCAATGATTAAGGTCTTTAGAATGGATTCAGACATGAAATCTTGTAATAAACCATTTACAGGATATGTTAGATATTGTTCAATAATATGCACAAAGGCATCGATAACCCCATTACTGGTTTGAACCGGAGGTAAACTATAGGTTACACTTGGATCTAATACAGAAAATTTTGGATAGACCATTGGTGAACTGAAAGATAATTTTTCTTGGGTTTCATTTTTTGTAATGACAGAATAGGTATTCATTTCAGATCCGGTGGCAGAAATAGTCAAAATAGTACCAAAAGGAAGTGCTTTTTTTATAACCACAGTAGGATCTGCAAGAATTCGCCAAGGATCTCCCTCATCGAAACAAGCTGCTGCAACAATAAATTTGGTTGCATCAATAACCGAACCGCCTCCCACAGCTAATACATATTCAATATTTTTCTGTTTAATAAATTCAACGGCACGCATACAAGTTTCATAGTGAGGATTCGGTTCAATGCCTGAAAATTCATACCATTGGTACCCTTTTAATGCATTAGTTACTTGTTCATATACACCATTTTTTTTGATGCTCCCTCCACCATAGATGACTAATATGTTAGTTTGTAAAGGTATTTCTTTGGTAATTTCGGAAATCATACCTTTTCCGAATAAAATTTTTACAGGATTTACAAAGGCAAAATTATTCATTATTTGATTTTTTAATAGGTTTAATTATGCTTTTTATCCCTCAAAATTTGAACCAAAACCGGATAAAAATAAAAAAGGTTACGTTTATAGTAACCTTTTTATATAGAATATAATTTTAAAATCTTAATTTTCTAAGGCTTGAGCTCCACTAACAATTTCAATTAATTCATTGGTTATGGATGCTTGACGAGCTTTATTATACGATATGGATAGTTGATTTTTTAATGCTTTAGCATTGTCTGTGGCAGCCTGCATAGCAGACATTCTTGCTCCATGTTCTGCAGCATTTGAATCCAATATCGCTTTAAACAGCTGAGTTTTTAATGAAGTGGGAATAAGATGTGTTAAAATACTTTCCTTAGAGGGTTCATAAATATAATCGCTAACTGAGGAAGAATCATTGATATTTTTAGAAAGTTCAATTGGTAGAAATTGTTCGACTTGTAAAAGCTGAACCACCGCATTTTTAAATCGATTATATACCAATTCAATTTGATCATATTCACCATTTAAAAACAACTGCATAAGTTCTTCAGATATTTTAGAAGAATTTTCATAGGTTGGCGCATCCCATATAGAACTGCAATTTTTATATATGGATACTGATTTTTTTAAATTTTCATATCCATTTTTTCCTATTGTTAAAAGGTCAACTTGAGTATTTTTATAGTCATTTTCCAATAGATTTTTAACAGCTTTAACTATAGTAGAGTTAAAGGCCCCGGCAAGTCCTTTATTGGAAGTAATGACAACTAATAAAACCTTTTTAAGTTCTCTCTTTTTAGTATATTCAGCACCACCGGAATCTGAATCAAGAAAAGGACTAACATTTGATAATAATTCTTGCATTTTTTCTGAATAGGGGCGTAGTCTTAAAATAGCATCTTGCGCTCTTTTCAGTTTAGATGAAGAAACCATCATCATTGCACTTGTAATTTGCATAGTCGAATTTACAGAGGCAATTCGGTTTCGTATTTCTTTTAATGTTGCCATTTTCGAGAATATTCTTTTTATTTATGAATAATTTTTTACCACTCCGGCTATTATCGTATCTAAAGAAGAAGTAATTGAATCATCTATTTTACCTTCTTTTAAACTTTTTAATAAATCGGCATGTTGAGTTCGTAATGTTTCCGTTAAATTTCTTTTAAAATCTTGAACTTTATTGACAGGAACTTCACGTAATAAATTTTGAGTTCCTGCATATATAATAGCAATTTGTTCTTCAACAGGCATAGGTGAGTTAACGGACTGTTTTAATATTTCAACGTTTCTCTCTCCTTTTGCAATAACAGCGGCGGTAGCCGGATCTAAATCGGAACCAAATTTTGCAAATGCTTCCAATTCACGGAATTGTGCTTGGTCAATCTTAAGTGTACCGGACACCTTTTTCATAGGTTTAATCTGAGCAGCTCCACCTACACGTGATACAGAAATACCAACGTTGATCGCAGGTCTTACCCCGGAATTAAATAAATCCGATTCTAAAAATATTTGTCCGTCTGTAATAGATATTACATTAGTAGGAATATACGCAGAAACGTCTCCTGCTTGAGTTTCAATGATTGGTAGAGCTGTTAATGATCCGCCTCCTTTAACTTTACCTTTTAAAGATTCCGGTAAATCGTTCATCGTTGAAGCAACCTCATCATTATCAATAATTTTAGCAGCTCTTTCTAATAAACGGGAATGCAAATAAAATACGTCTCCCGGATACGCTTCACGTCCCGGAGGTCTTCTTAATAATAAGGAAACCTCACGATAAGCAACTGCTTGCTTAGATAGATCGTCGTAGATAATTAATGCAGATCTACCGGTATCGCGTAAAAATTCTCCGATGGAAGCTCCGGCAAATGGAGCATAAACCTGCATAGGAGCAGGATCAGAAGCGTTTGCGGCAACCACAACCGTATAAGCCATTGCTCCTTTGTCTTCTAATGTTTTAACAATTTGCGCAACTGTAGATGCTTTTTGGGCAATAGCTACGTAAATACAGTATACGGGTTTGCCTTGATCATAAAATTCTTTTTGATTTAGAATCGTGTCAATGGCTACTGTAGATTTTCCGGTCTGACGGTCACCAATAATTAATTCCCTTTGGCCTCTACCGATAGGAATCATAGAGTCTATAGCTATAATACCGGTTTGCAAAGGTTCATTTACGGGTTGGCGAAATAATACACCGGGTGCTTTTCTTTCCAAAGGCATTCTGTATAATTCTCCGGAAATCGGACCTTTACCGTCTATTGGAGCACCTAAAGTATCGACAACTCTTCCTATCATCCCTTCACCCACATCGATAGATGCAATCGTTTTAGTTCTTTTAACAATATCTCCTTCTTTAATACCATTGGATTTACCCAAAAGTATTACCCCTACATTATCTTCTTCTAAATTTTGAACCATTCCTTCCAATCCATTGGAAAACTTAACAAGTTCTCCTTGTTCTGCGTTACTTAGTCCATATATACGGGCAATACCATCTCCAACCTGTAAAACAGTCCCCACTTCTTCTAAGGAAATATTTTGATCGAAATTTGATAATTGCTGTTTTAAAATTGCAGAAACTTCTGCTGGTTTTATATCTGCCATTGTGGTCTTTTTATTTATAAGTTATAGCTAAAAAATTAAAATATTTTATTACTTAATTTTTTTTGAATATTAGTTAGTTCGGATTTTACGCTTGCATCGATTTGTTGATCATCCATACGTAAAATATACCCTCCAATTAGAGATGCATCTATTTTATTTTCAATAATAGCTTTTTCTTGATTAATTTTTGGGAATGAATTTAAAATTTTGCTTACGGTATCTTGATCTAATGGTACAGCAGAAATAATTTCTACGCGTTGTATGCCATTATATACATCGTGTAATTCCAAGACTTGTTGTGCTATTTCCAATAAATCATTTTCTCTCTTATGTCTTACTACTAAAGTAATAAAATTACGAGAAGTAGGAGAGAAGGATTTGAAAATTTCGTTTACGATATTAATTTTTTTATGGGTTTCAATTATAGGGGAATTTAAAAAGAATTGAAAATCTTTATTTTGATTGATTATATCAATTAAAGATTTCATCTCTTTAATAATAGTTTCACTTTCATGTAAAGATAGGGCATATTCCCATAAACCCGTTGCATAGCGCTTAGCAAGTCTAACTACTGACATTTTAGTTTAATTTTGCTTGGTTTACTAATGAATCAATAAGCTTTTTTTGTTCTTCAGGAGAAGATAGTTCCTTTTGAAGAACTTTTTTTGCTATATCAACGGATAAATCTGCCACTTCACTTTTTATTTGATTGATCGCAGATATTCTTTCCGCATTAATGGTTTCTTTAGCTGATTGAATAATTTTATTGCTTTCTGCAGTAGCAGCATCTTTGGCATCGTTGATAATTTTATCTTTAATTTCACGGGCTTCTTTAAGAATGGCTTCACGCTCCATACGAGCTTCTTTTAAAATTTGCTCATTTTGAGAGGTTAATTTAGCCATCGCTTCCCGTGCATTTTTAGCTTCATCCAAAGATTTCTGTATTGAGTTTTCTCTATTTTCTAAAGCTTTTAAAATAGGTTTCCAGGCATATTTTCCTAAAATTATTAATAAAACTATAAAGGAAATAGTCATCCAAAATATTAAACCAATTGAAGGAGTTAATAAATCCATATTTTATATCTTTTTTAACTTTTTATGATAAGAGTTTAAATAAATGCTTTTCTAATTAAAAGAAAACTCGAATAACCAACCGTTATCATTTCGAGTTTTCTGTTATTTTTCTTCTTATTTAATCAAAGATACCACAATTGCAAATAAAGCAACTGCTTCAACTAATGCAGCTAAGATTAATGCAGAAGCCTGAATTTTTCCTTGAGCTTCAGGTTGTCTTGCAATAGCCTCCATCGCTTTTCCACCGATAAGACCGATTCCAATTCCTGCTCCAATAGCAGCTAAACCTGCTCCAATTACTGACATTCCCATGTTTACTATATATTAAAAATTAATGTTCTTCGTGATTATCTTCTGTTGCCATACCGAAATATAGTGCAGAAAGAGTTGTGAATATATATGCTTGTAAGGCTGTTACTAAAATTTCAATTACACTTATAAAGACTACTGCAATTATAGATACAGGAGCTACAAAATAAGATTTAAATATAAAAATTAATGAAACTAAACTGATAATAATAATGTGTCCGGCGGTTATATTAGCAAATAATCGAACCATTAATGAAAAGGGTTTGGTAAAAATACCGATAACTTCAATGGGTGCTAAGAATAATTTCATCGGGACAGGTACGCCGGGAGTCCAAAATATATGTTTCCAGTAATTTTTATTTCCACTAATATTAGTAATTATAAAAGTAATAACAGCCAATGTAAAAGTAACAGCTATATTTCCTGTCAGGTTTGCTCCAAATGGAAAAAATGGAATTAACCCCATAACATTGTTTAACCATATAAAGAAAAATACAGTTAACAAATAAGGCATATATTTTTTATATTTTTTTTCTCCGATATTTGGTATAGCTATTTCATCTCTTACAAATACAATCAAAGGTTCAACAACGGCAGCTACACCTTTAGGAACTCCGGTATAAGATTTCGATTTATAATATCTGGCTGCTGAAATAAATACAATTAATAAAATCCCAAGGGAAAGCCACATAGAAAATATATTTTTAGTAATTGAAAAATCCCAAGGAGCTTTATTGATAGGATGATGTTGATCGTCCAAGTGAACAATTTGGGATGACTCTGTTATATATTCCCCCGATGCATTTTTTTTGGTATTAGCATAATATATTTTTTCATGAAATTTAATAAATCTCATGCCTTTTTTCTCTACCACTACTTCTCCATTATCATTTCCTTTAAATTCTTTAGAAGAAAACAGTACTAATCCATTATCAGTCCAGAGGATTACAGGTAAATAGAGAGTAACATCATCGCCCCATATTTCAAATTGATGAGAATCCTTAACATGGTGCATGGCAGTTTCAGTAGGATTAAATGTTTCTGAATCATTACTTTTAGTAGTACCCTCAGCAAAAGTGAAATTAAAGGTAAAAATTAAGACTAAAAAGCTAAATGCAAATTTTATCATATTTTTCTGATTCATGTATATGCAAATATAAATATTTTTAAAACACATTCCATGTGTATGATTTTTATCATATTTTAATGTTTGCTATCAAAGAAAATATGATTTATATTATTTTTGTTTTCTTGATACTTGGCGGATTATATTGATGAGTCCGATTCCTATTCCTAATAAGCTGAAAATTATTATAAATAAAGGTTTCATAGAAAGATATTTTTCATCTAGATAATAACCAATTCCCGTGAAAATTAATATGGTTACCATGAGTTGAAAACCTAACCCTGAATAAAATGCATAATCTTTCATTGATAATTATTCTCTAACAAATTTATAAATTTTCAAAAGAATAATTATAAATATATACTAATAATAAATAAATTAGATAAATTTATTTTTAATATACATTATATGGCAGTTTAACTAAATATCTTACATCCAATTAAAAATAAATTAAAAATTTGTAGTTTTAATAACTAATACTTAACTTTGCAAACCATATTTATGGAAAGGTTACGCAATTATGATATTTTATTTTCATCATTAAAGCTTGGAAACCATAGCTTTAAGATGAGTATTGAGCAGCCATTTTTTGAATTGTTTGATTTCATACAGGAGTTTAAAAGTCCTAAAATTGAGGTTGAAATTGAAATTATAAAACATTCTTCTTTTTTAGAATTAAAAGTAAAAACAGAAGGTGTTGTAGTTTTAGAATGTGATATATCCGGAGAAGAATATGAGCAAGCCGTTAAAAATGAAATCAAAACATTAGTTAAATTTGGAGAATCTTATGATGATAGTAATGAAGAAGTTTTAATTTTACCTTTAGGTTCTCATAGTATAAATGTGTCTCAATTAATTTATGAAAGTGTGCTTTTATCCATACCTATGAAACATGTTCATCCTAAATATTCCGAAGGATATGAGGACGAACATACCCACTTACTTGAAAAGTATGGCCTGTCTGATGAAGAAGGCGAATAAAATATAAAATAAAAAAATATTTAAGGAAGAATTATGGCACATCCTAAAAGACGTCAGTCATCTACAAGAAGAGATAAAAGAAGAACTCACTATAAAGCGTCAGTTCCTCAATTAGCTAAATGTTCAACAACCGGAGAATTGCACCTGTTCCATCGTGCATACTGGCATGAAGGAAAATTATACTACAGAGGAAAAGTAGTTATGGAAAAGGCTGTTGAAGAAGTTGAAGAGTAAATCTAAGTTAGTTAGAATCTAAAAATATAATACCATTTAATTTATTAGTTAAATGGTTTTTTTCTGTATAAAATTAATTTATTTCCTTTACATTTGGGAAAATTTAAATAAAAGCTCTAGCTCATGGACATTAAAGACATTCAAAATTTAATTAAATTTGTATCTAAATCAGATGTTGCAGAAGTAACATATAAGACAGAAGAATTTGAAATTTCCATTAAAACCAAAAGTGGTTCAGTAGTATATACACCGGAAGTTTCCCAACCAATACAAGCTGTGACAAATCATCCGGTAGCTTCTTTGCCAACTGTAACTAACCAATCAGTAGCTACCCAGAACGATGAAGATACATCTAAGTATGTAACTATAAAATCTCCAATGATTGGTACATTCTATAGAAAACCTTCCCCTGATAAAGAAGCATTTGTTAATATAGGAGACACCATTAGTGCAGGCAGTATTGTTTGTGTGATAGAAGCAATGAAATTATTCAATGAAATAGAATCAGAAGTTTCAGGAAAAATTGTTAAATTTTTAGTTGATGATGCTTCACCCGTTGAATTTGACCAACCTTTATTCTTAGTAGATCCATCTTAAATAATCAAAATTAAAAGTTAAAGTGTATGTTTAAAAAAATTTTGATTGCTAATAGAGGAGAAATCGCTATGCGAATTCTTAGAACAGCAAAAGAAATGGGTATAAAAACGGTTGCTGTTTACTCTACGGCAGATGCTAAGAGCTTACATTTACGATTTGCCGATGAAGCAGTATGTATTGGACCTTCATCAAGTAAAGACTCCTACCTAAAACAATTGAATATTTTAGCAGCTGCAGAAGTTACTAATGCAGACGCTATTCATCCGGGATATGGTTTCCTTTCTGAAAATGCTAATTTTTCCAGATCTTGCCAAAAGATGGGAATTAAATTCATCGGTGGTACTCCTGAAAATATAGAAAGAATGGGAGATAAGGCTTCTGCAAAAGCAACCATGAAAGAGGCGGGAGTTCCCACTGTACCGGGTTCAGACGGTTTAATAAAATCGTATGAAGATGCTGTTAAGATTGCTAAAGAAATAGGATATCCTGTTATGCTTAAAGCAACAGCCGGAGGTGGCGGAAAAGGAATGAGAGCTATCTGGAAAGAGGAAAACCTTAAAAGTTCTTGGGAATCTGCGGTTCAAGAAGCCGAAGCTGCTTTTGGCAATGGGGGTATGTATATGGAAAAGCTTATTGAAGAACCCAGACATATTGAAATTCAAATAGCCGGAGATAAATATGGTAAGGCTATCCATCTTTCTGAAAGAGATTGTTCAGTTCAAAGACGTCATCAAAAATTAGCAGAAGAGACGCCTTCTCCATTTGTTTCAGAAGAATTACGTAAAAAAATGGGTGAAGCGGCGGTAAAAGCTGCTGAATATATAGGATATGAAGGAGTAGGTACAATTGAATTCTTAGTTGATAAATATGGTAATTTCTATTTTATGGAAATGAATACGAGGATTCAAGTTGAACATCCGATCACTGAACAAATTACCGACTTAGACTTATTAAAACTTCAAATAGAGTTAGCAGCAGGTGCTAAAGTTCCTAAAAATAATTTTTATCCACAAAGACACTCCATTGAATGTAGAATTAATGCAGAAGATGTTTACAGTGATTTTCGCCCATCACCCGGAAAAATAGTTACCTTGAATATTCCCGGAGGTAATGGAGTAAGAGTTGATACACATGTTTATTCAGGATATACAATTCCACCTTTTTATGATTCTATGATTGCTAAATTAATAGTAACAGCTCCTACACGAAGTGAAGCTATTATTAAAATGAAGAGAGCATTGGATGAATTCTATATTGAGGGGGTTAAAACTACTATTCCATTACATAGACAGCTTATGGATGATCCAAATTTCTTGAAAGGAGATTATACGACCAAATTTATGGAAGATTTTGTTTTGGATAGAAAATACGAATACGATTTATAAGCTATATTATTAGTAAATTAATATATGGAATTTATATGTGAAAATTTATAAATTTAAAATAAAAAAAGGAAATTAAATAAAATTTAATTTCCTTTTTTTATTTTCTATAATTCATCCTCGTCTAGAAGCTCGTCATCATTATACGAATCATCGTCATCGTCGTCATAGGAATCATCATCGTCATCAAATTTAATGTTCATGTCAACATCACCCACATCACTGAAATCGTCAATATTTGATGGTGAAGTAAACTTTTTATCAGGTGCTTTTAAAGGCATTTTACCAAAACGATACACCGTTAACGGATAAACACCTATCGCTTTTCTATCAATAATTTCTAATAATTCAACGTAAAAAGACCACATTTTCATAAAGTCATAAACAAATAACATTTTATCTCCGACTTTTGTAAAAACTTCTTTAATATATACGTCTGACATGGTCTCACCTTCGCCATCTTCATCCATATCTTCTAAAGGAATCTCTGTGCCTTGAGTCCAATTATCATCAGACTTATAAAATGAAGCTAACTCGTCACCTTGTAGACTAAAAGCACTTTTAATGCCTTCATATAAATTCCACAACGTTTGCAAATCTTTAATCTCAATGTCTCGAAAAACGTCCCCTTCTGTTTCAAGAATTACTCTAATCTTATAAATCATATAGTCTAGTTTTTACGTTTTAAATTTAATTTTTTTCCTAATTGTAACATATAGTTGTATGAGTTTTTATAGTCGTTTGTAATAGTGCCTTCTAATATACCTTCTTTGATTGCTTCCTTAATTGTTCCAATTTGTTTTCCCTCTATAATTTCGAAAGCTTCCATAATATCATGTCCGGTAATAGGCGGTTGAAAATTTCTTATTTTATCTTTTTCTTCTACTTCCTTTATTTTTTCTTCAACGTAATCAAAATTTTGCTTGAAACGTGTTTGTTTCTTTATATTCTTTGTTGTAATATCAGCTTTGCAAAGTAAAAATAAATCTTCCAAATCATCACCCATATCAAATAATAATCTTCTCAAAGCACTGTCCGATGCATCATCTGTAATAAGTGATATGGGACGCGAACTATTTTGAACTAGTTTTTGAACATATTTTAAGGGATCGCCCAGAGGTAATTTTAATCTTTTAAATAGGGAAAGTACCATCTTACTACCCACAAATTCATGAGAATGAAATGTCCAACCTATTTTTTTATCAAATTTTTTAGTTCGAGCTTTACCGATATCATGTAATAAAGCAGCCCATCTTAACCATAAATTGGTTGTAGTTTTACTAATATTGTCAACAACTTCAAGAGTATGAAAAAAGTTATCTTTATGTTTTTGTCCCTCAACTTCTTCAATACCCTGCAAATCGGTTAGTTCCGGTAAAAATCGTTGTAAAAGATTTGCTTCATATAATAATTTCAGACCAATACTAGGTTGAGGAGACATCATAATTTTATTAAACTCATCCGTAATTCTTTCCTTTGATAAAATATCAAATCGTTCTGCATTTTCTTTAATCGCAAGAAAAGAAGATGATTCAATAGTAAAATTTAGCTGAGTTGCAAATCGTATGGCTCTAATCATTCGTAAGGGATCGTCTGAATAGGTAATTTCAGGATCTAAAGGCGTACGAATGATTTTTCTTTTTAAATCTTCTAATCCATTAAATGGATCGACCAATTCTCCGAAATTTTCTTCATTTAAGCTTATCGCTAATGTGTTAATAGTAAAATCCCTTCTATTCTGATCGTCTTCTATAGTACCCGTTTCAACAAAAGGTTTTCGGCTATCAAAAGAATAACTTTCTTTTCTCGCACCCACAAATTCTACGTCATAATCCTTAACATGGATCATAGCGGTACCAAAACGTTTAAAAACGGATACTTTGGGTTTTGAATGTAATTTATCCGCAACGGATAAAGCTAATTCTATACCGCTACCTTCAGTTACAATATCAATATCTTTAACTTTCGGTCTTTCCAAAAGGAGATCACGAACAAAGCCTCCGATAACATAAGTTTGTTGTTTTTTGTCCGAAACAACATGGGTTATCAGTTTAAAAATAGGATTTTGTATTGCGTGGCTTAAATTCATTTAGTATTTATTCTCTAATTACTTTAATTCGTCCATCCTCAGATAGTTGAATTATGGAAGAAGATGCAAATTGCATATTTTCTTCGTGGCGCAAATTTATTATATAATCCACACCTTCCAAAATTTTGCGAGAAATTGATGAAAAATTTTCCGGTGATGGTTCACCACTGATATTAGCAGAGGTTGACACCAAGGGTTTATTAAGTTTTGAAATTAATTTTTTACAAAAGGGATCCTGCGTTAAACGAATTCCTATAGTATTTTCGTCAGAAATCAATAGAGCAGGCAAGTTTTGGGGGTTATCATATATTATGGTTAATGGTTTGTTTGCTAAATCAATCAAATCCCAAGCCAATGAAGAAACATTAACATATTCTTGAAGCCTTCTTTCTGATTCTACTAAAATAATTAAATTTTTAGATTTATCCCTATTTTTTAATTTGAAAACTTTTTCAATGGCTTCCTCATTGGTTGCATCACATCCAATCCCCCAGATGGTATCGGTGGGATACAGAATAGTTCCTCCTTTTTTTAAAATTTCAACTGCTTTTTCAATTTCTTCCTTTTCCATAATTGTTTAAAATACAAATATAAAACGGCAAGGTTTTATAAAAATAATTTTTGCACTTTTTATTTATAAGTTTATTTTAAAATTTTATGCATATTATTGAAAGTATTTATTTTAATGAGCAAAAAAATATATAAATAATTGCCAGTCATCAAATAGACTGTTATATTTGCAAACCAAATAAAAATACATTATTTATAATTAAAACTTACCAATGAAAGGAAAAGGACTTGTTAAATTTTTTGCAATTGTTCTTGGGTTAATATGTTTGGCGGAATTGTTTCCAACATTATATGTTAACCGTATAGAATCTAAAGCAAACAGTTTATCTAACGGAACGGAGGCGAGTAAAAAAGCTGAGCTTGATAAATTAGCTAAAGATACTTTGAATCTCGGAATAGTTAAGATGAATTATTATGATGCCAAGAAGAATGAAATGAAGTTAGGATTGGATCTTAAAGGCGGATTGAACTTATTATTAGAAATTTCCGAAAAAGATCTATTGTTGGATTTGGCAGATAATTCAGAAAATCCGGTTTTTAGAAAGGCTTTAGATATAGCTACTTCGGAGGAAGTGAAATCCAGGGATACCTATACAGCTAATTTTTTTAAAGCTTTTCAAACGGCTAAAACAGAATTAAATCAGCCGGATTTAAAATTATCCAGTCCTGATGTTTTTGGTACTAGAGATTTATCCAATCAAATTCAACATAACACAACAGACGAGCAAGTTGAAAAATATATCTCCGGAGTTATTGAATCCAAAGTGACTAAAGCAATAGATGTAATAAGAGCTCGTATCAAAAAACTAAACATTGATGAACCCAATATTGCGCGAGTACCCGGAACCGGTAGAATATTAGTGGAATTACCGGGAGTTACTGATGCTGATCGTGTAAAAAAATTACTTCAGACTTCTGCGAGATTAGAGTTTTGGGAAGTGTATGATCAACCTATCGCATGGTCCTATCTAATGGATGTTAATCTAAAAGTTGCTAATAACAAATTAACTCCTTTATTGAAACCTTCTAATAGATCTAATGCGTTAGCAGTTGCTAAATTATCTGATACAGCAGCAATTAATAAAGTTATATATTCAGATAAAGCTAAAAAATTATTACCGATTGGTTTACGATATATAAAATTATTATGGGCTTCTAAACCGGATTCCCAATCTAACAACGAGTTAGAATTATATGCCATTCGTGGAACTAAAAATAACAAAGCTCCTTTAGTCGGAGCAGTTACTGAAGCAGGTTTAACTTTCGACCAATTCAACAGAATACAAATAAGTATGCAAATGGGACCTGAAAGTGCATTGGTTTGGAAAAATATGACTGAAAAAAATATTGGTAAACCCATTGCAGTTGTTCTAGATGATGTAGTTTATACTGCTCCTAATGTCAATTCAGTAATTCCTAACGGTCAATCAGTTATTAGCGGTAATTTTACAGAAAGAGAAGCTAACGATTTGGTTGATGTTTTAAAATCCGGTAATCTACCGGCAAAAGCAAAAATTATCCAATCAGAAATTGTAGGTCCAACCTTGGGTCAACAATCTATAAACAATGGATTGATTTCTATAGTTGTTTCCTACTTGTTTATTTTAGGATGGATGATTTTTTACTATGGAAAAGCAGGTTTATACGCGAATATAGCTCTTATATTAAATTTATTTTATTTAATAGGTATTATGGCTTCCACGGGTGCTGTTTTAACTCTTCCCGGAATAGCAGGGATAGTACTTTCTATGGCAATGGCAGTAGATGCTAACATTATTATTTTTGAAAGAGTTAAAGAAGAGCTGAGAAGAGGAAGACCTCTAAAACAAGCATTTATTGAAGGACAAAAACATGCTTTGGCAGCAATTATTGATGGTAACTTAACTACATTAATTGTGGGTATTGTGCTTTTATTTAGCACCGGACCGATCAAAGGGTTTGCGGTTACCTTAGTTATAGGTATTTTCTGTACCCTATTTACTGCAATATTTATAACCAGTATGCTTATTTATGGTTCTATGGAAAAAGGTAAGAACTTCTCTTTAGCTACAAGCATAACTAAAAACTGGTTTACCAATGTTCATTTTAAATGGATGGAAAAAAGAAAATATGCTTATATTTTCTCATTGGTTATTATGGTTATTGCCTTGGTTTCCATGTTCACCAAAGGTTTTGATAAAGGGGTAGATTACACAGGAGGAAGAACTTATGTAATTAAACTGGAAAAAAATATTTATCCGGAAGAAGTAACAGAATCATTAGAAAAATTATTTACTACAGACGGAGAATCTTCAAATATTAATGCTAAAAAATATGGAGAAGGTAATCAAGTAAGAATAACTACTAAATATGGAATGGATAGTAATGATCCGAATATTGATGTGGTAATTCGTGAAAAATTATATACAGGATTAAAAAATTATCTTCCGGCTAATTATTCTAAAGAAAGTTTTGTAAAAGGTACTCCTTATGGAATTCAATCAAGTTCTGAAGTTGGGCCTACAGTAGCCAGTGGGATCGTTAGAAATGGAGTTATAGCCGTATCTATTGCTTTAGCAGGTATTTTCATTTACATTTTGGTACGATTTAGAAATTGGCAAATGTCAACCGGTGCGGTTGCTGCCTTATTACATGACTCGATAGTGGTAATGGGTGCATTTTCCGTATTAAGTTGGCTAAAAATCATACCTTTTTCTGTGGAAATAGATCAATCCTTTATTGCAGCTATTTTAACTATTATCGGTTATTCAATTAATGATACCGTAATTGTATTTGATAGGATTAGAGAAAATAAGAAAAATAATGCGCACCATTTAATGACTTTAGAGGAATTGTATAACGATGCAATTAACCATACTTTAGGAAGAACTATAAATACGGGTGTTTCTACAATTATGGTAACAGTTATTATCTTCTTCTTCGGAGGTGAAACTTTACAAGGATTTATGTTTGCACTATTTTTAGGATTTACATTTGGTATGTATTCATCTATATACATAGCATCATCTTTATCTTATGATTTAACCAAATATAATTATGATAAAGAACATTCAAATACGAAAGTACCCACTATAAAATAAATATTTTATGTTGTAATAAAAAAGGTCTTGAATTTCAAGACCTTTTTTTATAAACAATATGTAGAGGGTAAGTGAATTTTGGATTTTACAGGATTGTTAAGCTTAAAATGATATTTCACACATAAAAATTCTCATTTATTATTTAAAATTATTATTATAAGTACATATTAGAATTTAATTTGTTTTAATACGTTAAATTCATTTAAAATCGGACAATACATATGAGAAAGTTGTAAATTTGTAAAAAATAAATGTAGATACCGTGAGTTTTGGAGAAATTATAGTTATACTTTTAGTAGTGGTCTTATTGTTTGGACCCGATAAGATTCCTGAAATAGCAAGAGGGTTAGGGCATGGGGTACGTGCCATGAAAGATGCCACCGATAATATTAAAAGAGAAATCATGTCTCAAGTTGATGACAACGGATCAGTTAAGGAAATTGAAGATGAAATAAATGAGGCCAAAAAAAGTATGGATAAAAAGGTAAATGAGGCTACTGATCATTTAAATGATTTTATGGACGATACGTTTGACGGTCCTGTAAAAAGAAGTTAATGGATAAAATTATAAAATGGGATGAAGAATTATTTTTATATTTAAATAATTTAGGAAGCCCAAAATTTGATGCTTTTTGGTTATTTATAACTAATGAATACTATTGGATTCCTACTTATTTTTTAATATTTTTAATTATTTTAGAAAAATATGGATGGAAAAAAGTTCTTTTAATAGGTTTAAGTATTGCTTTAATGATTTCTTTAACCGATTCTTTATCCTCATTGGTTAAAAATTGGATTCAGCGACCAAGACCTTGTAGAAATCAGGAATTAGAAGGGGTTTTTAGGCTAGTGATTGAAAAATGTAGGGGTTCCTATTGCTATTTTTCTGCACATGCTGCCAATTCTTTTAGTTTAGCTACCTATCTAACTTTTCTTTTTAAAAAAGAATATAAATATTCATCCATTTTATTATTCTCTTGGGCTATTTTGGTATCTTATAGCAGAATATATGTAGGAGTACATTTTCCTCTGGATGTTCTTTCAGGAGCATTTGTTGGAGTTTTAATAGGTTGGTTATTTACTAAAACGCAAAAATATATTCTTAAATAAAAATATTTTTAATAGACCATTTTGAAAATATCTAATTCCTAAGAAGATTTTTTAGGGTTAAATACAAATGGGAAAATGATAAAAATTGTTAGAGAATAAGCTGCAAAAGTAAACCAAACATATGGCCAGTTAGTAATGCCATTGACTGTAAAATGTTCAACTACCCATCCACTACCGTAGCTTCCTAAAATAGCACCCAGTCCGTTCGTCATAATCATAAATAACCCTTGAGCGCTGGAACGCATACTTTTATCAGTTTCTTTATCTACAAACAAAGATCCTGAAATATTGAAAAAATCGAAAGCCATTCCATAAACAATCATGGATAAAATTAAAAGATAAATTTTATTAGCCGGATTTCCTAATCCAAACAGTCCGAAACGTAGAAACCATGCAAACATACTTATCATAATCACTTTTTTGATTCCAAATTTTTGTAAAAAGAAAGGTATTAATAAAATACATAAAGTTTCAGAGATTTGTGATATAGAAAGTAATAAATTAGGATGTTTAACGCCAAAAGAATCGGGATATGTGGATTTAAAACTATCTAAAAAAGGACCTCCGAAAGCATTGGTTATTTGGAGTGAACAACCTAACAGCATGCAAAAAAAGAAAAATATAGCCATTTTCCTATTTTTCAATAAAACAAAAGCATCTAGACCTAATGCATGTACTAATCCTTTGTTATTAACATTTTTAGTTGGAGGTGTAGCCGGCATCGTAAAGGAATATAAGGCCATAATAATTCCGGCTCCCGCACTAATGAAAAGTTGAACAGAACTTCTGGCAAAACCTAAGAAATCAACCGTCCACATAGCTGCAATAAAACCTATGGTTCCCCAAACTCGTATAGGAGGGAAGTCGGTAACTGAATTTAAACCATTTTTTTCAAGAGCATTATAAGAAACAGAATTAGTCAATGATATGGTTGGCATATAAAAGCAAGTATGCAAGAATAGCAAAAGATAAAATATATGGTATTCTTTAACTTGAGAAGCCATGAAAATAAATATGGCAGCTAGAATATGACTTATACCTAATAATTTTTCAGCATTTATCCATCGGTCGGCAACTATACCCAATAAGCCGGGCATAAAAAGAGAAGTAAATCCCATAGTTGCAAATAAACTTCCAATTTGGATTCCGGTAAATCCTAAACCACCCTCAGTTATAGGTAATCCGGCATATCCTCCCAAAGATATTAACCAAGAACCCCAAATATAATATTGAAGAAAAACAAGAATAATTAGCCGCAATTTTATGCTCATTTTGTTTAGTATTTTGATCAGTAGCTAATATAGTAATTATTTTTTTTGATTAAGATAAATAAGAGTATGATATTTTGATTCATAATTGATGAACAAAAAGTATATTTATACTTCTTTTAAATAGCTTTAATTAAAAAATTTTAAATTAATATATCATAAGTGTTATCTTTTATATAAAAGGATAATTTGATGCAAAAGAAATTTAAAATAATATATATTAGGTTTAGTGAAAATTGACTTAAATTATTTATTCAATTGATGCAAATTAAATTAGTGAATTTTATAAACCCTTTACTTGAAATTTTTATATTAATAATTAACATTTAGTAAATAATCTTCATCAAATTTCAAAAAGACAAAATAATATATAGCACCTAATGTTGTAAAGTTGTAAATAGGATTATTCTTACTTGAAATCAGTATTTATTTTTAATATAATGATTCAAAAAGTGCTGAAAAAAAATATTATTCAAAAAAGCCTTATAATTTTGTATTATTTATAAAAAGTTATACTTTTGCACCGGCAAGTCCTGCACAACCAGCTCCTGTGAATCCTCCAGGGTGGGAACGCAGCAAAGGTAAACGGTTGTAGCGGTGTGATGCAGGTAGCTTGCCTTTTTTTATTGGTACTGACTGAACTATTCTAAACTATATAAACTAAATTTTTTCTAAACTTTAAAATTATGTCTGACCAATCTTCTCCAAAGTATATATTTGTTACAGGTGGTGTTACTTCTTCACTTGGAAAGGGAATTGTCGCTGCATCTTTAGGAATGCTTTTAAAAGCCAGAGGTTACAAAGTAACCATTCAAAAACTCGATCCGTATATTAATATTGATCCGGGAACTCTAAATCCCTATGAGCATGGAGAATGCTATGTTACTGAAGATGGAGCTGAAACTGATTTAGATTTAGGGCACTACGAAAGATTCTTAAATAGTCCTACCAGCAAAGACAACAATGTTACTACCGGAAAAATTTACCAAACAGTTATTGATAAAGAAAGAAGAGGAGACTTTTTAGGAAAAACTGTACAGGTAATCCCTCATATTACTAATGAGATAAAAAGAAGAATTAAAATATTAGGTAAAAAAGGAGATTTTGACATCATTATTACCGAAATAGGAGGAACGGTAGGAGACATTGAATCTTTGCCTTATGTTGAAAGCGTACGTCAATTACGTTGGGAATTAGGATATCAAAATTCGATTGTGGTACACCTAACTTTAATTCCATATTTAGCAGCCAGTGGAGAGTTAAAAACTAAACCATCTCAACATTCCGTACGTCAACTTATGGAATATGGAGTACAAACCAATTTTCTGGTATGTAGGACAGAATGCTCAATATCTAAAGAAGTACGCTCCAAATTAGCATTATTCTGTAACCTTAATATTGATAATGTAATTGAAAGTAAAGACCTTCCTACCATTTATGAAGTTCCTTTATATCTGCAGAATCAGAATTTTGATGCATTAGTGTTAAAAGAATTAGGTTTATCCACAGATAAAAAACCGGATTTAAAACAGTGGAATGATTTTCTGGATAAATATAAAAATCCAAAGAGTAATGTTGAAATAGCTTTAGTAGGAAAATATGTATCTCTTCAAGATTCCTATAAATCTATTGTAGAAGCTCTAATACATGCAGGAGCCACTTTAGAAACTAAAGTAAATATTCGTTGGATATACAGCGGAGATCTTACCTATGAGAATATTTCCGATAATTTAAAAGGTGTGGATGGAGTTATAATAGCTCCCGGTTTTGGAGATCGAGCAATTGAAGGAAAAATTATAGCCTGTCAATACGCTAGAGTTAATAAAATACCTGTATTAGGAATCTGTCTAGGTATGCAAATTGCGGTCATAGAATTTGCTAGAAATGTACTTGGTTATAAAGATGCAGATAGTGTTGAATTTAACTTGCATACTTCAGCTCCGGTTATCTGTTTAATGGAAGAACAAAAAAATGTCACCAATAAAGGAGGTACTATGAGACTGGGAGCTTGGGCATGTAAACTTAAAAAAGGCTCTATAGCAGAAAAAATCTACAATGCACAAAATATAGAAGAACGACACAGACATAGATACGAGCTTAACAATGAATATATAAGTGAGTTTGAAAACAATGGTTTAGAAGCCATTGGAACTAATCCTGATACAGGGTTGGTGGAAGTTATACAAGTAAAAGATCATCCATTCTTTATAGGTGTACAATACCATCCGGAATATAAAAGTACAGTAGCTTCTCCCCACCCATTATTTTTAGCATTAGTTAAAGCATCTCAAAATTATCAGATAAACAAAGTAAAGAATGCAACAGGAAAGCAAATTTGATAAAAACCAGCTGATTGGTTTTATTCTTATAGGGATTATTTTAATTGGATTTTTGATTTATTCCAATAATCAACAAAAACAGGCGATAGATGAAGCCCAAAAATCCGAACAGCAACAAATCAAATATGAAAATATCTCTCAGAATACCAATGATAAGTCAGCACCCGTAAAGTTAGACTCACTTGCTCAGGCTAAGGTAGAATTATTACCTTTTTCAAATGATGAAATAGAAGTTAAAGTCAGCACACAAGGAGCTCAACTACGTGAAGTACGTTTAAAAAAATGGACGGCTTATGATAAGGACACAACTCTTCACAAAAAACCTTTATATCTTGTAAATAATGAAAATACCGATTTCAATATTTCATTTAAAGATAAGGCTGGTAAAATAATTAATACCAGAGATTTGGTATTTACACCATCAACGGAAGGAAATGTAACCGTTTTAACTGCGAACTTAGATAATACGAGTTTTATTCAATTCCGTTATGCACTAAAAGGAAAATATTCCTTAGATTTTCAAGTAGTATCGAAAGGATTATCAAAAATTACCTCTCAGCAAGATGCCGAATTATATTGGAATCAAAATGCGATCGCTCTTGAAAAAGGTAAATCACAAGAAACCACCTATACGGAGTTTAGATACAGTTTAAACGATTATTCACAAACTGATTACGATACAAACGGATTTACAGAAGATAAAGACAAAATAGATTGGATTAGTGTTAAACAACAATTCTTTGCAACTATTTTAGAAGCACAGAACGGATTTTACAAATCCAAAGGAACACAAGAAGCAGAAAGAGATAACCCTGATTATCTTAAGAATTTTAAGTTTACAAGTATAGTTCCTATCCAACAAGGAGAAATTAATCAAAAATATACATGGAATTTTCTACCCTTAGATTATGATCTATTGAAATCTTACAAAGCAGATAACGGAGACAGTAAACAGTTTTCATACAACATTCCATTTGGATGGATGAAATGGCTTTGTATATTTTATTTATGGATTTATGAATTTTTATCAAAATTCGGTATTGCAGCAGGTTGGATAATTTTCTTAATGACTATCGTGGTAAAATTAGTTACCTCTCCTATTATGTATAAACAATACATTCAAGGAGCAAAAATGCGAATTTTAAAACCGGAAATAGACGAATTAAACGAAAAACACAAAAATTCAGATCCGATTAAAAAGCAACAAGCTACGATGGAATTATATAGAAAAGTAGGGGTTAATCCTTTAGCAGGATGCTTACCGGCATTAATACAAATACCTATTTTCTATTCATTATTTAGATTTTTCCCGAATAATATAGCCTTAAGAGGACAGTCTTTCCTTTGGGCAGATGATCTTACCGCTTATGATTCTATTTATGAATGGACAACACATATTCCGATTTTATCAAGTATTTACGGAAATCACATAAGTCTTTTTACGATATTATACTGTTTAGTATTATTAATTTACACTAAAATGTCAACCTCTACTATGCAGGCACCTACACAAGAAGGAATGCCGGATATGAGGTTTATGATGTATTTGATGCCGGTTATGTTTATATTTTGGTTAAATTCATATGCATCAGGTCTCTCTTGGTATTATTTAGTATCCAATGCTATAAATATACTTTTAATCTTATTGATTAAAAACTTTATGATCAATGAAGAAAAGTTGCATGCTAAGATGCAAGAGAACAAAACAAAGCCGGGTAAGAAAAAAAGTAAATGGCAGCAAAAAATGCAATCCATGTTGGAACAAGCCCAAGAGCAACAAAAACAGATTCAAGAACAAAAAATGAATCAAAATAAAAATAAGAAAAAGTAAATCAATCCTTATAATATAAGTAATAAAATCAGCCTTTTTGGCTGATTTTTTATTTTTGTATGATTTTTGAAAGATTCATATAAAATAAAAAAACATAACCATGAATTACCGTACAGAGAAAGATACTATGGGAGAAGTACAAGTTCCCGCCGATAAATATTGGGGTGCCCAAACAGAAAGATCAAGAAATAATTTTAAGATTGGACCGGAGGCATCTATGCCCAAAGAGATAATTGAAGCATTTGCCTATCTAAAAAAAGCGGCCGCATATGCTAATACTGATTTAGGAGTATTACCTTCAGAAAAAAGAGATTTAATAGCCAAAGTATGTGATGAAATCAGTAAAGGAGAATTAAAAGACCAATTCCCGCTAGTTATATGGCAAACCGGTTCAGGAACTCAATCCAATATGAATGTCAATGAAGTAATATCTAATCGAGCATTGGTATTAGGTGGAGGTAAACTAGGTGAAAAGAGTCCGATTCATCCTAATGACGATGTAAATAAATCCCAATCATCTAACGATACCTTCCCAACAGCAATGCATATTGCAGCCTATAAAAAGGTTGTAACACATACCTTACCGGCAGTTGAAAAATTAAGAGATACATTGTTAAATAAATCAGAGAAATTTAAAGATGTAGTAAAAATAGGAAGGACCCATTTAATGGATGCCACCCCTTTAACCTTAGGACAAGAATTTTCCGGTTACGTTGCTCAATTGGATCATGCTATTAAAGCTATAAAAAATACCCTGACGCATTTATCAGAATTAGCTTTAGGAGGAACAGCTGTAGGGACAGGATTAAACACTCCTAAAGGTTATGATGTCAAAGTTGCAGAATACATATCTAAATTTACCGGATTGCCATTTGTAACTGCACCCAACAAATTTGAAGCATTAGCAGCTCATGATGCAATAGTTGAAACACACGGAGCACTAAAACAATTAGCCGTTTCACTGTTTAAAATAGCTCAAGACATACGATTACTTGCATCCGGACCTAGAAGCGGAATAGGAGAATTGTTTATACCGGAAAATGAACCCGGATCTTCCATTATGCCGGGCAAAGTAAACCCTACACAAAATGAAGCAATGACGATGGTATGTGCTCAAGTATTGGGTAATGATACAACTATCTCTTTTTCCGGTACACAAGGAAACTATGAACTCAATGTTTTTAAACCGGTTATGGCCTATAATTTTTTACAATCTGCCCAACTATTGGGAGATGCTTGTAAATCATTCAACGATCATTGTGCCATCGGAATTGAGCCTAATTATACAAGAATAAAAGAACTCGTTAATAATTCCTTAATGTTAGTGACAGCCTTAAATACACATATAGGGTATGAAAATGCTGCCAAAATTGCAAAAACAGCACATAAAAACGGAACAACACTAAAAGAAGAAGCGATTAATTTAGGTTTAGTGACTGCCGAACAATTTGATCAATGGGTTAGACCGGAGGACATGGTAGGAAGTTTAAAATAATAAATTAAAAATTTATGAAAATCAACATAAATGATTTTTTATTTTACGACTACGAAGCTGTATAAATGTTGTATTATAAAGGAATATGGTATTATTTTTGATATATAAAATTGTAAATTATCAATACAATTTATTATACTAAAAACTTCCTAATATATCTAATTTAAAATGTGGATATAAAATAAATAGGTTACCTTAAAATTAAAGGTGATAGCTACAAAATTAAGAAAAAATTAATTTTAAATCAATATAAAATCACATGATATATATTTTATTATATATATCCTTTTCTTAATGCATAATCCACAAATGATTAGTATATTTGTATGATCTTAGAATGTAAAAATCTATATAAAAAAACATGTCTAAAAACACAAATAAAATTAAGAAAATAGGTGTCTTAACCTCAGGAGGAGATTCTCCGGGGATGAATGCTGCCATAAGATCAGTTGTAAGAGCAGCTAATTATTATGGAATAGAATGCTGTGGAATACGAATGGGATATGATGGACTGATTAATGATATGGTTGTTGATTTAGGTCCTCGTTCAGTAAGAAATTTAATAAATAGAGGAGGAACTGAACTCAAATCTGCACGTTCCGATGAATTTAGAACTATTGAAGGAAGAAAAAAAGCAGCAGAAACAGTAAAAAAACATAATATAGATGCATTAGTAGTAATCGGAGGAGATGGATCATTTACGGGTGGAACTATTTTCCAAAAAGAACAAGGAGTACCCTTTATTGGAATTCCCGGAACTATCGATAACGATATATTCGGTACAGATTTTACCTTAGGTTATGATACCGCATTAAATACCGTCGTTGATGCAATCGATAAAATCCGAGATACAGCAACTTCGCATAATAGAGTTTTCTTTGTAGAAGTTATGGGAAGGGATGCCGGATTTATTGCTTTAAACAGCGGCATAGCTACCGGAGCATTGGATATACTTATACCTGAACAAAAAGATAGTATTGAAGATTTATTTTCTTCTTTTGACAATGCAAAACAAAAAGGAAAAACATCCAGTATTGTAGTAGTAGCTGAAGGAGAAAAATTAGGAGGAGTATATGATTTGGCTAAATTTACAAAAATGAAATATCCTGAATTTGACGTTAAAGTTACCGTTTTAGGTCATATTCAAAGAGGAGGATCTCCTACAGTTGCCGACAGAGTGCTGGCATCAAGATTGGGTGTTGCTGCAGTTGAAGGATTAATGGCGGGTAAATCTAATGTAATGGCAGGAATGCAATCAAGCAAGATCGTTTTTACTCCTATAGAAGAAGCAATTAAAAAACACAATGAAATAGATAAGGATCTTATAAAAGTAGCAGATATCTTATCTACATAGATAAAATAAAAAATTAATTTAGAAACAAACTTAAAAAAGTAAAGTATTATGTCAAAAATTAAAATTGGTATCAATGGTTTTGGTCGTATAGGACGATTAGTATTTCGTGCGGCTCAACATAATGAAAATATTGAAGTTGTAGGAATCAATGACCTTATTGATGTTGAATATATGGCTTATATGCTAAAATATGATACTGTTCATGGTAAATTCGATGGAACGATTGAAATTAAAGATGGTAAATTAGTAGTAAATGGAAATGCAATTAGAGTAACTGCTGAAAAAAATCCTGCAGATCTTAAATGGGGTGATATCGGAGCAGAATATATAGTAGAATCAACAGGTTTATTCCTTACAAAAGAAAAAGCACAAGGACACATCGACGCAGGAGCAAAATATGTAGTTATGTCTGCTCCATCTAAAGATGATACCCCTATGTTTGTATGCGGAGTAAACGATAATACCTATGTAAAAGGTACTCAATTTATTTCTAACGCATCTTGTACAACAAACTGTATATCTCCGGTAGTTAAAGTATTACATGAAAAATTTGGTATTTTAGAAGGATTAATGACTACAGTACATGCTACTACTGCTACTCAAAAAACAGTTGACGGACCATCAGCAAAAGATTGGAGAGGAGGTAGAGCAGCTGCAGGAAATATAATTCCATCTTCAACCGGAGCTGCTAAAGCAGTTGGAAAAGTAATTCCTTCTTTGAACGGAAAATTAACAGGTATGGCATTCCGTGTACCAACCCTAGACGTTTCAGTAGTTGACTTAACAGTAAATTTAGCTAAAGAAACAACTTATGATGAAATCTGTAAAGCAATGAAAGAAGCATCAGAAGGTGAATTAAAAGGAATTTTAGGATATACCGATGAAGAAGTTGTTTCTTCTGACTTTATTACAGATCCACGTACATCAATCTTTGATGCAAAAGCAGGGATACAATTAAGCCCTAAATTTGTTAAAGTAGTAAGCTGGTATGATAATGAGTGGGGATATTCTAACAAAGTTGTTGAATTGATTCAAAGAATTGCTAAAATTAACGGGTAATATTCATATTACTACTTTATAATGAATTGAAAAAGCTATCATTAATGATAGCTTTTTTTATTGATAAGTATAAAATTGATTTCACGACAATAAAATATAAATTACCTTAATATAAAAGAACCAATCAAGATTTATTCTTTCTTGACAGAACAAATAAATATATCAACTAAGAAGAAGTTTACTATATAGTAACATTTGTCATGTAAAGTGAAGAAATAACCTACAATAACCTTGTTTATGACTATAAACCTATAACTACCTTACGGTTACACCTAAAATTTTTTACACAAAAAAACAATTAAAAGTAGGAATATAAAAAATAAATGCTATCTTTGCAACCTCGAAAAAGATTAACGAATATAAAGATATAAGATAACAACCGATGAAACGTACATTTCAACCTTCAGAAAGAAAGAAAAGAAACAAGCATGGTTTTCGTGAAAGAATGGCATCAGCTAACGGAAGAAAAGTCTTAGCAAGACGTAGAGCAAAAGGAAGAAAGCAATTAACTGTTAGCGAATACAGAGCTAAAAGATAATCTGCTAAACATATCTGAAAAATTAAAAAGACTGCTATGATAAATAAGCAGTCTTTTTTGTTATATATAGTTTATATATCTTTTTAGGTTTAATTTTATATATTAGTTTATTTAGCAAAAGACTTTAATAACTTGTTCGATAAATATTATTATAAATTACAAAACAAAAAGCTATTCAGTTAAAGTAATAGTAAAGTGCACAATCTACCTATATATTATATATAAAAAAAGTACTAGAATAAAATCAATAGCGGATACGAATACAAAACTAACAATATAAATATAGAGTATACAACCTATAAAGATGATAAACTAGAAAAGAAGAAGAACAAGCCAAAAAGCTCCAATACGAATGATCAGGAGAGAAGCAGGAATAAATATAAAAAAAAATTAAAAAAAATTTAGGAGCTTAAGGGTTTGATATACAGTATATTAGTAATAAATTAGGAAAAAAGATTAAAAAAAGATTACAAAAAAACTTGCGGGGAAAGAAAAAGTAGCTATCTTTGCACCCGCAAGTCAGGAACAACGAAAGAGAAAAATAGAAGAAGAGAGACCTGAGAAG
>NZ_PSZL01000010.1:0-2500 GCF_002964915.1 Apibacter sp. wkB309
GTAATGTTCTGAAGGTACCATACGAATAAGCATCGGCTAACTCCGTGCCAGCAGCCGCGGTAATACGGAGGATGCGAGCGTTATCCGGATTTATTGGGTTTAAAGGGTCCGTAGGCGGGTTGATAAGTCAGCGGTGAAAACCTGCAGCTTAACTGTAGAACTGCCGTTGATACTGTTAATCTTGAATAGTATTGAAGTAGCTGGAATGTGTAGTGTAGCGGTGAAATGCATAGATATTACACAGAACCCCGATTGCGAAGGCAGGTTACTAAATACCGATTGACGCTGATGGACGAAAGCGTGGGGAGCGAACAGGATTAGATACCCTGGTAGTCCACGCCGTAAACGATGGATACTCGTTGTTGGGGGTAAGCCCTCAGTGACTAAGCGAAAGTAATAAGTATCCCACCTGGGGAGTACGACCGCAAGGTTGAAACTCAAAGGAATTGACGGGGGCCCGCACAAGCGGTGGAGCATGTGGTTTAATTCGATGATACGCGAGGAACCTTACCAGGGCTTAAATGGGAATTGACGTACTTAGAAATAAGTATTTCTACGGACAATTTTCAAGGTGCTGCATGGTTGTCGTCAGCTCGTGCCGTGAGGTGTCAGGTTAAGTCCTATAACGAGCGCAACCCTTATCATTAGTTGCCAGCGATTAAAGTCGGGAACTCTAATGAGACTGCCGGTGCAAACCGCGAGGAAGGTGGGGATGACGTCAAATCATCACGGCCCTTACGCCCTGGGCCACACACGTGCTACAATGGCCGGTACAGAGGGCAGCTACTGGGCAACCAGATGCGAATCTCAAAAGCCGGTCTCAGTTCGGATTGGAGTCTGCAACTCGACTCTATGAAGCTGGAATCGCTAGTAATCGCAGATCAGCCATGCTGCGGTGAATACGTTCCCGGGCCTTGTACACACCGCCCGTCAAGCCATGGAAGCTGGGGGTACCTGAAGTCGGTGACCGTAAAAGGAGCTGCCTAGGGTAAAACTAGTGACTGGGGCTAAGTCGTAACAAGGTAGCCGTACCGGAAGGTGCGGCTGGAACATCTCTTTTTTAGAGCAAAAAGTCAAAACAAGGAATAACAACCCCCAAAAGAAGCTAACAACTTCCAGGTGTTTCCTACTTAAACAAATAAAAGAGTAAGAAAAAGTTGAAAAAAACACAAGATATATAACACCCCTGAAAAGCCCCTGTAAGGAAAAGGTAAGACAATAGAAGAAGAGTAAAAGGAGCAACGAGGAAAATAGAAATCAATCAGTCTCATAGCTCAGCCGGTTAGAGCGCTACACTGATAATGTAGAGGTCGGCAGTTCGAGTCTGCCTGAGACTACAAAGGGAAACAAGGGGAATTAGCTCAGCTGGCTAGAGCGCCTGCCTTGCACGCAGGAGGTCAAGGGTTCGACTCCCTTATTCTCCACAAGGTTCTAAAAACGAAAGAAGTAGTAAAAAAGAACCAGTGTTATATACGGATCATTGACATTATTGGGATTTTATATAAAAAAATAAACCGAGCGGCCAATATAATTGGCTAAGGAAAAGAAATCGTTAAGGGCGTATGGCGGATGCCTAGGCTTCAAGAGGCGAAGAAAGACGTGGTAAGCTGCGAAAAGCTGCGGGGATTGGCACACACGAAGTGATCCGCAGATATCTGAATGGGGCAACCCACTATACAAGAGTATAGTATTCCCGCAAGGGAAGGCAAACCTTCCGAACTGAAACATCTAAGTAGGAAGAGGAAAAGAAATCAACCGAGATTCCGAGAGTAGTGGCGAGCGAAATCGGAAGAGCCCAAAAGTATGTAATTAGATAGCAGAATGTTTTGGAAAGAACAACCAAAGAAGGTGAAAGTCCTGTAAGTGAAATCTGGATATGTATGAAAAAGAGTAGGGCGGGACACGTGAAATCCTGTCTGAACATGGGGGGACCATCCTCCAAGGCTAAATACTCCTTGAAGACCGATAGCGAACAAGTACCGTGAGGGAAAGGTGAAAAGTATTTCGAAAAGAAAGATGAAAGAGACCCTGAAACCATACGCCTACAAGCGGTCGGAGCATCGTAAGATGTGACGGCGTGCCTTTTGCATAATGAGCCTACGAGTTAATTTCACTAGCGAGGTTAAGTAGTTCAGCTACGGAGCCGCAGCGAAAGCGAGTCTGAATAGGGCGTTGAGTTAGTGGGATTAGACGCGAAACCTTGTGATCTATCCATGGGCAGGTTGAAGCTTTGGTAACACAAAGTGGAGGACCGAACCGGTTGACGTTGAAAAGTCTTCGGATGACCTGTGGATAGGGGTGAAAGGCTAATCAAACTGGGAGATAGCTCGTACTCCCCGAAATGCATTTAGGTGCAGCGTTAAGAAAGAGTATACTAGAGGTAGAGCTACTGATTGGATGCGGGGGTTTCACCGCCTACCAAATCCTGACAAACTCCGAATGCTATTATATGTTTCTTAGCAGTGAGGGCATGGGTGCTAAGGTCCATGTCCGAGAGGGA